>JBFHSP010000083.1:0-12498 GCA_041591085.1 Kangiellaceae bacterium | reverse complement strand
GTTCTAATTGAGTCAAAATGTTCGCAACAAATAATACCCCATACTTGATGATTCAACATGATAGGAATGTCTATCATCGCATAAATATTATTTGGGACTAAGTACACATCGGTGAACTCTTTTGTTTCGAAATGATTTCTAGCGTCATTAGCTATTATAGCTTTGCCCGTTTGAATCGCTTTAAAATAATTCGGAAATTCATTCGCGAATAAAGATAAAGGTTCATGTAATATTCCTTTTGCTTGCTCAAGCAAAACTACACACTCAATCGACTCAAAATTATTTTGTGCGCGCCAAATAGAAACTCTATCAATTTTAAGTGACTCTGAAATTGTATCCGCGACCTCCAGTACAAAATCTGTCAGAGCTACGCTACGCATTCTCGCTTTAACAAGACGTTCTAATTCTTGGCTAAGTTTCTTGCTTAGTACATTTGAAGATTGAATCATTTCATATCTCTAATAGTTTGCGCCACTTCCTTAATAAGTTGAGGACCTCGGTAAATAAATCCACTATAAATTTGCACTAAATCAGCACCAGCAGAAATCTTACCAGCTGCATCTTGACCACTTACAATCCCACCTACGCCAAAAATAGGAGTGTCTTTCATCATGCCTCTTAACTTTACGATAACCTGATTGCTTTTTTCCAAAACAGGCTTTCCACTAAGTCCACCTGCTTCCTCGGCATGAACATGCCCTGCAACGGCTTTTCTTTCGAGAGTTGTATTGGTGGCAATCACTCCATCAATTTGATGGCGCAAAAAGCTATCTGCCACTTGTTCTATTTCTTGTTCGGATAAATCGGGTGCTATTTTTACTAAAACCGGAACCTGTTTAGCATATGTTTGAGATAATGTTGCTTGTTTCTCTTTGATCGCTTTTAGCAACGAATCGAGAACTTCACCAAACTGCAAATTTCTAAGCCCCGGGGTGTTAGGTGAAGATATATTGATAGTAATGTAACTGGCATAAGGAAATACTTTTTCCATGCCAATCATATAATCGTCGACGGCACGGTCCTCTGGTGTATCTTTATTCTTCCCGATATTGATCCCCAAAATACCTTTAAATCGAGAGCTTTTTACGTTTTCAACCAGTTGATCAACACCTAAGTTATTAAAACCCATACGATTGATAATGGCCTCATGTTGTTCTAAACGAAATAAACGGGGCTTTTCGTTGCCTGGTTGAGGCTTTGGAGTAACCGTTCCGATTTCAATATGTCCAAACCCCATAGCTCCAAATGCATCAATACAGGCACCATTTTTATCTAGTCCTGCCGCAAGTCCGACTCGATTAGGGAAGGTCATTCCTAAACACTCATAAGGATCTGAAATACTTGTTTGATTGAGTAAAAACTTTAACGGCGAGCTTTGTAATCGACTTAAAGAGTGAATGGTAAGGTCATGTACTTGTTCAGGATCAAGCTTAAATATAAGAGGTCGAAGAATTGGGTAAAGGGCATTAATCATAACTCAGCCTTTGCTGACGCATTTGAAAATGGCGGCGATTAAATCATTTTTATCCATTCAAAACAACTCCCTTGGTGCTTAAAGTGAAAAGCACGGCTCGCGCTTTTCACTTTCATTTATGGAAGACTAAATAATTGGTTATTTAGACTTACGTTTTTTCTCCTGTGCAACCCACTTTCCATTCTGATAAAACGCAGTCCATCCTGTCGCTTTACCATCCTGTTCACTGGTAACGTATTGCTCTTTGGTTTTTCTTGAAAAACGAATGATCGTTTTATTGCCCTCAGGATCAGTCTTAGGAGCATCAGCTAAGTATTTTAGTTTTGGATCAAGTTGGTCTTTAACCGACGCGACCTCTTCCACTAAAGGAGTACGCGTTTCTCGATTTTTCGGAAATTGCGAGGCCGCTAAGAAAATACCTGATGCGCCATCACGTAAAACGTAGGTATCGTCTACCTTTTGGCATTTTAAATGGGGCATTGGAATAGGATCAGCTTTGGGCGGAGCTGCTTCACCATTTCGAAGTAATTTACGGGTGTTTTTACATTCTTCATTGGTGCAACCAAAGTATTTACCAAATCGTCCTGTTTTAAGTTCCATATCCGAGCCACATTTATCGCATTCAATAACAGGGCCATCATATCCTTTAATTTTAAATTGTCCGGACTCAATAATGTAACCATCACAGTTTGGACTATTACCACAAATATGTAATTTGCGATTTTCATCCATCACAAAAGAATCCATAGCTGTATGACATTTTTTACAGCGCTTTTTAGCTCTTAAATTACGAGATTCAGCTTCATCATCTTTATCAACGGCTTCAAACTCATCACCCGAGACTAAGTTTACAGTATGCTTGCACTGTTCTTCTTTTAACAAGTTAAATCCAGTGCAACCTAAAAACACTCCAGTAGTAGCCATACGAATGGCCAAGTGATTTTTATTACACTTAGGACAAATTAAATCGGTCTCAACCGATTTATTGTTTTTCATCCCACCCTCTTCAACCGGCAACTCTGCTCTTTCTAATTGCGCACTGAAGTCTCGGTAAAAGTTATCGAGAGTATCTTTCCAATTGGAGTGCCCTTTAGCTATTTCGTCTAATTGCTCTTCCATATTAGCAGTAAAGGAATAGTCTAAAAGTTCTTTAAAATTTTCATCCAACCTATCGGTAACAATTTCGCCCATCTTTTCTGCGAAAAATCGGCGGCTTTGTAAACTAACATAACCACGATCTTGAATGGTTGAAATGATCGATGCATAAGTTGAAGGTCTTCCAATCCCTCTTTTTTCAAGCTCTTTAACCAATGCGGCTTCGCTATAACGCGGTGACGGTTTGGTGAAATGTTGCTTAGGGAGCAGTTGTTCAAGATTTAACTTAGCTCCAACCGCTACATCAGGCAGGGTTAAATCATCATCACTTTTCTTAAGCGGTGGCTGAACTTTTGTCCAGCCTTCAAAACGCATAACCCGCCCTTTGGCTTTCAATCGATATTGATCCGCGTTCACCAATAAGTTCGTTACGTCATACTCTGCGGCTGACATTTGGCAAGCTACAAATTGTCGCCAAATAAAATCGTAAAGCCTAACTGCATCAGGCTCCATGCCCATTAAATCTTTATCTTTAACCATTACATCCGACGGACGAATAGCTTCATGAGCTTCTTGCGCACCTTCTTTAGAAGAATAACTGGCCACTTTTTTCGATAAATATTGATCGCCATATTCTTGCTTAATAAAGTCTCTACAGCTGTTGACGGCATCTTCACTTAAAAACGTCGAGTCGGTACGCATATAAGTAATGTAACCGGCTTCATATAGTCGCTGTGCCAACATCATGGTTTTCTTTACTGAAAATTTTAAGCGAGTACTGGCACCTTGCTGTAACGTTGAAGTAATGAAAGGAGCGCTGGGTTTGCTGCGCGAAGGTTTATCTTCTCGGCTAGTGACTTCATATTGCGCTTTTTGTAGCACGGCTATATCGGCATTGACTTCTTTTTCTGATACAGGTCGAAAGGCAGCATCACCCTTTTTAATTACCTGCATTTTTAAGCCGTTTTTGCCTGAAAGGAGCTCAGCGTGTAGATCCCAATATTCTTCTGGATCAAAAGCCCTTATTTCGCGCTCGCGCTCTACAATCAATTTAACCGCTACCGATTGAACTCGACCTGCGGATAAGCCGCGCGATACTTTTTTCCACAAAAGTGGCGACACCATAAAGCCCACCACACGATCTAAAAATCGTCGTGCTTGCTGTGCGTTCACATAATTCAAATCTAAATGAGATGGACGTGCAAACGAAGCTTGAATGGCTTTTTTAGTAATTTCGTTAAAAACAACCCGTTGGTATTTATCGTCATCGCCGCCAATAATTTCTTTTAAATGCCAAGCAATCGCCTCTCCCTCTCTATCCAAGTCGGTTGCGAGGAAAATTTTATCGGCTTTTTCTGCGTATGATTTAAGCTCTTTAACGACCTTCTCTTTACCGGGTAGCACTGCATAAACTGCCTTCCAATCGTTTTCAGGATCTATCCCCATGCGCGAAAACAACTGCTCTTTAGCTTTAGCGGCCTTGTGTTTAGCTTTTGTTTTAGGATCCATCTTGCGCGTAATTGCAGCAAGACGCGCTCGTTCCTTTGGATCAGTTGAGCCTTTTTTGGTACCGCTGGTGGGTAAGTCACGAATATGCCCCACACTCGACTTTACAATAAAGTCCGATCCCAAATACTTGTTAATGGTTTTTGCTTTAGCAGGTGACTCAACAATAACCAGCGATTTTCCCATTAGAATTACCTAAACCGATAAATTTGTTATTTATAGAAAGATCAAAATTCCGTCATTGGATGTTTATATGATCAGTTCCTACAACCTTCTTTTATTATATTTCTCATTAAAATCTTTTCCTATTTTTCTAGGTGGCCAAGATTTTCCTTTTTTATTGTTGGTATAAATTTGATTTGAAATCAAATTATTTTTTCAATTAAATAACAATTCATGTCTTATAAATAACCCTAACCACTTAGTTTTGTTAATAAAAATAGCAGCTTAGCGGTTGTTTAGAACTTGACTCGGAGGCTCTTTAAGCGCACTTCTACTACCTAATGTTCCTGCGGGAACCACCGCCAATAGAGCAATGATGGGTGCTGTGACCCAAATCCACCAGTGCAACTGAGCTTCCATCTTAAAAACAAACTCATACAATAAGAAAGCGATAAATTCACTGCTTATTGCAGCCAACACTCCGGATAACAGCCCCAACAACCAATATTCAGAAAAAGTTGTTTTTGCTACAAATTTTCGATTGGCTCCTAAGGTTTTCAATAAAGCCGACTCGTACAACTTATCGTCTAGCGATGAGCGCGTAGTGGCCAGTAGCACCGCTATTCCAGACAACATCACGAAAATCAAGACTACTTCTACTGCTAAGGAAGCCTTTTCTATTACACGGCGCACTTCCGCTAAAATTAAATCAAGCTCTATAACGGATACGGTAGGAAACAATTTGACCAAATCATTTAAAAACATTTTTTGTTCTGGCGCTAGATAAAAGCTAGAAATAAAGGTAGCTGGCATATTTTCGAGCGCGCTTTTATTAAATATTACATAAAAATTAGGCTGAAACGAATCCCACTTAACTTTTCGAATGGATGTAACTTCAGCAGTCAATTCATCAGCGCCAATTCTAAAAGTCATGGTTGAGCCAAGAACTAACTCAAGTCTTTTGGCCATTTCCTCTTCGATGGATATTTCAATTTTTTGCGGGTTTTCACTTAACCATTGACCTTCTAACAGTTCATTCGCTTCAGGAAACGCTTCCATCCAAGTTAAATTAAGTTCTCGTCTTAAAGAGTTATGAAGTTCTTTATCTTTATATAGTTCGGTTACTTTTTCACCATTAAGTTCGACTACTCTTCCACGAACCATGGGAAATATACCCTGAGACACCAAGTTATTGGCAGTAAATAATTGGTTCAGTGCATCGACTTTTTCCGGCTGTATATTTACCAAGAAGTGATTCGGAGCATCTTGGGGTAGCTGTTGTTTCCAATCTTGAATTAACTCGTTACGCACTAACAAAATAATTAGAAGTAAGGTCAAAGTAAGTCCAAAAGCAGAAACCTGAATTAGGGTAGCTGCTCGGTGCCTTTTGAGGTGCTCTACTCCAAAACGAAATGCCATTGAACGATTTTGACTTAAGCGACTGATAAGTTTTAGTAAAAACAGCGAAGCAACCAGACTGATTGCAGCTACAAAACCGCCACCCACAATCATAATTGCCACAATAGTAATAGACGGAGAGTAAAGTGAAATTACCACTGACAGCGCGAAAATAGCCATCAATATAGAAGCCCACATGGCAAGCGAAAACGGCTCTAAATCTTTTCTTAAAATTCGCATTGGCTGCACGCTTCGAATGCGAATAAGTGATGGTAAAGCAAAACCAATTAATACGATGAATCCTGCAGCCATTCCCAAAACAAAGGTTTCAATTCTTACCGGTGGAACTTGCTCGGGTAACAACTCTTTGAGCGCCAACATCAAGCCTTCATTCACCGCCCATCCGGTAAGAGCACCCAAAGAGGTACCAACAGTACCGACTAAAAGTAAAATCCAAACAAAAACGAATAACACCTGATCCTTTTTTAGTCCCATACAACGTAACAAGGCACAATGATCAAAATGCCTAAGCGAATATCGATTTGCCGCAATTGCAATCGCAATGCCGCCTAAAAGCAGAGCCAATACACCCGATAAATTTAAGTATTTTTTCGCTCTCGATAATGCATTACCTAATTGAGGAGCACCTGATTCAGCTCTTAAATATCGTTGTGATTTGTTAAGTTGAGTTTTAATCCAGCTATCAAAAGACTCTAGAGATGACTCAGATCCAGTCAATGCTAAACGATAATCAAGTCGACTTCCTGGCTGAATCACTTGAGTTGCAGCAACATCATCAACTGACATCATCACCGAAGGAGCAAAATTAAAAAAGCTACTGCCTCCTGGCTCTTTAGCTATCACTCCGGAAGCAATAAAAGTTTGCGCTCCTATTTGAACAGAATCACCGAGTTTAATATTTAATAGGTTAAATAGTCGCGGAGAAAGCCAAACATTGCCCGACTGAGGTTTTCCTTGAATCACTTCGCCGGCTTCAAACAAAGCCTGAGCAATTTTAAGTTCACCAGCGAGAGGAAACTTATGATCAACTGCTTTGACCGTTGTTAACTGAAATTGATCATTCGCTAAAATAACACTGGAAAACCATAACGACTCGGAAGTTTGTAACCCTTGCAGCTGCGCTTCTTCAGCAATCTCAGCATCGATGGCTTGTGGGCTGTACATAACCCTATTGGCCCCTAACACCTGAGAAGCTTCTTTGGTCATTCCACGTTCCACGCGATCAACAAGCAGCGTTACCGTGATAAGTCCTGCAACAGCAACCCACAAAGCAAACATTAAAACGCGCAATTCACCACTTTTAAAATCGCGCATAAATAATTTAAGCGCTAAATTAAAGCTCAGCATTATGCAGTTCCTGTTGCGACTTTTTGTTCTTGTAGTACTTTGCCAGCGGCTAACTCAATAATTCTATCGCAGCGAGAAGCTAACTTAATATCATGAGTGACAACAATAAGCGTGGTATGATTTTCTCGGTTTAACTCGAATAATAAATCAGCTATTTTTTCTCCGGTTTTAGAATCTAAATTTCCGGTCGGCTCGTCAGCAAACAATATTTCCGGTTGCGCCGCAAAAGCTCTAGCAATAGCTACTCGCTGCTGCTCTCCTCCGCTCATTTGATTCGGGTAATGTGCGGTTCTCTCTCCCAAACCGACTTTATCAAGCAAGCTCTTTGCGGTATCTAAGGCTGAATGGTGATACTTAAGCTCTAACGGCAGCGCCACATTTTCAAGCGCAGTTAGGGTTGGTAACAAATGAAACGATTGAAAAACAAATCCAACATGACCGGCTCTAAAAACAGCTCGCTCATCTTCATCTAGCTCAGTAATGGTTTGCCCTGCAATAATTACTTGGCCTGTTGAAGGCAAGTCTAGTCCAGCGAGAATACTTAAAAGAGTTGATTTACCGGCACCCGAAGCGCCTATAATCGCTAATGATTGCCCTTTTTCGACATTGAAGTTGATGTCATCCAAAATGGTAAGTGGACCTGAAATTAAAGGTACTTGTTTGCAAACCTGAGAGACTGTTAGCATAAAGTTATCTGTATTTGTTTCCGAAGCGGTAAGCCTACATGAATCTGACTAAGATGTTTAGAACCTATTTGTTAATGATTATTACGCTCATATCGAGTGTTGGGATCTCAAAAAACTTGCTCATCGTAGGCGACAGCTTAAGTGCGGCCTATAACATTCCTCTAGAAAAAGGTTGGGTTACGTTATTGCAAACCCGCCTTAATCAACAAAACCTTGGAGAAATCACCGTTGTCAATGCGAGCATCAGTGGAGAAACCACTGGAAATGCATTAAAGCGTTTTCCTCAACTACTTGATCAACATAAACCATCGATCGTATTAATTGAACTTGGAGGCAATGACGGTCTTAGAGGATTCTCACTTGAAGCGATCAAGGCTAATTTAATTGAAATGGTGTCGCTTGCAAAACAAGCTCAAGCAGAAGTTATTCTTACAGGAATTCATGTACCACCCAACTACGGCCCTGCCTACGCTCAGCTTTTTTATAAGACCTTTTTAGATTTATCAAAAACCTATGACACTTATTTTATTCCGTTTATTTTAGACAATGTGGGAGAAAATCCAGAGCTGATGCAAGCTGATGGCATCCATCCAACAGCCGATGCTCAGCCCTTAGTGTTAGATAATATGTGGCCGACCATTTTGGAATCGGTTGAAAAGTTAAAAGCAGAATAATTTTTTCACCATTTTAAAACTAAAAAAGACCTAACGGTCTTTTTTAGTTTTATTTTCGAGACATCGAATGTTAGCCCGCTAATACCTGTTCAATTCCTTTCTCAAAGGCATCAAGACCTGCTTTAATTTCATCATCAGTAACCACTAACGAAGGCGCTAAACGAATCACATTAGGACCCGCCATTAATACCAACGCGCCATGGCTTAATGTTGCGTTCATAAAGTCACGCGCACGGCCTTGATACTCTTCTTTTAACGCAGCACCCATCAATAAACCGCGACCTCGGATCTCGGAAAACACATTAAACTTTTCGTTAATAGCAAGTAATCGAGCTTTAATTTTTTCGTGCTTTGCAACTACGCCGCTCAACACTTCATCAGTATTAATTACGTCAAAAACTGCGCTCGCCACCGCACAACCGAGTGGGTTACCACCGTAGGTCGACCCGTGAGTTCCGACCACTAAGCTTTTAGCAACTTTATCAGTTGTTAACATGGCTCCGATTGGGAAACCACCGCCCAAGGCTTTAGCCGTAGTTAATATGTCGGGGGTTACATTAGTATGCATATAAGCATAGAGTTTACCGCTTCGCCCCATACCCGATTGAACTTCATCAAAAACCAATAACGCATTATGTTGATCACATAGAGCGCGAACACCTTCAACAAACGAAGCATCAGGAACAATAATTCCACCTTCACCTTGAATAGGCTCCATGACTACTGCACAAGTCTTGTCTGAAATGACTTCCTTCAAAGCGTTTAAGTCGTTAAAGGGTACGTGCGTAATTCCGCCAGGTAACGGTTCAAAACCTTTAGTATATTTTTCTTGTCCACCAACACTTACTGTAAATAATGTCCGACCATGAAAACCTTGATAAAACGCAATAATTTCTACTTTATCTTCGCTGAAATTATCTTTGGCGTATTTACGCGCTAATTTAAATGCTGCCTCATTGGCTTCGCCGCCCGAGTTAGCAAAAAACACTTTTTCAGCAAAGGTATGTTCAGTTAGTTTTTGCGCCAGCTCTAACGCAGGTTCATTAGTAAATACATTGCTCATGTGCCAAAGTTTTTGAGCTTGATCGGTTAGCGCTTTTACCAATGTTGGGTGACAGTGGCCGAGCGCATTAACTGCAATACCTCCGGCAAAATCAATATATTCCTGACCATTAGAGTCCCAAACTTTACTGCCCTCACCTTTAACAGGGATCATTTCCATGGGTGAATAATTAGGAACCATAACTTGATCGAACGTACTGCGATTGACTGAGCTCATTGAAAAAACCTATAGATGATGGGATAAAAATAATCCTACTATCTTCGCGGTTTTAAGTTCATTTTTCCACCTTTTTTAGCTAAAAATATTTATTCAACTCTTTGAGAATAATTATTCAAAAATATCTACGCATTACCATAATTTTAGTTTTACGTTTATAATAGAGCCGTGGTTCTAAATTAAACTTTGTTTTTTGAGATTCCAACCTTAAAAAAAACCACCGTCAGCTCCCTGATCGCCTTTAATTTCAAGTAGTTATAATTTAAGACTGGCAAAATTAGGAAAATTCTAATGCGTCTCTAATTTTTTTAGAGTTACACTGAGAATTGCGAGAAACTAGAAAATAAATTCATATTTTTATGCAATGGAGATAGGTCGTTATGATGATTTTTCGCCCCGCTCAAATGAGTGATGCCGAACAAATTACTGCGCTGGCTCAGTTAACTGGGACTGGCCTGACTACTTTGCCTAAAAAATTAGAGCAAGTTAAAGATAAAATTCAATGGTCACTAGACTCTTTTGCAGCCGACGTTCAATCCGCTGGCAATGAATATTATCTTTTCGTATTAGAAAATAGCGAAACCAAAGAAGTAGCGGGCACATCAGCATTAGCCGCTGCCGTTGGGTTAGAACAGCCTTTTTATACTTATAAAATAGGAACTCAAGTCCATGCAAGCCCTAAACTTGGAGTTCATAATACCGTTCCAACCTTAATACTTGGACACGACTATACGGGCTCAACTGAAATTTGCACCTTGTTTTTATCGCCAAAGCATCGAGGTGGCAACAATGGCAAATTGTTATCTAAAGGCCGATTTTTATTTTTAGCCGACAACCGAGAGCGATTTGCCGATATCATCATTGCCGAAATGCGAGGGTATTCCGATGAAAAAGGGCGTTCTCCATTTTGGGAAAGTTTAGGTCGTAAGTTTTTCGATATGGACTTTCACGAAGCCGACACCCGAAGTGGCGGTGATAGTAATGAGTTTATTGCGGAGTTAATGCCTAAGTACCCAATATACGTCAGTCTTTTGCCTGATGAAGCACAAAAAGTTATTGGTGCGGTTCATCCCGATACGCGACCCGCCATAGAAATGCTGAAAAAAGAAGGATTTGAGTACTGCGATTATGTTGATATTTTTGATGCTGGCCCAACCATCGAAGCGCGCCCAAAAAATATAGAAACCATAAGAAACAGCAGTCTCAAAACCGTTAAAGTTGTTAAAGACGTTGCTAACAAAAATAAACTGCTTGTTGCTAATCAAAAAATCACCGAGTTTAGAGCGACCCTTGCTCAGGCGGAAATTGAAGGTGACAACATTTTATTGACTTCTGAAATAGTTGAAGCCTTAGGTATTCAGCACGGCGATAAAGTACTGACAGCGCCAATTTAATGAAAGAATTATTGATTAAGCATTTGTAGTTTTTCGATTTTCTCCAGAACCGCTTTTAGCTTGTCCGATCTCAATGCCCTTGATGCAGAGCATGTATAAAGCTTTACCGACTTTTCGTTGTTGCTATAGATTATAAATAATTCACCTATACTGAAGTATCTAGAACAAGAGTTCCCCACGAAAGAATAGACATTTTCGACAAAGTCATTTTCTCCTTTATAACTCTTAATAAACTCAAACTTACCAACGTGTTTATCTTTAGCGATTATGTTCTCTTCCGGCTTTATGATTTCAATTTCAGTAATTTTGACTAGCAAAACATGTGAAGATTGCTCATACGCCTCTTCATCAGAAATAAAACGGCACATGCAAGCGTAAGCGCCGTTTGCAGCTATAAGAAAGACTATTAAAAGCATTTTCATATCAACACATCCTTTTACTTAATATAATAAAATCATCTTATTTTTAGCTAACAAGTTTAACTTACTTCTTTCAAATAATTTTGAGCCAAGGCTTCCTTTTCACTTTTTGATAGCTGCTTTAACTGATACTCCCTTTTACTCGCCTCTGAACGATTAAGACCCGTTTCAAGATACACTAATTCTTTGGCTTGAGTGCTGCGAAAAAACTTAGCGCCTTTGCCCGATTGGTGTTGCGAAAAGCGACGCTTTATATCCGTAGTTATACCGACATAAAGCGCATCGTTTTCAGCTCGGATCATATACACGAGCCAACTATTTTTATTGCTTAGGCTTTGCAAATAACGGTACCAAATAATCCTTCATCTTGAATAACCGACACAAAAGCACGAGGATCACGACCAGAAATAATCGCTATTTTTCCGATCCCATCATCTAACAATGAAACTGCTTCTTCCACTTTTGGGATCATGCCACCTTGAACAATACCATCATCAATAAGCTGCTTGGCAGATTCGGGTGTTATTTGCGCAATCCGAGTTTCTGGTTTATTCAAATCTTCAAACACCGCACCGACTTGGGTAGTTAACAGCAGTAAATCCGCTTTTAGCGCCTTAGCAATTTTAACCACCGTTGTATCGGCATTGATATTAAATATGCGACCTGACTCACTAATGCCCAAAGTGGCAATAACGGGCACCACTCCTAAATTAACCACGCCATTCAAAAGCTCACCATTGATTGCCGTCACGTCGCCCACTTCACCAAAGTCCACAACTTCACTGCCATGGCCTGATACAACTCCAGGAGGACGTTTTTCTGCCAAAACCATTTTCCCAGACGCGCCGTGAAAACCAAATGCACTAACTCCTGCTGCTATCAAAGCCGACGTTAAATTAACATTCACTTCGCCTGCAATTGCCTGTTTAACAACTGTTAGATCTTCTTGCGAAGTCACTCGTCGACCAGCCACTTTTTTAGGTACTAAACCAACTTTTTCTTGCAAGGTATTGGTTTGCGGGCCACCACCATGAAGCAACACC
>JBFHSP010000082.1:0-12547 GCA_041591085.1 Kangiellaceae bacterium | reverse complement strand
TTAGATATTACGCCATACTGATAGGTTTCTGCACCATGGCCCCATAATTGAAATCCTTCAATAAAGTCGGCTTGTTGCCACCAGCCACTGAAGCAAATTGGCAAATCGGTACAAGCTAATGCGGAGTAATTAGCGCTGGTCCATCCGCCTAGAGCGATTTGAATAGCGACAATCACAATCATTAAATTGGTTAATGCTTTGAAACTCAAAGTTTCTATTTTTAATGGGTTAACACCAACACCGATTAATCGAGTGCCTAAAGCAACCAAGATACTAAAAGTGATGAAGCCACCTAAAAGATGCCCCATAACTACTAAAGGATGAAGCTTTTCGGTTACCGTGAGCGCACCTAAAATGCCCTGTAGG
Organism: Kangiellaceae bacterium; assembly: GCA_041591085.1. Taxonomy (GTDB): domain Bacteria; phylum Pseudomonadota; class Gammaproteobacteria; order Enterobacterales; family Kangiellaceae; genus Pleionea. Next base: position 12,181 of record JBFHSP010000082.1, on the reverse strand, counting down.
ATCACCATAACTAATGCAACACTGGTGAGTTTAAACCCAGCATCCCACTCCGCTCGCCTTTTATAGGCCAACACAAATAATCCGATAATCAGTAGACCTAAGATAGATGCTAAATATCGATGCACCATTTCTGGCCAGGCCTTGGCAAATTCATATGGCTGCTCAGGGTAGGCTAAGTTAGCCAACTCGATGTGCTCGTCTGACGTTGGTATGTGAATAAATCCATAACAACCGGGCCAATCAGGGCAACCGAGCCCAGCATCAACTAATCGAGTAAACGCACCTTTGGCGATAACAATGACAACTAAAAATAACGTGACTAGTAATAAGTTTTTTTGGAGCTTTTTCATTTTTTCAATTTACTCGTATCTAAAATGCGCATCACTCGATTAATATCGGCTCTTAAATCTTTGCTTTTTAATGGCGCTTGCTCTTTTGAATCAATCAGATCATATCGCATAAAAATATTCCCCATAGGATCCATCAAATAAATGCCATCAACAGCCAAAGGATTGGTATTTAAACCTCTTGGGTTATTTTGATTCACCTCAACCTGTCGATTATTCATTGCTAAGGTTAGGTAATCGACCTGCGACCACTCTCCAGCCAGTGGCAGTTTATTTTGATTCAGCACCAATAAATAACTAGCGCGATCAGCAAACTTACCTAGTCCTAATTGTGTTTGCTGCAGTAAAAACCAGTTAATTTGGCACTGCTCGTTACACACCTTGTCATCAATAATTAATAACCAATTCCACTTTGCAAAATAATCGCTTGATGGAAAATCAGCAAAACTACTTTCAATAACGGGCAAGTCATCAAAATGCCAAGGATCAGAATAAATTTGGCCATGGCTTTTTCCTCCGCCTTGAAACCAACCTCCGAAATAGGCTAGATAGGCTAGCAAAACCGGTGCGATAAACACGACCGAAAGCATAATGAGTGTCATTCTGTTTTTAGCCGAGTTTGATTGCTCGGTATTTTGTTGACTGTTTTCAAAGTCCATCGTTTGTTGCTCGTTTTTTTATCATTAATATAAAGCCAAGAACCAATAGTGTTAGGGCCAAACCAAACCATTGCACCGCATAGGCAATATGCTTTTCTGGTGGCATCGCAATAATTTGCCACTCGCGCAAATAACCTATCTCAGCTTGCGGTGAAACACGGATTATATAGGGTAATACGTCTGATTTTCTATGCCCAAGTGTTGAAGCTAAGAGTTCGTGATCTCGGCCTTGTAACAGCCACTGGTTTTCATTCAGTTGTTGTAATGCGCCTTCAAATAAAATCGGCTGGCCTTTACTGAAATAAATCGAGCCTAATAACTCAATATCATGGGGTAAAGGTTTGATTTTAGGTAAGTTTCTTCGATCTGGATTCGCTTTAATCCATCCTAAATTAAGCCAAACAATAGCGCGATCTCTGAGTTCAATAGGAATGTAAATATGATAACCGTCTTGTCCTTTAGCGGTTTCATTAGCCATAAATACAACATGGTTATTCACATATTTACCACTCACCTTAACCGGATGATAATCAATTACTTTTTCCATTGGTAATTTTGAAGTCAACAACAATGGCCTTGTAGCCTGTTGCGCAGTTTGATGCTTGAGAATGAGTAGTTCTTTTTCATGAGCGCGTTCAAGTTGCCAAACACCTAATCGAATACCAATTGAAATAAGTCCTATAAACATCAGCGCAATTAACCAATGAACTTTTATAGTTCGGTTAAAACAGTTTAATTCTGATGTAAAACGGCTTTGTCGCATAATGTCTTGGCTTTATACTTATTCAATCATTTAAATTCGATAAAAATACAAGAGAGTATTATGTTGGGTAAAATCATTATTTATATTTTTATAGCGGCCATCGTTTTTAACTTATTTCGAGGCTTGTATTTTTTGGTAAAAAAACCCGATAGAGAATCGAAGGATGTAGTCCGAGCTTTATCATGGCGCATAGGATTATCAACTTTTCTTTTCGTTTTAATCTTAGTGATGAATTATTTTGGTTTAGTTGAGCTACATTCATTACCAGTTAAACCAAGCGAGTAAAATTCTTCTCAAAAAAAAGCCGGGGATTCCCCGGCTTTTTTGTACCGTTACAGTCTTGAAGCTTTATTAAATGCAGTAAACAAAGATAAATAAGAATACCCACACCACATCAACAAAATGCCAGTACCAAGCGCCCGCTTCATAAGCAAAATGATTATCCGGAGTGAAATGTCCTTTTGAACAACGAATTGAAAGAGCTATTAAGAAAATAGTTCCAATAGTTACATGCAATCCGTGGAAACCGGTGAGCATAAAGAAGGTACTTCCATATACACCCGAGCCTAAAGTTAAACCTAGATCAACATAAGCATGATAATACTCATAGGCTTGTAAACATAAGAAGATCAAACCTAAAAAGGCGGTGATCCATGTAAACAAAATAAGAGTAGGGCGATTCTTATCTAGTAATGCATGATGCGCAATGGTCAACGTCCAAGAACTGGTTAAAAGGATTGCCGTATTAATGGCAGGTAATCCCCACGCCCCCATAGCCATAGTTGACGGGCCCGTTCCAGCCTTTACGTCAGCCGGAGTTTCAACTAAAGGCCAAATTGCTTGGAAGCCTTCCCACAACAAGGCATTGGTCATCATGTTATTGCTTTCACCGCTTAACCAAGGCAAAGCAAAGGTACGCAAATACCATAATGCACCAAAGAACGCGGCAAAGAACATCACCTCAGATGTAATGAACCACATCATGCCATAGCGGTAAGAACGGTCGAGTTGAAGGCTATTCATATTGGCCATCGACTCACGTGCCGCGGTGCTCCACCACTTCCACATTAAGTAAAAAATAATGGCTAAACCAGCAATTAATAGCCAGCTTCCCATTGATCCCATAAAGGCTTGCAAAGATCCTTCTTTGGCAGTTACAACTCCCGTTGTATTTTGAATAAAATTGCCTGCTCCTAAAACTAAAATAAATAACCCGACCGAACCAATAATTGGCAAGTTACTTTGCTCAGGAACATAGTACTTTGTCGCTTTTTCGCTCATTATTTTTCTCCCTCTGATATCCTATTGTTAGCGGCTCGCTACCGAATTGGAATCGTCAGACGTTGCATTGAAAAGTGCATAAGACATAGTGATAGTATGCACCGACTCAGGCAGTTCAGGATCAACATAAAACTTCATCGGCATATAAATTTCCTCACCTGGTTTTAACGTTTGTTGATCAAAACAAAAACATTCGGTTTTATTCAAATAAAACGATGCTTGCCCCGGTGCAATGCTTGGCACTGTTTGTCCGGTAATGGTTTTATTCGAAATATTTTTCGCATAAAACATAACTTCATTAAGCTCTCCTGGATGCACATCAACTTTATACAGCGTTGATTTAAATTCCCAAGGCATACCTCTTTTGATACTGGTAACAAACTCGATGGTCACTTGGCGAGTTTCGTCTTTTTCTACCGTTTCATACAATGCTTCGCTGACAACGACCTTACCGTTAATTCCAGTAATTTCACAAAACACATTATAAAGAGGCACCATGGCAAAAACGAAAACGGTCATCATTAGCAATAATGCTAATAGTTTTTTAATGACCTTATTGTTTTCGTTTTTACTGTGCATAAATTCGGTTCGCTTTATTTAACTTCTGGAGCCACATCAAATGAATGATAAGGAGCCGGTGAAGGTAAGTGAGTAAACTCTAATCCTTCTGCGCCTTCCCAAACCTGATCGGTTGCTTTGCCTTGGCCACCTTTAATACAGTTGATCACGATATACATGAATAACAACTGGGTAGCACCTAATCCTAATGCGCCAATACTTGAAAGCGCATTAAAACTTTCAAACATCATGTTGTAATCAGGAACACGACGTTGCATGCCCGCTAGTCCTGAGAAATGCATCGGGAAAAAGGTTAAATTTACAAAGAAAATCGATAACCAAAAGTGCACTTTGCCTAAAAATTCGTTGTACATGAAACCGGTCCACTTAGGGATCCAGTAGTACACCGCTGCAATGGTTCCAAAAATTGCACCAGGGAAAAGTACGTAATGGAAATGAGCTACGACAAAGTAAGTGTCATGATACTGTTTATCCACCGGAGTCATAGCCAGCATAACGCCCGATACACCACCAATGGTGAATAAGATAACGAAAGCCAGCGCAAATAACATCGGAGTTTCAAAGGTGATAGAACCTTCCCACATAGTGGCGACCCAGTTAAAGATTTTAACTCCAGTAGGCACAGCAATGATTAAGGTTGCAATCATAAAGTAAAGTTCACCAGCCACCGGCATTCCGGTGGTAAACATGTGATGCGCCCAAACGATGAATGATAAAAACGCAATCGAAGCAGTTGCGTACACCATAGACGCATAGCCAAACAAAGGCTTACGGCTGAAGGTTGGAATGATATGCGAAGCGATACCAAATGCTGGCAGTATCATAATGTACACTTCAGGGTGTCCGAAGAACCAAAACACGTGTTGGAACAATACTGGATCACCACCGCCGGCTGCATCGAAGAATGCTGTACCAAAATGACGATCGGTCAGCATCATAGTTACAGCACCAGCAAGAACTGGCATAACCATAATCAATAAGAATGCGGTAATTACCCAAGTCCAAACGAACATTGGCATTTTCATTAACGTCATGCCTGGCGCACGCATATTGAATACCGTAACAATGACGTTAATCGCACCCATAATCGATGAAATACCCATTAAGTGAACACCGAAAATAAAGAAGTCGGTGCTGGCAGGACCAAACTTGGTTGATAAAGGCGCATAGAAAGTCCAGCCAAAGTTAGGCGGTCCATCTGGGAAAAGCTGTGGTACCAACGAAAGCAACAACAAAGTAAAAGCAAAAGGAAGGATCCAAAAACTGAAGTTGTTCATTCGAGGTAAAGCCATATCTGGCGCGCCCACTTGAATTGGAATAAGCCAGTTAGCTAATCCAACAAATGCGGGCATAACTGCACCAAACACCATGATAAGACCGTGAAGAGTGGTGAGAGAATTAAAAAAGTTGGGTTCCCAAAACTGTAAACCCGGTTGGAATAATTCAGCGCGAATACCCAACGCCATTAAACCGCCCACTAAAAACATAATAAAGGCGAACCATAAGTACATAGTACCTATGTCTTTATGATTCGTTGTGAACAACCAGCGCTTAATGCCGGTTGGATGATGATCGTGTGCCATGATTCGTCTCCTAATTTCCGGCTTTAAGTTCTGAAATGCGACCCGGTTGCATCATTTGCCCGGTGTTATTACCCCAAGCATTTCGCTCATAAGTCACAACCGCAGCAAGTTCAACATCGGTCAATTGGTCATCAAATTTAGGCATCATACCTTTACCGTAAATAACTAGACGAGCATGGTCGTCAGGCGAACCGGTTGTGGCTAGCGCGCTACCTTTGAGAGCAGGGAATGGACCGGTACCTTCACCGTTTGGCATATGGCAAGACGCGCATTTTGCGTCATACACTTTCTTGCCTTCAGCCATTAAATCATCCATAGAAAAGCTTTTAAGGGCCGCTTCTGCTGCTAAACGATCAGCTTCAGCTTTTTCGGCGAGCTTAGTCTCTACCCATGCGTTATATTCTTGTTCGGTGACCGCTCTTACAACGATGGGCATAAAGCCGTGATCTTTTCCACACAGCTCAGCACATACCCCGCGATAAATGCCTGGCTCATTAATGCGAGTCCAAGCTTCATTAATAAACCCAGGAATAGCATCCATTTTTACTGCGAAATCAGGCACCCACCACGCGTGGATAACATCTTCAGCGGTCATTAAAAAGCGAACTTTTTTTCCAATTGGTAAAACCACTTCGTTATCAACTTCGAGTAAATAGTTAGGCCCTTTTTCGGTGCCTTGTTTATCATAGTCAACGTACTGCTCTCGAGGAGTAGAAAGCGAAGAGTAAAATTCAATGCCATTATCTAAATAAGTATATTTCCACTTCCATTGAAGACCAGTAATTTGCACGGTCATATCTGACTTGGAGGTATCTTCAATTGATAACAATAGTGAAATAGCAGGCTTGGCTAACCAAACTAAAATAATAATCGGAATTACCGTCCAAATGATTTCAAGTGTCGTACTGTGACTGAATTTGGCCGGATTTGGATTAGCTGACTTTCTAAAGCGAATGACAGCAAACAAAATCGCAGCAAAAACCAGTCCCGCAACCGCAAACATAATCCAAACTACTTCCATATGTAAATCGAAGACAGCTTGAGAAGTATCGGTTACTCCAGGACGAAGATTCAGAGTGGAATGCTCAGGTTCAGCTGCCCATAAACTGCTAGTAAAAAAAACCAACAGCGACAACGAACCCGACATCACCTTTTTGAGTAATGACATGGTTAGAGTTCTCCATCAACAACCCTGACCTATACGGCCAATCTTTTTTTGTTTTCGGGTTTAATTTTATTTTGTTGTTAAAACGTATGGGCAAAAGCCACATATCGGGCTAACCATACTACAGAATAAGTAAGCTTGGCTAACACAAAATGAATAGCTTAAAGAGCCTAACTGATGGAACTAGAACGAAAATTAACCATTTCGCGTTATAAAGAAAAAATTTCTGGTTTAATTATTTTAGCAACGGTCTGATTTCTTCAAAAATAGGAAAGTCCGGATACCGCTGTTGCAGCTCAGCAATTTTTTGATTCATGCTTAAAAAATCACCAGCTTGGGCTAACTGTTTAATCTCTAAAACTCTTCGCTCAAGCTCTTTTTCTGATGCTTTTTCAAACTGAGACTGTGAAACCTCAGATTCCGGCATATCAAAAAGTTCAATCGCTTTTGCTTTGCGTTCGCCCGATGCGACGCGGCTTGGAGGCACAGAAATGGCACTTTCAGATAGAGGTGAATTCAGGCTGTCCATATCTACATATTCAACGCCTGCAGAGGGAGAAGCGACTATCCTTTCGATATTGACACTCTTGCCCATAGGTCCTTGCACCAAAGGCAAGATCAACTGAGCGACCACCAATGTCATCATCGAGGCGCCAGCTAAGATCGCAGGAAATTTTAGGGTAGGTAACCATCGTTCTACCCAACCATTTTTTTGCTGTTGAACCCTGCTCAAACCAACACTTTGCTGCGCCGCAGAAAAAATAACTTGTTCAAGTCTATCAGATGGCTGTTCATGCGACTCTTGACGATATTGCTCTTGAACCGCTTTAAAAATATTGTCGTCTTTCATAGTTTCACTTGATACATTAATGGGCGACTTCATAGCAACTCACCCTCAAATTGTTGTTTAAGCTTTGCTAACGCATAGCGTAAACGGCTTTTAATAGTTTCTCTGGTGGTGTCACAAATCGTTGCGATATCTTCAAGTGACAACAAACCCTCTAATTGCAACAAAAGAGCATCTCTTTGTAATGCCGGTAACAAACTGATTGCTTCTTTCACTTGCATAGCTTGTTGCTCAATTTGCAAAATCGACTCAAGCGATTCCTCATCTGAAAATTGCTCAAAATCGCCCTCACTAGAGTCATCTCTTAATGCGTACTGTGCAGATCCTTTATGTCTATAAAAATCGATAAGCCGATTATGTGCAATACGATAAAGGTAAGTCGTAAATTTAGCGCTGCAGGTGTAGTCTTCTCGAGCATTGACCACTTTAATCCAAACATCTTGGAATAACTCCTCTGCATCGGCTTGCTCTTTAGTCGACCGTAAAAAATAACGATATACGCCACCTTTATGCCGACCATATAAATGCTCGAAGGCAGCCATCGAACCATCTCGATAAGCTTTCATTAAGTCTTCATCAGTCTGATCTTGAATACTTGTCACGCGTCCCTTTGCTAGAACAGCTCTATTAGGCAGTAATGAATGTAATGATATCGATTCCAATGTCACATGTCTTTTTAATTAATGCTATAGCTACTAACGAAATTGAAACTAATTTAGGGTTACAATTAACCAAGTTAATCAAACAAGCGCTCATGTATGACTACAAATATTGATATCGATTTTTGGCAAGATAAAATTCATTATGAAATTCCAGCAACTCGCTTATTAAAGCTAAGCATTACAGAGCTAAAAGAAGGTTCGATTTTTATGCAAGCTCCGCTAGCAGAGAATATCAATGGTCACGGAACAGGTTTTGCTGGAAGCTTATTCACCTTATCAATCACCACCGGTTGGACTTTACTTAATCATCTATTACGAAAAAAACAAATAGAGAGTTCTGTTGTGGCAGGAAATGCTTCGATCAAATATATGGCTCCCGCACAAGGCGATCTTTTTTCGAGCGCAAAACTCAATATAGATGAAGATAGTCTTACTCTTTGGCGTCAAAAATGGAAGATGAATAAGGCTGCAAGACAGGTGATCAAGGTTAGAATAGAGTCGAATCAAATTATTTGTGCCGAGTTCGAAGCGGAATTTTTTATAAAACCACCTACACTATTGAAATGAAATCATTTAGATATCTTATTCAATGTATCAACATTTAATACTCTTCTTGCTTGTAAGTCTGATTGGTCATTCAAATATATCTGCACAAGCGCAACAGCCTCTTCCACAGAACGCTCAAAAATCAGAGAATTCAATCTCGGTGTTAACCAAGCCTTTACAACTTATTGCTCAAAATCACCTCAAAACAGAAGTTCAATGGATTGATGTTGAAACTCAAACCTCACTGTTAATTACAAAGCCCAATTTACATAAAGTCACCTATGGAAAAGTATTGCTTATCCCCAATATGGGTGAAAGCAGTTTGAATAAAAGTACCTTTTTATCTCTTTCAGATCATTTAAACCAATTAGGCTGGCATGTTTCGCATTTAATCCGCTCAGAAAATAAAATCAGCCTCTATGAGCAAGTGAGTGCGGCAATCAATAAAATTAATCCAGACAATACAGATGAGTTATTTATAATCTTGGGTGATCAATCTAGCATTGAGGTGTTAGAGCAATTAGCAGCGAACAACTTCAAGCAATTATTGGTAACTCAGCATGGTCTGATTCTATTTATTTCCTCCAAACTCGAATTACTTCCTGAAATAACAAAAAACTTGGAGGAAATAGTTAGTTTGAATCGTCCTATTTTTCTTATCAACGACTCTCATGTGGATTTAGTAAAGAAGATTCAGATTAAGAATTCAGACAACCTAAGTTCAACTCATTCTTTAGGCAATAGAAATTCAAACTCAGTATTATTTAATCAAATTCATGGCTGGCTGAAAAAATTTACCCTCCTTGATCCCAAATAAGCTTTTAACTTTTATTGAACCGTATTTTCATTTTTTATTGTAAATCTGATAGAAATTCGACGTTTTGACAAAAAAAAATCAAAAAATATTGATTTATTTGCAAAATTCTCTTGTTTTTTTTTGAATTTACAAAAAACTAACTATACACTTTGGATTGAGCTCGTTCACTCAAAAACACTTGGAGGTTCACAATGGCAAAAGGTGCTATTCGTAAAAAGAAAGTAGTTGCTAAAAAGAAAGCCGCAGTAAAGAAAAAAGCAACCGCTAAGAAAAAAACCGCAGCAAAGAAAGTCGCTGCTAAAAAAACAACTAAAAAAGTAGCTAAAAAGAAAGTTGCTGCTAAAGCAGTTAAAGCTACCGGTGCAACGGCAGTTGCACTTGTTGCTGCTGAAAAGGATGTTGCAAAAGCGAATGCTATTGCAGAAAAAGCAGGTAAGAAACTGAGTGCCGCTAGTAAAAAAGCAGATTCAGCCAATAAAGCATTAAAAGCAAAACGCGATTCGGCGAAAACTCGCAAAACAGCAGCAGCCAAAAAAGCAGTTGCTAAAGCCGTTGCTGCTAAGAAAAAAGCTTCTGAAGCAGTTAAAGCCGCTCGCGCTGATGTTAAAGCTGGTAAAGATGCCGTAAAAGCTGCTTCAGCTTCAGTTAAATCAATTAAATCTGTAGCATCTAAAATGGATAAAGCTGCCGCGAAAGCTGCTGCTGCGATTAAAAAGTTCCAAGCGAAACAAGATGCTCAACTTGCAAAGCTAGAAGCTAAATTAGTGAAGGCAGCCGCCAAACCTAAAAAAGCTAAAGCTCGGCGCAAGAAAAAAGCAAAAGCTAAGTAATTTTTAGCTTGAATTAAAAAAGGGCTCTTATGAGCCCTTTTTTAATATTCGTGATTTATCACAGTAGCAATATAAATCAATCATTGGCTCATTCAACTAGTCTAACAGAGCCATCACTTTTAAATATAACCGATTCACTTCTTGCTGCGCATCATGTGTTCCATACCAATCGATACCAAATACACTATGCCCAACGGCAATTGATCTTGGATAAATACTTCTGTCTTTGATTAACACCGCACCTTCACTATAAAAACGCAGAGCCATCAGTCGTTCATCTTGGCGCCTTACATCCACCGCATTAATGCATTTAATAATCTTTTTTTGTTTTATTTGACGAGTTGATTTAGTAACGGCTCTTAAATCGAGCACACTTGGACGCAACGGAATAACAATCACATCGCCTTCAACTTGAATATCGGCTCTAGGAGGATAGTCATAAACAATTAAATCTGCCCTTGGATTTATTTCCGGTTTACCGGACAACACAGTAAAAGGAAGATTTTTATCACGAAACACATCGACTGAAGATTGTTGCGGATCGAGATCATACACAATCACTTTTTTACCTGCCGCACATGCCGCTGCCGCAAAGTTAAGTGCCAATGTAGTTTTTCCCGCACCACCTTTAGGAGACCAAAATGCTATTTGATGCATTTCCTTTGCCTTTGTGTTTATTTAAACAGAAAATTTAATAGCAATTGAATTAGAACTTTGATGAGAAACTCCGAGGCTTATAGAACCAGAACCTAATAGAGGTAGCTCTTCGCGTCTTAGATAAATCTCTTTTGCTTCATCGGGTTTAATATAAGTACCATTGGTACTGTGATCGATTAGCACAAACTTGCCACGACGAAAAACAATGTGGCAATGATCTCGAGAAACCAGCTCACTGTCGACAGCCAAACTTGAATTGCTTGTATTTCGCCCTAATACGAACGGGCACAAAGTTGGGGTAATTTCATACGCCTGCTCATCAACACTTAAGCTCATTCGAGCTTTATCGATTTGGCTATTCACTGCATCTATAGAAAAAACTTGAGTTTCAGAAAAGCCTGCTGAAGGAGTCTTCCAAAACATACGATAAATCGTTGACCGTTTTGAACCGCCTTTCAGTGTCACCTGATCAAACGCCTGAGTCATCGGCTTCATTTCATCCGATAATTGCTCAACGACGCTCTCTGTAAGTAAAATTTGTGTGGCTTTAGCAATACCTGTTACAAAAGCGGCATCATTAACCGCTTCACCAAATAAATCATCACCATCTTTAAGAGTTTTGCCAAATCCAATGCCTACACGTAAACCTAGCCCATGAGAATGAGCGACCTGCTCAACATTGTTTTGCATATCTACGGCAGCTAAACAAGCCAGCTCAACTGAAGGAAATGCCGCCATCACTTCATCGCCAATGGTTTTAACTACCCGCCCTTGATGCCTAAACGTACTTTTCGAAAGCAACTTAAAAATACCGTCAATTAATTGTTTTGCAGACTCATTTCCCTGCGCTTTGTATAAAGCGGAGCTACCCGAAATATCGGCAAATAAAATGGCATTTTTTTGCGCTTTGGAAAACAGCATTTGAATGTTCGTTTCTTCTTATTGAATGAGAGATATAGTCAGACTGTATCATTAAGCCTAATAGCTTCCAATGATAAAACTTAATTACTATGAATCATAGCCGAAACTCTTCTCGATACTTTTGAAATGCTAAAGATCCTGCGCTAGGGATATGAAAAGGTAAGATATTTAAGTAATACGACAAATCTAAGCAAAGGTGACGCTAGATATTCATTTTTGTTGATGGTTAGACTATTTGAGGGATTAACAAGGTGCGTATTCGCAGGAATGGCAAGAATGTTCAACCTAGAAGAACGCTAAAATAGCCGGACTAGCAGACTTTTATACATCTGGAATTTAGATTAAATATTGTTACGCAAAAAAAAGCCTCCTAAAAGGAGGCTCTTTAATACGATTGGACTCAATCTAGGCTACATCATACCGCCCATGCCGCCCATGCCGCCCATGCCGCCCATATCTGGAGCAGAATCTTTCTTAGGCAGTTCAGCAACCATACATTCGGTAGTGATCATTAACCCTGCAAC
>JBFHSP010000081.1:0-12651 GCA_041591085.1 Kangiellaceae bacterium | reverse complement strand
AGATCTTTAATCTGATTAATAGAAAACCATTCAACTTGCTGCCCTTCTAATCCTTGAGGCTCTCCAGAAAATTGGCTGATTAAAAAGAAGTGCAAGTGAACTGATTTTTCGGAGTAATCGAAAGTTATCTCGTCAAAAAAGATTGGTTCTTTTATTTCAATATTAATTTCTTCTTTTAGCTCTCTTGCTAAAGCAATTTCAAGTGACTCATTCGATTCTACTTTACCGCCGGGGAATTCCCATTTTCCTCCTTGATGCGAATGCTCAAGCCTTTTTGATAAAAGCAACTGATCATTTTTAATAATAATTGCGGCAACAACTTGGATCATAAATTTAGTTCTTTGATTAAATATTGGATAAAAAAATCCCCGCCATCAGCGAGGATTTTAAATAGACATTTAATAAAGTATCATCAAGTGCAGTAATTTTGAGAGAGCTTCTAGTTTAGTTTACCGTGGCACTGTTTGTATTTTTTACCTGAACCACAAGGACAAGGATCATTTCGTCCTACTTTAACGCCATCCCTAACAAACGGAGCTGCGGGTTCTGCCGCAGCTTCATTTTGTACCTGACTCATTGCGCTAGCTTGTTGGTGCTGGAAGTTCATTCTGCGAGCTTCGGCTTCACGTCTACGTTGTGCTTCAACCGCTGCAGCATCTTCTTCTGAGCGCACTTGAACTTTCGATAAAATGGTAATCACTTCGTGTTTTAATGAATCGAGCATTTCTGTGAATAACTCAAACGCTTCGCGCTTATATTCTTGCTTCGGATTTTTCTGCGCATAACCACGTAAATGAATGCCTTGACGCAAATGATCCATAGCCGCCAAATGCTCGCGCCAATGAGAGTCTAACGTTTGCAACATCACAGATTTTTCAAAATGACGTAACACTTCGGGGCCAACAGTTGCTTCTTTAGCTTTATAGCTTTCAACAATGGCTTCATAAATCTTTTTACGAAGCGACTCTTCATGAAGTTCAGCATCTTCATCGAGCCATTTTTTAATGGGTAATTGAATTAAATACTCATTTTTTAGCTGTTCTTCTAATCCATCAATATCCCACATTGAGTCAATACTTTGAGGCGGAATAAATGCACTGATTTCATTTTGAAGAACATCGGATCGAATCGCCTCTATAGTTTCTGAAATATCATCAGTAGACATCAGCTCGTGGCGCTGTTCATAAACAACTTTACGTTGATCGTTAGCAACATCATCATATTCCAAAAGCTGTTTACGAATATCAAAATTGCGTGCTTCAACTTTACGCTGCGCATTTTCAATTGCTCGATTCACCATTTTATGTTCGATTGCTTCACTTTCTTCCCAACCCAGTTTTCGAAGCATATTGACCATTCTTTCCGGCGCAAAAATCCGCATCAAATCATCATCTAAAGAAAGATAAAAACGGCTAAGTCCTGGATCACCTTGGCGCCCTGCACGTCCACGTAGCTGGTTATCGATACGTCGTGACTCATGACGTTCCGACCCTAAAATAGCTAAACCACCAGCATCTAAAACAGCTTGATGTCGTTTGTTCCAATCTTTAGTGAGCTCATCGATTTTTGCTTTTACTTCAGCTTCTGATTTATCAGCATATTTAATTTTAATCTGTTCAATTTCTGTCTTAAGAGCGCCACCCAAAACGATATCGGTTCCGCGACCTGCCATATTAGTAGCAATAGTTACTTTTCCGGGTCTGCCTGCTTCGGAAACAATTTCAGCTTCCTGTTCATGAAATTTTGCATTAAGAACTTTATGTTCAATTTTCTTTTTCTTGAGAACACCAGAAAGCAACTCTGAAGTTTCAATGGATGCCGTACCTACAAGAATCGGCTGCCCCTTCTTTTGACACGCTTCTATTTGCTCAATCAACGCGTTGTATTTGGCTTCACGAGTTAAGAAAACTAAATCAGCCATATCATCACGGATCATCGGTTTATTGGTTGGAATAACTACCACTTCTAAACCGTAAATTTCACGAAGTTCGAATGCTTCGGTATCCGCAGTACCCGTCATCCCAGATAATTTTTCGTAAAGACGAAAATAATTTTGGAAAGTAATGGAAGCAAGCGTTTGGTTTTCATTTTGAATTTTAACGCCTTCTTTTGCTTCAATCGCTTGATGTAGACCTTCAGACCAACGTCTTCCAGGCATCGTTCTACCTGTGTGTTCATCAACAATTACGATTTCATTGTTTTGAACTATATAATCAACGTTTACTTTAAATAAGGTATTGGCTCTTAGAGCGGCGTTTACATGATGAAGTAAAGAAATACTTTGTGCTGAATAGAGCGATTGACCTTCAGGTAACAACTTGGCCTCAGTCAAAATCTCTTCAATTTTTTCTTGACCTTCTTCTGTAAAATGAACTTGGCGTGATTTTTCATCAATAGTGTAATCACCTGCCTCTTCAATCACTTCATCTTCATCTTCACCCGAAACCACCTGTTGTTTTAATTTTGGGATGAGTGCATTCATTTGCTTATAAAGCGCCGAGCTATCTTCTAGTGCGCCAGAAATAATGAGTGGCGTTCGCGCTTCATCAATTAAGATTGAGTCAACTTCATCAACAACAGCAAAATTAAGTATACCTTGGACTTTATCTTCCAAGCCAAATGCCATATTGTCGCGAAGATAATCAAAACCAAACTCGTTATTGGTACCGTAAGTGATATCACACCCGTAAGCCGCTTTTTTCTCTTCGTGAGATTGACCAGATAAAACAGCTCCAACAGTTAGCCCTAAAAATTCATAAAGAGGACGCATCCAATCCGCGTCACGTTTTGCTAGATAATCATTAACCGTAATGACATGAACACCTTGTCCGGTGAGGGCATTTAAGTAAGAAGGCAAAGTTGCCACTAAGGTTTTACCTTCACCGGTTCGCATCTCGGCAATTTTACCTTCGTGTAAAACCATACCGCCAATCAATTGCACATCAAAGTGCCGCATTTTCATAACGCGCTTGCCAGCTTCACGAACAACAGCAAACGCCTCAACTAATAAATTATCTAATGTCGAACCTTGTTCTAAACGTTGTTTAAACTCAATCGTTTTGGCTTGTAACTCAGCATCACTTAGCGCTGCCAAAGACTCTTCTAATGCGTTGATGGCATTTACATTTTTTTGTAATCGTTTAAGGATTCTTTGATTACGGCTACCAAACACTTTGGTTAAAAATTGTCCGAACATGATTATTCTCAGTTGTTATTGCGCCTTACGCTGCGCTGCTATAAAAAATTCTTGAATTATAGAGAGAGCGGCATTGTACATGATTGTCAAAGGTGGATAAATCCAATACTCACCGTTTGACTAGTTAACCTGAGTTCGGAATAAGAAAAACTGTTCAATACATCTATTTTTGCGTCTTAACTACGTTAAACAGACTTAAAATAACCTGTTATTCTTTCGCCTGTTTGCCTTGTTAGCCACAAAACTTGAAGCATTGAAACATAAAATAGCTATAACTTATTGTTTTTGAGTTAGTAAGTTGCTTTATTCAGCCTTACTTATTCCGACCTCAGGTTAGTTATCCGCTCGATATGGGGGCAATTAGAATAAAATCAATAAGCTATCGGACAAAACTGAATTCTGCCCGATAACAATAGCTAAGTTAACCTTTAGCTTGGCGATTAACGTAACGTAATGGATTGATGGTTTTCCCATCTTTTAAGATTTCATAATGAACATGGGCACCGGTTGATCGGCCGGAATTACCCATTGTAGCAATGCGATGATTTTTAGCAACTACTTCGCCCACTTCAACCAAAGCTGATTTATTATGTCCGTATCGAGTTACAAAACCATCGCCATGACTGATTTCGATTAGCAGCCCATAACCATAGCGCTCGCCAACAAAGGTGACAACGCCAGCGGCGGTCGCAATAACAGGAGAATCTTCTTTACCCGCAAAGTCTAATCCAGCATGCCAAGCAGGACGCCCAGTAAACGGATCGGTGCGACGCCCGTAGAATGAAGACATCCACCCTTTTTCAATAGGGCGACCAGATATATAACGCTCAACACCAATTTGCTTTTCAAGCACTAAACTTTCAAGCGCGGAGAGTTGCTGCTCTTTACCTAATAATTGAATGCTTAGTTGATCAAGCGACTCCAAAAACTCTCTATTTGAAAGCCTTTCAGCTTCACGATCAAGCTCTTCAGGCCCACCAAGGGCAGGCGCTTCATTAAAGTTAAATTCAACCGGATCAATTCCAACAACATTAGCAATTCGATTACCAGCAGCATCCAACCGTCGAATATGAGCTTGCAATAAACCCAAGCGAGCGGTCAGTGCATTGATTTGCTTTTGTGAATAATCTTTGGCTTTTTCTACTTCGCTTTGCTGTTTTTCAAGTTGATCTCGCCAATGCAAAAACGTTGAAGGACCAACATCTGCCATATTGGCTTTATAAAACGCGTACTGATAACCGAGATAACCCGTAGCGATAGGTAAGCTTAA
Organism: Kangiellaceae bacterium; assembly: GCA_041591085.1. Taxonomy (GTDB): domain Bacteria; phylum Pseudomonadota; class Gammaproteobacteria; order Enterobacterales; family Kangiellaceae; genus Pleionea. The sequence continues at coordinate 8,185 of JBFHSP010000081.1, read as the reverse complement.
GGCAAATATAACTAGCCCTATAATACCTGAACGCGTCACTTTTAAGCTTCGGATCCCATTACGGGACCGTTGCAAAATCGTAAAACTCATGAATCCAACCCCTTTTATGCATCTTCGATGCATTTAAGCTCAAATGTGCTTAAAATACCGGAATGACTGTTATTGTATTTTTCGTCACTCAACCAAAAAATTAATCTAATGCCCACAAAACGCCCAAAAGACATACTATCCCTTGTTGAGGGAAGTCACAGCGAACTCAAATTCATTTTAGACAAGTTGTCTAAAATCAATGAATTAGAGCAACTTATTAAAGCAAAGTTACATGACAATTTAGCGCAACATTGCCGTGTAATCAATGCTGAAAACAGCTTTATCGTGTTAGCCGTTGATTCGCCCGCTTGGAAAACTCGCCTCGAATATCAACTTCCGGCTCTTTTAAGTACACTCCGCAACGACGGAATGCTAGGCCTCGCCTCAATTCAGGTCACCGTTTCACCGCCAAGAAAGACCAATGAAATCTAGACTTGATAACAACAATTTTGATCGCAGCTAAAACAAAAATGCCTCGTTCAACGAGGCATTTTTATCCAAAATCTTTAGATTAAACCGCTAAAATTGGGTTCATAATATAAGAAATAGGCGCTGCAGTCGCATCTTCAAAAGTCACCATTTCCCACGCTTCGCTATCAGCCATCAACTCACGTAATAATTTGTTATTCAGAGCATGACCTGATTTAAACCCAGAGAATGCACCGACTAAACTATTGCCCAATAAGTATAAATCGCCAATCGCATCAAGAATTTTATGTTTTACGAACTCATCGTCATAACGAAGACCATCTTCATTTAAGATTCTGTAGTCATCTAAAACGATGGCGTTTTCTAAACTTCCGCCTTGCGCTAAGTTTTTAGAACGTAAATATTCAATATCATTCATAAAACCAAATGTACGAGCACGGCTTACTTCTTTCACAAATGAAGTGCTAGAAAAATCGATGACGGAAGTTTGTGAGCGATCTTTAAATACTGGGTGATCGAACTCAATAGTGAAAGACACTTTGAATCCATCAAAAGGCTCAAATACGGCTTTTTTATCGCCTTCTTCAACCACAACTCGCTTTTTGATGCGAATAAACTTTTTCGCTTTGCTTTGCTCTTCAATACCCGCTGATTGTAATAAGAAAACAAATGGGCCTGAGCTACCATCCATAATTGGCACTTCAGCGGCAGAAACGTCAATGTACGCATTATCAATGCCAAGACCAGCCATTGCCGCGAGCAAATGTTCAACGGTTGAAATTCTTACGTCATCTTTAACTAAGCAAGTTGATAACGTGGTATCACCAACGTTTTCAGGAGCTGCAGAGATTTCTACAACAGGATCAAGATCAACTCGACGAAACACAATACCTGTGTCGACAGGAGCAGGTCTTAAAGTGAGATAGACTTTTTCACCAGTGTGTAAACCAACACCGGTAGCGCGAATGGCAGTACGTAAGGTACGCTGTCTTATCATTGAAAAATGACTCCAAAACAAGTGATATCAGAGTTCCGTTCCAGCGAACCTTCCTTGAAGCGAACACATCGTACCAGATAAACCCGATTTATCAAACAGTTTAGTGCACTTTATGTGCAATTTGCGACGGATTTTACGTTTTTCTTGATTTAATATCAAATAGTGAGATGAAAAAAATCGATTTAGCACCATTTAATTGAAAAAAACCAATAAAGACAAAGCACACCGCAGCCGAAGGGGTGGCATACGGTGTGGTTTGTTTCTTACTACAAACCTTATATTAATCAGCCTGTTTTCTTAAAAACGCTGGAATATCCAAATAATCCATATCAGAGCCCACTACTTTTGATTCTCCGCCATTTTGCTTGCGAATAACCGTTGGACGATCCAATTTTTGATAGTCAGGAGTACCATCTGGACGAGTGTTTGGCGTATTGTTTGTAACCAACTTAACCGGTTTTTCGCCTTTGGCACTAAGTCCTGTAGCCACTACGGTTACGCGAAGCTCTTCATGTAACTCTGGATCGATAGCGGTACCGACGACAACGGTTGCGTCATCCGATGCAAACTCTTGTACGATTTCCCCAACCTCAGCAAACTCGTCAATGCTTAAATCTTCGCCACAGGTAATGTTCACTAAAATTCCTTTTGCGCCAGATAAATCAACATCTTCCAATAGCGGGCTAGCCACTGCCATTTCAGCAGCGGTACGCGCACGGTTATCACCAGATGCAACGCCAGTACCCATCATGGCCATACCTTTTTCTGACATCACCGTTTTTACATCAGCAAAATCCACATTGATAAGACCAGGACGAGTAATGAGTTCCGCTATGCCTTGAACCGCACCATGCAATACATTATTGGCCGCTTTAAAAGCTTCAGTTAATGCTTTGCCTTTTAATACCGAAAGCACCTTATCGTTAGGTACAATGATCAAAGAATCAACGTGTTGACGTAACTCTTCAATACCTTCTTCAGCCACACCCATACGCTTTTTAAGTTCAAAGAAAAATGGCTTAGTGACCACAGCCACCGTTAAAATACCCATCTCCTTTGCAATTTCAGCGACAACAGGCGCTGCGCCTGTTCCGGTGCCACCACCCATACCAGCAGTGATGAAAACCATATCGGCATCTTTCAACACATCTTGGATGCGTTCACGATCTTCAAGCGCTGCTTGACGACCTACATCCGGATTTGCGCCCGCACCTAATCCTTTAGTGATTGAACCGCCTAATTGAATGGTGGTTCTGGCACTTGAACGGCCTAACGCCTGAGCATCGGTGTTTGCACACACAAACTCAACGCCATCTACATTAGCTTGAAGCATGTGTTCAACAGCGTTTCCGCCACCACCGCCTAAACCAATTACTTTGATAACCGCATTATCTTGACAGTTATCGACCAACTCGAACATGTTTGGCATAACTTACCCCTTCTATTATTGTTGACTACCGTATAAAAAATTAAAAACCACTAAACCAATCTTTCATTCGCTGTAACACCGAAGAAAAGCTTCCGGTTTTACGTTGCGAATAATGAGAATCTTTTGTTTGTTGATGTCCGTAGAGTAAAAGTCCTACGCCAGTTGCATAAATAGGATTTCGAACCACATCAGATAAACCTTTTACATATTGCGGCATGCCTAGCCTTACTGGCATATGAAACACTTCTTCAGCAAGTTCAATCAAACCTTCCATTTTTGAAGAACCACCGGTTAAAACAACACCTGCAGGAATAATTTCTTCAAATCCACTTCTTCTTAATTCAGCTTGAATCAAGGTAAACAGTTCTTCATAACGAGGCTCAACCACTTCGGCCAAAGTTTGACGCGACAGTCTGCGTGGCGCTCGGTCACCATCACCGGGCACTTCAATCGTATCTTCAAGTGACGTTAATTGACGAAGTGCGCAAGCGTATTTGATTTTGATATCTTCCGCGTGTTGCGTTGGGGTGCGAAGTGCCACTGCAATATCGTTAGTGACTTGATCTCCAGCAATAGGAATAACGGCCGTATGGCGAATGGCGCCTTCAGTAAAAATTGCAATGTCAGTCGTGCCACCACCAATATCTACTAAACAAACACCCAACTCTTTTTCATCTTCGGTCAACACTGAATAAGCGGACGCAAGCTGCTCTAAAATAATATCGTCTGTTTCAAGCCCGCATCGTTTCACACACTTAACAATGTTTTGTGCTGCACTCACAGCGCCTGTCACCATATGCACTTTTGCTTCAAGCCGAACACCTGACATTCCAATCGGCTCTCGAATACCTTCTTGATTATCAATCACAAATTCTTGCGGCAGTACGTGTAATATTTTTTGATCGGCTGGGATGGCTACGGCTTTAGCCGCATCAATCACGCGTTCAACATCTTGAGCATTACATTCTGTATCTCTTATCGCTACGATGCCGTGCGAATTCAAACTTTTAATATGGCTACCGGCTATTCCGGTAAACACAGAATGAATTTGGCAACCGGCCATTAATTCAGCTTCTTCAACGGCGCGTTGGATCGATTGAACTGTTGATTCAATATTCACCACTACACCTTTTTTTAAACCACGAGAAGGATGAGAACCAATACCGATAATATCGATCCGATCCCCATGATTAACTTCACCAACTATCGCAACCACCTTGGATGTTCCAATATCCAATCCGACAATAAGTTTTTTTTCTGTTGTCTTAGTCATAATTGCACTCAACTTTTACCCTAACAGCTAACGAGCAGCTATTTGTTCACTTTTTTTTTCATTCCAACCAACGGCAATGCCTGTTCGATAACGTAAATCGAAATAGGCTACTTCATTTGCATTGATTGACTTTGCACCATCAAGCATGTTTTGGAATCTTTCTAGTCGCTCTTGAATATTATTTTTTCCAACCAATACTTGGGTTCCGCTATCAAGCTCTAACATCCATCCCGATAGCGGTTGATAAGCTAGCGATTTCAAACTAAAACCATCACTCTCTAAACTATTTAAAAAATAATCGTACATCGACAATAAGTCGCTGATGCTACCGAACTGACCGTTTAATTTTGGCAACGTTGAAAATGCACTGACATCATTCGGAGTAAAAACAACACCCTCATTACTCACAATTTGTGTGCCGTTAAGTAGTAACCAAGGTTGGTGCTCTTCTATTTCAAGCAATAAAATATTGGGCCAAACTTTTCTAACCTCAACCGATTTAATCCATGGATAAAGGCCGATCGTTTTTGTAGCATCTTCAATATTAAGTGCGAAAAATGACTCGGTAATGTATTGATTAACAAACTCTTCGAGCTCTATAGCACTTGAAAAATGCACATCATGATTAAAAACCACCTTCCATTTGTCAGACTGCTCACTATTTGATCGCTCAACCATCTGTTCAGAATTAATGTTTCCTGAATTGTAATTTTGGATAGTGGTTGAAACAAAAGATTTTAACGGTTCAATATTTAAGTAGCCCAACATAAAAACAGCAGCCATAAAACCGAACGAAACTAACCACTTTCCTATAGAAAAGTGACTATTTTGTTCAGTCATTTTTTTGGTTGCCATTTTCTTCGACATCATTAAAAACTCGTCTGCAAAATTGCTAAAGTTAATTCATCAAAACTCATATTATTTTGCTTAGCGGCTTTAGGAACTAAACTGGTTTTAGTCATTCCTGGAACCGTATTCGCCTCAAGTACTTTAAACTCACCATCGTGCTTATCTCGAATAAAATCGATCCGCCCCCAACCACCGCAACTTAAAGCGTTAAAGGCTTTTAAAGCAATTTTCCCAAGCTTCGACTCTTCTTCAACAGTTAAACCGCTTGGGCAAAAATATTGAGTTTCCGTTGATTGATATTTCGCTTCGTAGTCGTAAAACTCTCGCGGCGTAACCATAGAAATACTAGGAAGTGCCACGCCATTTAAAATTGAAACGGTATATTCTTTACCATCAATAAATCGTTCAACTAACACTTCAGAATCAAATTTTAAAGCGGATTCAATTGCTGGTTTTAACTCTTCGGCTTTTTTAACCTTACTCATTCCAACACTGGAGCCTTCATGCGATGGTTTTACAAACAACGTTGGACCTAATTTTGCGTAGAGCTTGCGGATCATTTGTTCATCTAGCACATCGTTGGTAGTAACTAATGCATGGGCAGCCACTGATAAGCCACAAGCCTTCCAAATCATTTTGCTTCGCCATTTATCCATGGCTAATGCCGAACCTAAAACGCCACTGCCGGTGTAACCAATATTCATACTTTCTAAAACAGCTTGAAGCGTACCATCTTCACCACCACGACCATGCAGTGCAATCCACACTCGGTGGATCCCTTCCTGCTGCAAATCCAATAAGTCACGTTCTTTTGGATCGAATTTGATCACATCTAGTTTTTGGGCAAGTAAACTTTGATAAACGGCTTCGCCTGATTTAAGAGAAACTTCTCGCTCGGCTGAATTTCCACCTAATAGCACTGCAACTTTGCCAAAAAGATCCGACGTCATTTTTGCGACTCCTTTATAAACACAGTGCTTTTTGCTTGCTCCCACTCTTTAGCAAGGCGGCCGATATCACCTGCACCTTGCGTTAACACCAAATCACCATCTTGTAAGATCCCACTGATGATTTGATTTAATTTATCTTTACTATCAACATGAATAGGATCAATTTGACCGCGCTGTCTTATACTTGAGGCTAACGATTTACTATCGGCACCCACTATTGGCTCTTCTCCGGCGGGATAAACATCAAGTAAAATCAAAACATCCACTTCAGATAAAACCGATACGAAATCATCGTAAAGATCTCGGGTTCGTGTGTAACGGTGCGGCTGATAAATCATTACTAAGCGTTTATTCGGCCAGCCTTCTCTTACTGCCGATATGGTCGCTTGAACTTCATTTGGATGATGCCCATAGTCATCAACCACTTCAACTTCACCTCTTTCACAAGGAAAAGTGCCATAAGAGTCAAACCGGCGACCAATTCCTTGGAAGTTTAATAGTGCTTCTTTAATTGCATCTTCTTTAACGCCCTCTTCAATGCCTACAGCAATTGCAGCTAACGCATTTAAGACGTTATGTTTTCCTGGTAAATTCAAATCAATTGAAATTGGTTTTGCACCTTGTTTCCTTTGCACACTAAAACGACTGACATTACCGACCTGAGAGAATTCTATGGCTCTATAGTCGGCCTTTTCATTGAAGCCAAAAGTCACATAAGGGCGAGCAATTTTTGGAAGAATTTCTTCTATGACAGGATCATCAATGCACAGTACGGCTAAACCATAAAAGGGTAAATTATGAAGAAAATCGACAAACGCTTGCTTTAAGTTATTAAAGTCACCATAAGTGTCCATATGATCAGCATCAATATTGGTAACAATGCTGACCATAGGTTGTAAATGCAAAAAGCTTGCATCACTTTCATCCGCTTCAGCAATAAAATACCGACTGGTACCGAGCCTTGCATTACTGCCAGCACTATTTAGCACGCCACCAATTACAAAAGTAGGATCGAGCTCACCCTGAGCACAAACCGAAGTAATTAGGCTAGTGGTGGTAGTTTTACCGTGAGTTCCGGCAATAGCAATCCCATGTCTGAATCGCATGAGCTCTGCGAGCATTTCAGCTCGTCGCACTACAGGGATACGTCGCATACGAGCCGCTTGCACTTCTGGATTATTAGGATTAATAGCCGTTGAAGTAACCACAACATTGGCCCCCATAACATTATTCGCTGCATGACCAAACATAATTTCAGCACCTAACTCTGCCAAACGTTTGGTAATGGGGGATTCCGCTTTATCCGAACCTGAAATAACATAACCTTGATTAAGCAATACCTCTGCGATACCACTCATGCCAACGCCACCGATACCGACAAAATGGATCCGTTTGATTCTTCTCATTTCAGGAATAGCAAATTGATTGAGGGCATTTTTCATTGTGATGCTCCTTTTAGCAACTGCTCGCATAAATCAGCTACCATTTGAGTCGAGTTGTGCGACTCAAATTGATTAAAGTTTTCTTTCATTGTTTTCAATTTATTCGGTTCTTGCAAAAACTTGGTGACCACGCTTGGTACAGAATCAATCTCCTTTTGATCTATCACCTCAGCGCATTGCTTATTCACTAGCACCATCGCATTAGCGGTTTGATGATCATCAACTGCATAAGGATAAGGTACAAACACAGCAGGAACTTTCACCGTCATAATTTCGCTGACCGTTAACGCTCCTGCTCGGCAAACGACTAAATCCGCCCACTGATATGCTTCATGCATATTAAAAATATATTCGTCAACTTTTAATGCCGATTCATTAACATCAGCACATAGTGTTTTATATGATTGCTTTACTGCATCAGAGTTTTGCTTACCAGTCTGATGCCAAACATTCACTTTCTTTTGATTAAGTAATGGTGCAAAAAGCCTTGGAAAACTTTGATTAAAAACCAACGCTCCTCGACTACCACCTACAACCAAAATTTTGATCGTATTGCCATTGTTTTGCTTAGCTGCTACCGGTTGGATTGCACTGCGTAACGGATTACCTGTAGTTTTTAATTTGCTCATCGGTTTAAAAGAATTTGCAAATGCTTCACAAACAATTTGCGCAAACTTTGCTAAAACTCTATTGGTTAACCCTGCAATCGCATTTTGTTCGTGTATT
>JBFHSP010000080.1:0-12662 GCA_041591085.1 Kangiellaceae bacterium | reverse complement strand
AGGACCTCCTCTTGTTCTCTTTGGCCGACGTTATTTTTTGAGAGTGCTGATAAGGCATCATCTAAGACTGCCATAAACTCTTCATGAGAAATGTTCATGTTTTTGTGTGCGGCTAGCATATCTTTCCCTTGGTAACATGCAGGACCTCCTGTTCCAGTGATAAAAAATGTTGCGGCGGCATTTTTAAGCTTATTAACATCAGTTTTAGCGAACCGTGTGGCGATGACTTGATTATCAAGATGAAGATCAACAACATCATTGGCTATAGAGGTAATTCCTGATTCTCCTCCTAGTCTTTCAAATAATGAAACTGACATATTTCCTCCTAGGTTTCTTGTGGCCAGTGAGGCTTAACCTAATGGTATTCTATAAGGATTGCTAGTACAAAAAATGTACTAGTGATATGGTCGTAATATTTCTATGGTTATTTTCAAGGAGAATCTTATGAAAAATGGCAGTTCAAAGAATACTAATAAAGAAGGAAGCATGTACGGTCAGTATTGTCCTCTTGCAATGTCTGCCGAGTTTTTGTGCGCTCGTTGGACGATGTTAATTTTAAGGGAACTAATGCTAGGGTCATCTAGCTTTAACGATATTGGTAGAGGAGTACCGCGAATGTCTCGTTCTCTGCTGTCAACTCGGCTTAAAGAATTAATTCAAGCAGGAATTGTTAAGAAACAGACTTCGAATAATCATATATCTTATCAATTAACACAGGCAGGAAAAGCTCTAAGGCCAATAGTGTTAGGCATGGCAGAATGGGGACAAAAGTGGCTAAAAGTTGAGCCTTCACTTCGAGATTTAGATGTTGGTTTGTTAATGTGGGATATTAGGAGAAATACTCGGCCAATAGATGCGCTTCCTGATCCGTTTATAGTGGAATTTTATTTAACCGACGTTGTAGATAATCAAAGTCATCATTGGCTAATTTTTAAAGATGGAGATGTTGATTTATGCCATATTGATCATGGATTTGATGTCGATGTATATATTGAAGTTTCTATTGTGCAACTTACAAAGGTTTGGATGGGCTGGGAGTGTATGCAATCTGCAATTAATGCGAGTGATATAGTACTAAGAGGAAAGCCTGAATATACAAAAACAGCGGAGCAGTGGTTGGGGCAAAGTATTGTCGCTGATGTTTCCAAAGTCAGTGTAAATTGTCGGATTTGATAACTCATCTTTAAATCACGAATTTGGCTAAAATGATTTTCTCAGCCTGTGATATTATTCGATTCTAGTTAGCGATTGGATTATTAGCAGCTATGTCTTTGAACGATTTTTATTTTGCCCACCGCCCCTTAATAATGGGGATACTTAATGTAACCCCAGATTCATTCTCTGATGGTGGTCAATTTTCATCGATTGAGCACGCAAAAATACAAGCAGAAAAAATGGTTGAAGAAGGCGTAGATATCATTGATATCGGTGGTGAGTCGACTCGACCAAATGCTGCACCAGTAACTGATCAGCAAGAGCTCGATAGAGTATTGCCTGTTATTGAAGAGATTACAAAGTTTGGAATACCCATTTCCATAGACACCTCTAAATCAACCGTTATGCGTGAGGCCGTTAAGGCCGGTGCTGCCATGATCAATGATGTCCGAGCATTACAAAACGAAGGGGCAGCGGAAGCTGCGGCACAACTTAAAGTTCCAGTTTGCATTATGCATATGCAAGGACTGCCAGAAACCATGCAGGAGTCTCCGAATTATCAAAATGTGATTGCTGAAGTGAAGCAGTTTTTAAAACAACGTATTGATGCTTTGGTACAATGTGGCATTGAAAAGGAGTTGATCAGTATTGACCCAGGATTTGGTTTTGGAAAAACGGTAACGCACAATTTCCAATTATTAAAACATTTGGCAGAGTTTAAGTCATTGGGAGCGCCTATTTTGGCCGGACTTTCGCGAAAGAGTATGTTGGGTGCAGTAACCGACAAGCCTGTTGAACAAAGACTATATTCCAGTATTGCAGCAGCTACTATTGCAGCTGATAATGGCGCTCAAATATTGAGGGTACACGATGTTGGTCCGACCTTGGACGCAATTAAAATTTGGTTAGCTACAAAAAACGCATAAAACATAAAGGATCATTTATGAGTTCAAGAAAATATTTTGGTACCGATGGTGTGAGAGGTACCGTTGGTGAATACCCCATTACCGCCGATTTTGCATTAAAGCTTGGATGGGCGGTAGGTAAAGTTCTCTGTGAAGATCACGGTGGAAAGGTGTTGATCGGAAAAGATACTCGAATTTCAGGTTATATGTTTGAGTCAGCGTTAGAAGCCGGACTTATCGCGGCAGGCGTTGATGTTTTACAGCTTGGCCCAATGCCAACCCCAGGTATCGCTTATTTGACTCGAACCTTTAGGGCTAATGCCGGTATTGTTATTTCTGCATCTCATAACCCTTATCAAGATAACGGTATCAAGTTTTTTGCTCAGGACGGCTGTAAGCTCCCTGATGAAACTGAATTAGCCATTGAAGCGATGATGGATCAGCCTATGACAACGGTAGGTTCTGAACATTTAGGAAAGGCCAAACGTATAGAAGATGCAAGAGGGCGTTATATTGAGTTTTGCAAATCAACTGTACCTTCGTCGCTCAATTTAAGTCATTTAAAAATGGTGATCGACTGTGCTCATGGCGCCACTTATCACATTGCTCCAGAGGTATTTTCAGAGCTGGGAGCTGATGTAATCAGCATTGGAGTAAAGCCAAATGGTTTGAACATAAATAAAGGTTGCGGTGCGACAAATACACGTAAACTTGCAGAAACCGTATTAGCTGAAAAAGCTGATTTAGGAATTGCCTTTGATGGCGATGGTGATCGCGTGATGATGGTCGATCATAAAGGTGAAGAGCTCGATGGTGATCAATTATTGTTTATCATCGCCCGAGATGCCAAAAAGCGAGGTCGGTTAAATGGCGGCGTTGTAGGTACTCTTATGACCAACTTAGGAATGGAAAAAGCTTTGGAAAAGCTTGATATTCCATTTGTTCGAGCCAAAGTGGGAGATAGGTACGTTATGGAGCTCCTTAAAGAAAAAGACTGGAACTTTGGCGGCGAATCTTCAGGACATGTAATTTGTTTGAATGCGAATACTACCGGTGATGGCGTTGTTTCGGCGCTTCAAGTGCTTTCAGTGATGGCCAAAGAAAACTTGAGCTTGCATGACTTAAAATCGGGTATGAGTAAGTATCCACAAGTTATGCTCAATGTTCGTTTGGCCAGCAAAGAAAGCAAACCTATGGAGTCTCAGCAGGTTAAACAGGCGGTTGTGCAAATGGAAGCTCGACTTGGTGAAAAAGGAAGAGTGTTGCTCAGAGCTTCTGGCACTGAACCTTTAATCCGAGTGATGGTTGAAGGTGAAGATGCATCAGAGGTTCAGAACGTTGCAAAAGAACTGGCCGCGGTAGTGGAAAAAGCGGTTTAACTAAAACAAAAGAAGCTAAAAAAAATGACCTTGAACCTAGAGAAATCTAGGTTCCTGTGATTTACTTAGAGTGGAGTAACTTTTTAATAACAACGAATATTGATAAAAATCGTCTTTGACGGGGGATGTTATATGTTGAGATCAGTGCTTACTCGAGATTACATGACTTCGGCTTCAATTACCTTAAAGCCTTCGATGGATGTTTTGGAAGCGGCAGAAGTATTTTTAGAATATAAGCTTACAGGTTTGCCCGTGGTTGATGAGCATCGCGAAGTGATCGGGTTTCTCTCTGAAAAAGATTGCCTCCATGTGGTGCGAAGCGCTATTTACAACGGAGATCTCGGTGAAACGGTGGCTGACAGAATGAGCAAAACGGTCATGTCGGTTCATCCTGAAGACAGTATTGCCGATGTGGCCGATAAGTTTCTAAGCTGCAATTGCCGCTGCTTTCCTGTGATTGAGCGAGATGTTCTGGTTGGCATGATTTCAAGAGCTAATGTGTTACAAGCTCTCGAGAAAATAGGCGTTAACTGGAGCTGATTCGAGTGATTTAAACAAAAGGGTAATTTAAGATTGATCGAGTAACCAGCGAATAGCTTCTATATCAGTTTGAAACACTTCTAGCTTGACTCGATCATTTTTGAACTTTTTTAACGTAGACTCCAATGAGTCCTTTTCATCTTGAACCCATGCAATGGAAACGGCTTTCTCTTCATCAAAAACTGCAAACTCTTGGGAAAGGTGTTCATTTTGTTCTAATTGTAACGAACCAAACTGTTTTGCAAAGACATGATTGACTTTGTATTGCTCGCAGTCATTCATCATTTTCAATAGCAAATCAGAGCTGGCGCCTGCATAGTCGCTAAGTTCATACTTAAGAAGATCTTTCTCTATTTTAAGGCGAATCTTTGAGTTCATGATGACTTCCAAGTTGTCCGGTAAAACGTTTCCAAATGTTTAGGCTTACATTTCAAAGACTAAACTAGTTTATAGGTTTGTAATATCTATTCTTTGCTGCTGTTTAGCTGCTTCCTGGCGCATTTTCTCCTTACGCTTTTCGCAAGGCTCTTCGCAGTTGCAAACTTTCTTAATACCGATAGTGGTAAGACCACCGCAGCTGCCGGTGATGGTTTTGCGTTGCACGATATAGCCTATTGCCATTATTAGCATAACAACGGACATCGCGACAAAAGTAATAATAAAAATGGATAACATTGCAGATAACTCTATTTTACAGATGCTAAGTATAACTTAAATTGCGAACTAACTCGCGGAATAAATCCATTGTCCGATTTAACCAGAAAATAGGCTGCAATTTGATGCTTTTCTGCGAAGTCTAGGCCTTTTTCTTCGCCCATTACCATAATAGCCGTTGCGAGACCGTCAGCCGTCATCGCTGATGGATGAAGTACCGAAATGGAGGCAAGTCTGTGCTCAATCGGATAGCCGGTCGTGGGATCGATTGTATGAGAATATCGTTTACCATCTTTTTCAAAGTAGTTTCGATAATCACCGGAAGTCGCAATAGACATATTCTTAAGTGGAATAATGTTTTCAATACTGCGCACTTCAATAGTCGGGTTTTCTATTGCAATAGACCACAAGGTGTTTCTCGAATTATTTCCCTTAACTCGAACTTCGCCGCCAATTTCAACAAGATAATTCTCGATTTGCAGATTTTCTAACAGGTCCGCAATGACATCGACTGCATATCCTTTAGCAATGGCGGATAAATTCACTCTAAAGTGATTGGTTGGTTTAAAGGCGCAAAGAGTCTCTTGGTTAATTTGCAGCTGATCAAATTGACTATCTTTAAGAATTTGCTCGATGCTTTCTTTAGCGGGCAATGTATTACCGGTTTCTTTACGATCAAATCCCCATGCTTCAATTAAAGGGCCAATCGCGGGATTAAATGCAGCCTCACTGAGTTGATAAATTCTTAATGATTCTGACAATACCATGAGGGTTTCTGGGCTCATTGAAAAGCAAGTTTGGCCTTCTGAATCATTAAATTGATTAAGTTCGGAGTTAGCAATGTAAGTTGACATTAATTGATTGATGTAGCGAAGCTGTGCGTCTACTTTTTTCTTTAATTCGGAAGCGGTCACAGAAGGAGAGTTATAGCTAATCGAATAAGTGGTACCCATGGTTTCGCCACTTATCGACTGATAACTAGGAGCGTTACACCCCGCAACAGCTAATAAGAAAATTAGGCAAAAATAAAAAAATGCTTTTTGAATCACTACATGTGGCCGTTAAGAATTTAGGTCGCGTATTGTACTTGATTTGTTGCTGAAGATTTAGCCAAATTTAGAGAGTTTTCCGCAATTTTTATCAGTTGCTTATATTCAGAAATATCATCTGTCACCTGACTAATTCCGATAAACGCTGGGCAATGTTGTTGATTTATTTCAAGCTGATTAAGTTTTATGGTTAGGCGCTCAATGACCGCTCTTGCATCATGATTGTGAGTGTGGGTCAGAGCAAACAAAAAACGGTCAAAGCTAACTCGCCCTAATGCATCTGTGGTTCGAAGCGTTTCGTTTAGCAATGAAGCAATTTTCTTTAACCAAGCATCGTAGTTTTCAAACTCGGATAAGTTGGGAAATTGGATAATTGCAACCGATAGGGGGGATTTGTAGCGCTTGGCAGTGTTATATAAGAGCTCGACTTGCTGTAAAGTGGCCGAGCTATTTTGCAAACCAGTGATTTCATCTAGTGTGGTCAGTGCGATTACCTGTTCCTTTAGCCGTCTATTTTGAATAAAGAAGTACAGTGCCAAGCCGAGCGCTGCGATAAATAGCGTAAATAAAGTTATAGAAAAAGCTAAATTCATAAATACAATCAACAGTGAAAAGCCCATTTTAGAAGATAAAAAAAAAGCGATGCAAATGCATCGCTTTTTTTAACTTTTGAACCTAACCACCAAAATCGTCTAGGAAGATGTTATCGCGTTCAACGCCTAAATCTTCAAGCATTTTGATAACTGCAGCATTCATCATGGGTGGTCCACACATATAGAATTCACAATCTTCAGGTGCTTTATGATTCTTTAAGTAGTTTTCATATAGTACATTGTGAATAAATCCGGTGTAACCTTCCCAATTATCTTCTGGAAGTGGATCTGAAAGTGCGGTATGCCATTCAAAGTTTTCATTTTCAGCTGCAAGCATATCGAAATCTTCGACGTAGAACATTTCTCGCTTGCTACGAGCACCGTACCAAAAGCTGATTTTTCGATCGGTTTTGATCCGACGTAATTGATCGAAAATATGAGAACGCATTGGGGCCATACCTGCACCCCCTCCAATAAAGACCATTTCATTCTCAGTTTCTTTTGCAAAGAACTCTCCATATGGACCTGAAATAGTTACTTTATCGCCCGCTTTCAAATTAAAGATGAAAGAAGACATTTTTCCTGGAGGCAAGCTCCATTTATTTGGTGGAGGCGTAGCAATCCGAACATTAAGCATAATAATGCCTTTCTCTTCTGGATAGTTGGCCATAGAGTAGGCACGAATAACCGGCTCTTTTACTTCAGACACAAGGTCCCAAATTTTGAAGCGATCCCAGTCTGAATGGAATTTAGGATCGATATCCATATTTTTGTATTCAGAAACATGTGGAGGACATTCAATTTGGATATAGCCACCTGCTCTAAATGGAACACTTTCACCTTCAGGAAGCTTTAGTTTAAGTTCTTTAATAAAAGTGGCTTTGTTATCGTTCGATATTACTTCACATTCCCATTTTTTAGTGCCGAACACTTCTTCAGGAAGCTCTACTTTCATATCTTGTTTAACAGCAACCTGACAGCTTAAGCGATAACCTTCAGCCGCTTCACGTTTATTAATGTGACTTTGCTCAGTTGGTAGAATTGAACCGCCGCCTTCGAGTACTTTACAGCGACATTGACCGCAAGTGCCACCGCCGCCACAAGCTGACGAAACGAAAATACCACTGTCAGCTAATGCACCAAGCAGTTTTCCACCTGCAGCAGTGTTGATTGATTTATCTGGATCGTCATTGATTGTAATGGCGACCTCACCAGAGCTTACTAATTTTGATTTAGCAAACAAAATGATGAGAACCAGTGCAAGGACAACCCCGGTAAAAACTGAGACGCCTAATATGATCTCTTGCATGGGTAATTCCTTAAATTAATTACAGCGAAACACCGGTGAAGGACATAAAGCCCAACGCCATTAAACCAACAGTGATAAAAGTAATGCCAAGGCCACGCAGACCATCAGGCACATCACTGTACTTCATTTTCTCTCGAATACCGGCCAGTAATACAATGGCTAATGCCCAACCAAAGCCACTGCCAATACCATAAACGACGGACTCGCCAAGTTGGTAATCTCGCTCTACCATAAATAAGGTGCCACCTAAAATGGCGCAGTTTACGGTGATGAGAGGTAAGAAAATTCCGAGCGCGTTATAAAGCGCTGGGAAAAACTTATCGAGGGTCATTTCTAAAATTTGAACTATCGCAGCGATAACGCCGATGTAACAAATTAAGCCCAAGAAACTTAAATCGATTTCAGGAAAGCCGGCCCAAGCCAACGCGCCTTCTTTTAAAACGTAAGTAAAGAGCAAATTGTTAACCGGAACGGTTACGGCTTGAACCACAACAACCGCAATACCTAAACCCATTGCGGTTTGAACTTTCTTGGAAACTGCCAAAAAGGTACACATACCTAAAAAGGCCGATAAAGCCATGTTTTCAATGAAAACTGACTTAACAAATAAACTGATCATGCCTTCCATTACGCGGCCTCCACTTGATTTTTCTTCCAAGAGCGAAGCGCCCATATGAGTAAGCCGATCACAAAGAATGCGCTAGGAGGTAATACCAATAAACCGTTGGTTTGATACCAGCCACCAGCACTGATTGGCTCAAGAATGCTCACACCAAAAACGCTGCCTGATCCAAACAGTTCACGAATGAAGGCAACGGTCATAAGAAGTGCTGAGTAACCTAAACCATTACCCACACCGTCTAAAAAGCTCATACCCGGAGAGTTTTTCATGGCATAAGCTTCGGCTCGTCCCATTACAATACAGTTGGTGATGATTAAGCCTACAAATACTGAAAGCTGCTTTGCTATTTCATAGGCATAAGCTTTCAAGACTTGGTCAACGACAATAACCAATGACGCAATGATGGTCATTTGCACAATGATTCGAATACTCGAAGGAATGTGATGACGTAATAAACTGATCAATAAGTTTGAAAATGCGGTAACGATGGTTAGCGCAATACTCATAACCAGAGCTTTGTCCATTTGGCTTGTTACAGCTAAGGCACTACAGATACCTAGAACTTGAAGCGCAATGGGGTTGTTGTCAAAAATCGGCGTAGTGATAACCGATTTGGCTTCTGCTTTATCAAACGCCATGTTGGCCTCCACGTACTTTTGCTAGGAAAGGACCAAACCCGTTATCACCTAGCCAGTAGTTTAATAAGTTCTCTACACCGTTACTGGTGTAAGACGCACCTGAAAGAGCATCGACTTCGTTAGATGCTTTTGCTCCAGTTTTTACCAAAGAAACATTAGGCTTAAAGTCAGAGCTTAAGGCGTTTTTCCCTTCCCATTTGGCAATCCAAAGAGGGTTTTCAATTTCACCGCCTAAGCCAGGGGTTTCTCCATGCTCATAAAACTTCAAACCGGAAATGGTGGTTGTGTCAGCGTTAAGTGCAATAAAACCATAAAGAGTAGAAAATAAACCTTTACCATGTACCGGTAGTACAATTGACTTAAGTTCTTGGTTTTCTTTAATTAAATAAACCTTAGCTAATTTAGATCGCTGCTTGATGTTGCCTAAGTCAACGTCTTTAGCAATTTTGATATTTTGTTTTGGATCTTTTGCCGCAGCACGCTGGTTAAAATTAATAGCATCAACACCGCTGACAAATTCACCGCTTTCGAGATCGACTAATTTGCTTTCAACTTTTTCTGCAAAAAGTGCAGCGATATCAACTTTTTCGCCACTTTTAACAAGTCCCGATGCAAGCAAAATACTTTTTTGCACGTCGGCTAATTTATTGGCTTGCTGCTCTGGTTTTAGAACAACCGCGGCGCCCGACACAATCAAGGAGCAAAGTAAGCACAGGCCTACCGCTACTCCTAGCGTTTTTCCTATAGAGTCATTTTTAGCTGACATGGCGGCTGACCCTCCGTTTAATATTTGCTTGAACTACAAAATGGTCGATAAATGGTGCAAATAAGTTTCCGAATAAAATGGCGAGCATCATGCCTTCAGGATAGGCTGGGTTAACCACGCGGATCATCACACACATCACGCCAATTAATGCACCAAAATAGAATTTACCTTTATTGGTTAGAGATGCAGACACCGGATCGGTAGCCATAAACATCATACCGAATGCAAAGCCGCCAGTGACTAAATGCCAGTACCATGGCATGGCAAACATAGGATTGCTGTCACTGCCGATTGCATTCAATAACAATGACGCGCCAACCATACCGCCAAATACGCTTACTACAATGCGCCAAGAGGCAATTCTAAAATACATCAATAAGAAGCCGCCGATGAAAATAGCAAGGGTTGAAGTTTCGCCGATTGATCCAGGAATAAATCCGTAAAAAGCGTTCCACCAGTTGGCATCGAGTGCATAGGTCAATTGACCAACTGCAGCTTGAGCTAATGGCGTTGCTCCTGAATAGGCATCAATAGCTGTCCAAACGGTTGAACCTGACATATCGGTTGGGTAAGCGAAAAATAAAAATGCTCGACCAGCCAACGCAGGGTTTAAGAAGTTTTTACCGGTTCCGCCAAAAATTTCCTTTGCTACGACAATACCAAAAGAAATCCCAATCGCGACCTGCCATAAAGGCGTATTCGGAGGAACGATTAATGCAAATAAAATGGAAGAAACAAAGAAACCTTCATTGATTTCGTGTTTTCTAACGCTCGCGAATAAGACTTCCCAGAATCCACCGACAATAAATGTAACCGCATAAATCGGAACGAAATAGAGCGCACCTAAAAACATGCTGCCCATAATTGACGAGGCATCATACTGAACGCCAAATAGGCTCATGATGGCACCGCGCCAACCTTCTACTTCAGTCATTCCGACAGCTTGCATTGCGCCGATGGCTTGCGAGCCAACATTGTACATACCAAAGAACATGGCAGGAAATGCGCATAACCATACGAAAATCATGATTCGTTTTAAATCAACATTATCGCGAACATGAGCGGTATTGTTAGTAACATGACCGGGTGTATAGAAGATGGTTGTTACCGCTTCGTAAAGCGCGTACCACTTTTCATATTTACCACCTTTTTCAAAGTGCGGTTCAATATGTTCAAAAAAGTTCATTAATTTTTTCATTTAGCCTTCCTTCTCAATCGTAGTTAAGGCTTCTCGCAACATTGGACCAAATTCGTGTTTACCAGGGCAAACAAAGGTAGCGAGTGCTAAATCTTCTTCGTCGAGTTCTAAACAACCTAAAGCTTGGGCTTCATCGGTGTCTTTGGTAACCAGCGCTCTTAGAAGCTGAGTAGCAAGCATATCTAAGGGCATAACGCGCTCATAACTGCCAATTGGCATTAATGCTCTGGGACTTCCACCGGTTGTGGTGGTGAAATCAAATAACTTGCCAAAACTTAGGTGAGATAGGAATGAGCGAGTCACCGAGTATTTGTCGGAGCCGGGCATAATCCAACCTAAAAACTCTTTTTCACGGCCTTCGGGTAACAGAGAAATTTGATTGTGATATCGACCTAGGAATCCTCGTGAGCCAGCAGCAGAAAACCCACTAAATACTGATCCTGAAATCTTTCGGATGTCGCCTTTGTCAACTTCAACTTCTAACAACTCTTTAATACTCGCCCCGATTTGAGTGCGAATTAAACGAGGTTGTTTGGCGCTAGGGCCACCTATTGAAATAACCCGATCAGTGTAGAGTTTGCCTTCAGTAAAAAGCTTGCCTACCGCAATCACATCTTGATAACCAATATGCCACACTGGGTGGGCGTTGTTAGCGCCATGCAAGAAATGAATGTGAGTGCCCACTAATCCAGCTGGGTGAGCACCCGAAAATTCTTGGTGAACAATTCGGTCATTGGTGTCAATGCTGAACGACGGTTTTTCTCCGCTACAAACAAATACTTTACCTTTAGTCAGTTTGCTCAGTATTTGCAGACCTTGATTGAAGCTTAAGTTTTGTTCAGTAATAACTAGAGCCGGATCAGCAGCTAGAGGATGTGTGTCGATAGCCGTAACAAAAATAGCATCGGCGTCAGCATCAAGCGCTGGTATTTTTGAATATGGACGAGTTCTTAACGCGGTCCACATACCAGACTGAACTAAGTTTTTCTGAACCGCTTCGCGATCGAGGCTTGAAAGCTGTTCAGGAGAATATTTTTCAAATGACTCGTTAACGTCACCATCAATTTCAATCACTACCGAAAGTAGTTTTCTTTTGGTTCCACGATTGATGGCAATTACTTTACCTGATGCCGGAGCGGTAAAAAGTACACCTTCATTTTTTTTGTCAGTGAATAAAGGCTGACCGCATTTGACCACATCACCTTCTTCAATGAGCATTGTCGGTTTCATTCCGACATAATCATCTCCAAGCAATGCCACCTGTGTCACCTTTTTGGTGTCCTTTATGGCTTGCTCAGGAGCACCCGTAATGGGTAGATCCAGACCTTGTTTGATTTTTATCATAAGCTTACGCCAAACTCGTTAACTGTTTACCGGTTAAAACGAATACTATAGCTTAGGCTGGTACTTGTTGCCTGTTTTTGCCAAAACAAGCTAACAAGACTTGAAATATGGCCTCCAAGTCACTTCAAATGGTCGGTAAAATCAATTGAAACGCACGCCTAAACTGAGATCGAATACCCAAAATCACCTTCTCTTCAATTTTGGGCGCGGCATTATACTTAATTTGCTTAATAGATCGCCAGTTTAAAGCGAAAATAATCGATAACCATTAAGGGATAATTTGACTCTCAGTAAATTGCTGCCAAACTTAGAGCTAGCCCTAGCAATCAATGCCAATTGATTGTATTTTAAACAGAATATTACAAATAGGACTGATGTAGACTGAATGATCTTATTTCGGCGGTACCCCTACTTTCTTTGTCAATTGCATAGCTAAGTTAGTTTTGATGTTGAACTAGAGATGTCGATGTTGTGCATTTGATTAAAAAGTTGGTCGTTTTCCTACTCTTT
>JBFHSP010000079.1:0-12838 GCA_041591085.1 Kangiellaceae bacterium | reverse complement strand
CGCACAAAAGCGTTAGCGGTGCGAAATCGCCTTTAACTTTATGATTTGAAAAAGAGATTGTAGCGTCGATTCGCGACTCTCAATGACAGAAAATCGAGATGCTAAAGGTAATTTTGTGCTCTTTTTCTCCATATCGGTCGCTAACCGGAAAAGAAAGGGCAGCAGTAAAAGGTAATACATTATGCCTCAGTACCTTATTTTACGCTCTTCTTTTGATAAGGAATAAAAGGAACTCGTTTAGCAAAAAGCTTAAGTGCTTGCCAATAAATTCCCGCTACAATTTTCAGCGTCATCACAGGAAATGACCAAGCCGCTTTATTAATATCCTGCTTAGAAAAGCCTAAGCGTTTTAAATTTACCGTTGCATCAAAAACCTTGGGGCCATTATGACGGTGGTTTTCTATACGAACTAAAACAGGGCTATTTTCATCAAGTGAAGGAGGAGTAACCGTCCAATGATATTGCATGGCTAAATCCATAAATGGAGACACATGAAAAGCTTTTTCTGTTGGTGTGATGTTCGCCATATTCACTAAGTAATAATGACGTTGGTTCCATGGGGTGTTGCTGACTTCTACCAACATATAAATGCATTGATCGTTATGATCAAAACAAAAATAAAAGTTGGCTGGGCTAAAGTACAAACCGAAACAACGAGCTTGAACGATCATGGTTACTTTATCGATGTTGAGTTCGCCACCTAATGATTTTACCTTATTCAGTATTCTTGATTTTAAATTTTCGCTATCGGATGACTGCTCATCTGATTCCGCTTCCTTTTGACAAACATAGTCTTTTTCATTTACGCGAATGGGATTAAACCAGTTAAATCCTAAAGCGCCTTTAGCAATACATTTATCCATGACCTCATCAACATCGAGCGCCAACATATACATTTTGTAGGTAAATGTATTTGCTTTTGGTTTTAACCGACTATGGTGAACATGGCCAGTGTAAATAGCACTTCTGCAAGTCGATTTAGGTTGTAATTCGCTCATAAATATTCGTTATAAATGGCAATCAAAACGTTGGCCCACATCGACCGCAGTTCGAACACCATCTTCATGAAAACCATTGTACCAGTAGGCTCCTGTAAAATGTGTGTTGTTTTGACCACATATCAAACTCCTTTGAGATTGTGCTTTCATTGATGCCAAATTAAATACCGGATGATGGTACTCAAATCGTTTAATAATTTTGCTGGGATCAATATCTTCATCTTGGTTTAAGGTGACGCAGTAAGTATGGTTAGCCTTTAATCCTTGCAATATGTTCATATTATAGGTGACGCTAGCTGGCTTAGCTCTGTTATTCGATAACTGATAATTCCAACTGGCCCAAGCTTTTTTTCTGTCAGGTAATAATCGAGTATCGGTGTGTAATACAACGCTGTTGGCATTATAAGGCATATTGCTCAGAACATTTATTTCTTGTTCGGTAGGCTCTGCTAATAGTTTTAATGCTTGGTCAGAGTGGCATGCAAACACCACTTCATCAAATGTATTTGATTCACCGTTCTCAAAATTTAATTGAACTTGGCCATTTCCGCGCGAAACCGACTTGATTTTTGCACTTAAGTGAATGTTGTCTTTAAACGATTTGGTAAGCGGTTTAATGTATTCTCGCGAGCCTCCTGGTATGACATACCACTGAGGGCGATCACTGATATTAAGTAACCCATGATTAGCAAAAAACTGAATAAAAAATTTTAGCTCAAACTGTTCCATTTCTTCAATAGAACTCGACCATATCGCCGCGCCCATCGGTAAAATGTAGTGTTCACAAAAAAATTCGCTGTATTGATATTTCTTTAAAAACTCACCAAGTGTACCGTTGTTTGCGTCAACACCTCTTTTATAAAGGTGTTTGCATTGCTTGTTGAAGCGTAAGATCTCTTTTATTAAATACCAAAACTGTGGACGAAAAATATTGCGACGTTGCGCGAATAGCGTATCTAAGTTATGTCCATTGTATTCAAATTTAGTTTTGGTGTTATGAACAGAAAAACTCATTTCTGTTTCTTGCTTGTCCATTCCAATGTTCGAGAGTAGCTTTAAAAAGTTTGGATAAGTTTTATTGTTAAAAACGATAAAGCCAGTATCAATCGCTAACTGTTCACCTTGGTAATCAACATCGATGGTTGCTGTATGACCACCAATGTAGTCGTTTTTTTCAAATACAGTGACGTTATGCTTTTTAGCAAGTAAGTAAGCGCTGGTAAGCCCTGATATGCCCGAACCAATAATGGCTATATTTTTCAACGAATAATCCTCTTGGTTTTATTTGTTTTGCATGCGATACCAAAACTTTCTCGGTAACCAGCTGATGACTTTCATTAAAACTATGAATCGTTTTGGAAAAGCAATTAAAAACTGTTTCTTTGATAATCCTTTGATAATACGCTGAGCTGCTTCCTCAGCAGAAATAATAAAAGGCATATCAAAATCATTTTTATCGGTCAAAGGTGTTTTAATAAACCCTGGTTGAATTAAAGATACGTCAATATTGTGCTTATTAAGTTCAAGTGCCAGTGACTTTGCTAAATAGTCTACTCCGGCTTTAGAAGCGCCATAAGCTTGCGCACGCGCAAAAGGCAAATAAGTCACACTCGAACTCATTAATCCAATTTGACCAGATGGAATCATTTTAGGAATGATGTTTTGCAGTAAATAGCCCATCGCAACTAAGTTAACTTTTATCACCCGTTCAAAGAGTTCAGCATCAAAATTTAACACATCATCTATATATTCACAGTCACCTGCATTTAAAATTGCAATATCAATGGGCGGCGCGTCTGCAATCTGCTGGGTAATTTGTCCGGCGTTGGTGATATCAAAGCATAGGGTAGTTAGGTTACCTTGAGATTTTTGCAGTAGAGCCTCAAGTTTAGCCGGGTTTCTACCACAAGCGATAACATGATGTCCTTGAAGAGAATAAGCGAGCACTAAAGCTTCGCCAATACCTGATGTTGCGCCAGTAATAAGAATATTCATGGATTTAGCCTAAATTTGAGCCATCGAATGATGTTTTTAAGTAAAGGAATTTGTTCATAGATCATCGAGCCCAAATCAAGATAATCGCGGTGATAAATAACTTTATCTGTATGGCCTTTTAATTTTGAGTGACCATGTACCGTCACCAAGTTTCCTCCGTTTAGCTTAGGATGGATATATTGCATAGTCCAATAAACGGCAGCATAAGGCTCTTGAAAAAATACCTCATCAATTTTAAAGGTACAGCTTTGAATATTACTGTAAAGCTGTTCGAAGTATTGTTGCAATTCATCAATACCATTAAGCTGATGTATAGGATCAATAAACACAACACTTTGCCCATAGAGCTCTTTTAATAAATGCAGATTGCTTGTTTCGAGTTTTTGATAAATATCAATGAACTTTTCGAGCCAAACTGGATACGTACTGCTATTTACTAAATATTCTGCTTTCATATAAAGTCTTTTAAAATTCAGATAATTAACTACTAATTGGTTTACAAGTATTGTTTGTAAAACTCAAGTGCGGTTAGCCTTGCTTCCTTGTGGTCTACTATTGCAGGCCAATAAACATTGAGATTTTTTTCAGCCATGTATTTGTGCGGAAAGTGTATCTCTTTGTCAGGAATTTCGGCCAGCTCTGGTATATATTTACGAATAAAAGCGCCATTTGGATCGAACTTTTGGCTTTGAGTTATCGGGTTAAATATTCTGAAATAAGGTTGTGCATCGCATCCTGTTCCCGCCGACCATTGCCATCCACCATTGTTGGCTGAAAAATCTAAATCAATAAGTTTTTGTGCAAAGTATCGCTCGCCAATACGCCAATCAATTAATAAATGTTTAGAGAGAAAACTCGCAACAATCATTCTAAGTCGGTTATGCATCCATCCAGTTTGATTAAGCTGCCGCATTGCTGCATCTACGATGGGGTAACCTGTTTTTCCTTGCTGCCAGGCAGTAATATAATCGGAATTATTATGCCAAACTAAATTGTCGTATTTGTTATTAAAGTTATATCCTTTAATTAAATCTGGATAGTGGTGAAGCAAATGACGGTAAAAGTCACGCCAAATAAGTTCGTTTAACCAAGCAAAGGCGTGTGGTGGATCTTGCAGTAAAATATCGGGAAACTGATGGAGTAGTTGTTGTAGTAAATGACGAGCACTGATAGCTCCAATGGCTAAATAGGGTGAAAGGCCTGATGTGCCTTTAATTGAAGGGATATCTCTTTGTTTACCATATAGATAAACTTTATTTTGAAAAAAGTCCGGCAAATTAATTAATTCATAATCTGAAACTAGCGGCCACTTCTGAGAAATCGAGGCTGTATCACTAGGAATTTTTAGTTCACTATTGAGTAGGGTTTGAGGAGTGCTAACGGTTGTAACTCCATGCTCAATGATTTTTTTAATCCATGCTTTTTTGAACGGCGTGAAAACTTTGTACATCTCTCCTGAATTATTGAGTAGCTGTCCTTTTGGTACAATTACATCGGATTCAAATTGTTTAAACTTGAATCCATCTTTTAATAGGACCTGATCTCTGTTGCGTTCGTTGAGTTCTAAATCTTGATTAATAATGAGCGTTTTATCTGTGTGAAGACGCTTTAAATAACTAATTTGATCCTTAAAAAAAGGTGCTTTCACGACTTCAAGTTTGATGCCTAAATGATTTAATTGATACTTTAATAGTTGAGCATGTCTTCTCATAAAGTCGATTTTTAAATCAGAATAGTGAAAAGATTTCCACTGCTCAAAAGAATCAAACCAAATTGCTTCTCCTACTTGGTTTTGAATTGCAAAATTTAACGCAGGGTTATCTCTAACCCTGAGGTCATTTCTAAACCATAACAACATAAAGATTTCCCTTTAAAGTGAATATCTTAGTTTGAGCTCTGCAGGATGTGGTGATAAATAAAACTGTTTTTGCAGGTAACTTTTTGGAAACCTCAAAAGATAGTGCTTGATTAAGGTTAGTGGTGCAAATAGCGGTACCATTCCTTCACGGTAACTATTAATGACTTCAGATAATTCGTGTCTTTCTTCAGCATTTAGATGTTTACTGAAGTAGCCTTGTATATGTTGAAGAGTGTTACTGTGCTTTTTTCTACTCGCTACTATTTTGAGCGCTTTCATTAAACCGAAAATGTATTTTTCTGCTTTGTCATTTAAACTCAAGTCTGCTCGAGCTAAGAGCTGTCCGAGCTCTTTGTAGGCGACTAAATCGTGGCTCATTAATGCGTACTTAAATTCACTGTGAAAGGTAGTTAGCTTATGTATAGTTAACCCGCTCTCTACTAATCCTTGCCACTTGTGGTAGGCAAATACTCTAGCGACAAAATTTTCACGGAGCTTCGGATCGTTAAGTCTGCCATTTTCTTCACAAGGCAATAGTGGATTAGCTTGCATAATTTCTCGCGCAAAGGCACCAATGCCGTCGGGAGTGGCCGGTTTTCCTTCAGTCGAATAAATTTTTACGCGCTCCATACCGCAACTGGGACTTTTGGCACAAAAAATAAAGCCACTAAAATCCTTGGCGATTTCCGCAATTTTTTTTCCATAGTCGCTTAGCTCTTGCGTCACATCACCGGAGCCATCGGGCTGAGCAATCTTGATAATGCCATTTTCTCTGATTTGTCTAATAGCAGGTCTTGGAATAGGCATACCAATAGCTACTTCAGGACAAAAAGGCTTAAAAGTAACGTATTGGCTTAAATGATCAAGACAAAAGGCTAAAGGTTTAGCTCCACCATTGAAGCGCACGTTTTGCCCAAGTACACAAGCACTTATGCCAATCGTTATTGCTTGAGTTTCATTTAATACTTGCTCTTTCATGATGTACTCTTTTGTTTGTAGGTAAATCAGCGCAATTATCATGAAGACTTCTATGTTTTTAAAAAGTCTTCATGATAATTTTTGAACTTACTTCATAAACCAGTTAAGCACAGGGCCAAAAGTACCGGTAAATTTTAATGGTGCATTAGTAATAGCCAAACAAATACAATCGGATTCAGCAATAGGCGAATGTCGATCGAGTGATGTTTTGTGAACATAGTCACCACGCTTATAAGTGCCAGAGTCATCGCTAAAAGCACCATGCAATACAATTGTTACTTCATCGCCCTTGTGGGTATGTTGTGGTACTTTGAATCCTTTTTTAAAATAAATCAGTTTTGCTTCAAAATTATCGTCATTGGCAGAAAGTGGAATTTCTGCGAATCGACGAGTACGCCAATGCCAGTTTAAGTCAGAACTGGTACCTTTCATCAAAATATCTTCAAGAATACGTTGAGTATCATAAGTTTCTGTAGATGCCTTGCTATCTTGCTCGGTATCGCCAATTTTATCTAATAGGGCACTAAACGTAAGCGCAACTAAAGGGGAGTCACTTAACTGTTGTAAGTTTTCACCTCCTTTTTGTTCAAATTCAGATAACAACTTTTGGCAGGTTTCACACACTTGCGCATGAAGCTGAATCGATAGGTGATGAATGGTAGGCAATTGACCTGACGCTGCATTTAAAATAACCGATGCATCGGGATGATGGTAACAACTCATTTTCCACCTCTCATGAGTTTATTAAGGTTATTAATGGCACTACGAACACGCCCTTTAACGGTTCCAAGCGTAATATTTAAATCATCTGCGGCTTTTTGATGACTAAGCTCTTCAAAATATACTTTTTGAATAATCTCTTGTTGTTCTTCTGGAAGCTGAGGAATGAAAGCACTAAGCTCCAAGTTCATTTGTGAGTCAAATTGATTGCCGTTTTGCACCGCCCAATCCTCAGTGACTAACTCTGTAGTCTCAACTTGGCGACCATTTTTACGAAAAAAATCGAGCTTTTTATTACGTGCAATGGTGTATATCCAAGTGGATACTTGTCCTTTATTTTCTTCAAAGTAATTAGCGAAGCGCCATACGCTGATAAAGGTTTCTTGAATCAGTTCTTCAGCTTGTACATCGCTTAGGCGATGCTTCAAATAGAATGTTTTTAACTTGGGAGAAAAAAACTCAAATAAAAGTTTGAACGCATGTTGATCTTTTTTTTGTGCAATTCGTACTAAACAATTAATCCAGTAATCGTTGCTCGATGTTAAGTCGCTAACCTCGGAAGAGTTTTCAACGTCATTCATTTTTGTGCTATTTAATGAGCTTTTAATGGCTACTACATTAGTCATATTGTGCTCTCGTGTAAAGTTGGCGAGGAGATTTAACTCACTCGTCGATTAAAATAAAGAGTTGTTGTAGCTTTATACGGTGAAATCGACCAAAAGGATCATACATGGTGAAAATCAGTCACTTTCACTGCTATTATCTGGTTTTACGTATATAGCAGGACAGACCGACTGTTGCCTTTGTTGGAGCCATTGCAATGCTCTTTAAGTAGATATTTAGGAAAGCTTTTACGCGTAGAATGGATTAGTGGATCTAAGTTCAGAAAATAGCTGAGTCAATATGGACTTAAACTTAATGGAATATGAAAAAAAACCGGCTTGCGCCGGTTTTTAAAATAAAGCGAGTTAATAATTGACTAACCGCATTTTGAGTCACCGCAGTTTAAGCAAGTCATGCAGCCATCCATTAATAACGAGGCTTTAACCATACACTTACTGCATAGCTGTGCACCAGCTGGAAATTCTGAATCGGCGGCATTGCCAGATTGCGCTTCTTCATATTGAGCACGCTTTTCTGCAATCAGCTTCTTTTGGTGTTCATCTAAATTGTCGTCTTTTAACAGCCCGATCATTTTTAGGTGAGACTCAATCGCTTCTCCAATTTCAGCAACCAATGAAGGCATAAAGCGACCACCGCGCTTGAAGTATCCTCCTTTTGGATCGAAAACGGCTTTTAACTCTTCTGCTAAGAAAGTGCAGTCGCCGCCTTTTCTAAATACGGCAGAAACAACGCGAGTTAATGCGACAACCCATTGAAAATGATCCATATTTTTAGAATTGATGAATATTTCAAAAGGGCGACGTAACTCGTGCTCAGTTCCTTGGTTTAAAATAATGTCATTGATGGTGACGTATAAAGCATGCTCAGAGAGCGGCGTTTTAATTTTGTAGGTTGAGCCAAGTAATAACTCAGGGCGTTCAACACTTTCGTGCATTTGCACCACTTCGGCTAATTTCTTTTCTTTAACAACCGGAGCCGCTTGCTCTTCTGCTTTTTTCACTTTGTAACCGACTATCGGTTTTAAAATTTTATGTGCCATGATGTGTATTCCTTAATAGTCACTTATTCGATTTATAACTTACCGTAGTAGCCTTCTTTTAAGGCATCGAACAAGTTAGCTGCTGTATGAGTTTCGCCATCGTATTCAATTTCTTCATTACCTTTCACTTCGAGTAATGAGCCGTCTTCTAACGTGAATTGATAGGTGGTGTTTTCAAGGTCTTTTTCTTTAACTAGAACGCCTTGGAATACTTCTGGATTAAAGCGGAAAGTGGTACATCCTTTTAATCCTTGCTCATAAGCGTATAAATAAATGTCTTTAAATTTTTCGTAATCAAAATCAGTCGGTACGTTCGCTGTTTTTGAAATAGATGAGTCAATCCACTTTTGAGAAGCGGCTTGAATATCTACGTGCTGAGTCGGGGTAATGTCATCAGAGGTGATGAAGTATTCTGGTAACTTCTCATCAGCATTATCACTAAAAGGCATAGCTTTATCATTGACCAATGCGCGATAAGCCAACAACTCAAATGAAAAAACATCCACTTTTTCTTTTGATTTTTTTCCTTCACGGATCACATTACGCGAATAGTGATGGGCAAAGCTTGGCTCGATACCGTTACTGGCATTATTAGCGAGTGACAATGAAATGGTACCGGTAGGTGCTATCGATGAATGGTGAGTAAAACGAGCGCCCACTTTTGCAAGTTCTGCTACTAGCTCTGGCTCTTCTTGAGCAACTTGCTGCATGTAACGACTGTAAGTGGCGTGAAGTACTTTACCTTTGATATCGTCGCCTACTTTAAAACCATCTTTTTTCATTTCAGGACGTTTTCTAAGCATTTCGCCAGTTACTTTAAAGGTTTGCTCCATAATTGGGGCCGCACCTTTTTCTTTTGAAAGCTCTAATGCTGCTCTCCAGCCTTCAATAGCTAAGGCTTTGGTTACTTCTTCAGTAAACTCAACTGACTCAGGTGAACCATATTTTTTACCGAGCATGGTCATAGTTGAACCTAGGCCTAAGTAACCCATTCCATGACGACGTTTAGTTAATATCTCATCGCGTTGGCCTTCTAAAGGTAACCCATTGATATCTACAACATTATCGAGCATGCGGGTAAAAATGTTCACCGCTTTTTTAAACTTTTTCCAGTCAAATTCGGCTTTTTCACTGAAAGGATTTTTAACAAATTTAGTTAAATTAATGGAGCCTAATAAACAAGAACCATAAGGTGGAAGAGGCTGTTCACCGCAAGGGTTGGTTGCACGAATATTTTCACAGAACCAGTTGTTGTTTTTTTCGTTAACCGCATCAATCAAAATAAAACCAGGCTCGGCGTAATCGTAAGTTGCCGACATAATCATATTCCATAAGTTCTTCGCTTTAATCACTTTGTGAACGCGGCAAGCAACTCGACCTTCTTTATCTTCGATGTAACCTTCTTTAACCGGCCAGTCGCGCCAAATGACAAGTTCTTTATTTTTAAGGTCAATGCCATCGGCTTCTACTTCTTTTTCAGTGAGAGGGAAGGCTAATTTCCAATCAGTATCACCAATCACCGCCTGCATAAACTCATCGGTGATTAATAACGAAAGGTTAAATTGACGTAAACGTCCGTCTTCTCGTTTCGCACGAATAAAGTCCATAACATCGGGGTGGCCAATATCGAAAGTTGCCATTTGAGCACCACGACGCCCACCGGCACTTGAAACGGTAAAACACATTTTGTCGTAAATATCCATAAAGGATAGAGGACCTGATGTATAAGCCCCTGCACCAGAAACATAAGCATTCTTAGGACGTAGAGTCGAAAATTCATAACCAATACCACAACCCGCTTTTAGGGTAAGACCGGCTTCGTGGACTTTACTTAAAATACCATCCATTGAATCGGTGATTGTGCCTGAAACGGTGCAGTTGATCGTTGAGGTTGCTGGCTTGTGAGCCTGTGCGCCCGCATTTGACATAATTCTTCCAGCTGGAATGACGCCATTACGAAGAGCCCATAAAAATTGCTCTTTACACTCGGCTTGTTTTTCAGGCAACTCTACTTCAGCGAGTGCTTCAGCAACGCGTTGATAAGTGGCATCGATATCGGCATCAACAGCAGAACCGTCTTTCGCTTTTAAGCGATATTTGGTGTCCCAAATATCGAGAGAGGTTGGCTGTAGCTTAATTTCGAAATTACTGGCTTCTATTTGTTTTTTTAACGCAGTCATGTCTCGTCCCTTAAATGTGAATAACTCTGTTTAAAACTTAGGAAAAAGTGTGTGGATAGACTGTTTATAGCTCACTATGGGCTACAAGATATAGATCATATCCAAGTAGTAGGCACAATATATAGGATTTGATTTTTAGAGACAATCGCTAAAAACGCTATATTTAGTGCTTATGCTCAAGATTGCCCTCTATATCTTTGAAAAATAGAGAAAATTATTAAAGTATAAAAATAAAAATTAATTCAATTGACAAAAAGGGGCTTTTTCTACCAGTCATTTATGCTGGTTAAGCGCTGTGCAATTGCACTTTAAAAGCTCGCAATTTAAGGTACAATTGCCGCCATTGTTTTTTTGGCTCGGAAGACTGAGTGAAAGAGCTCGATAAGCTATTGTTGTTGCAAAAAACCTTTAATCAATTGTTTGTTCCATCGCTAAACACTGAACTGGTATTTGGTTTGGATGAACCTTTCTACAAAGCACCTACAGAATCCAATATAGGGCAGATCCAATCACGCGAAGATTTTCTTTCGAGCGCCCTGCATGAAATAGCGCATTGGTGTATTGCCGGTACCGAGCGATTAAAATTGGACGACTTTGGCTACTGGTATGAGCCCGATGGTCGAACCGAAGCGCAACAGAAATTATTTGAGCAAGTAGAAGTGAAGCCTCAAGCGGTTGAGCGTCATTTAACCGAAGCGTGCCAGCATATTTTTCGATGTTCAGCCGATAATTTAAACAGCAACATTGGTTTATCAAAAACGTTTGAGCACGCTGTTGAACGTCAGTATCAAGATTATAAAGAAACTGGATTACCTTTAAGAGCGCAGCAATTAATTAATGAGCTTCATCATGTGTTTGCTCACAAATGTGTCGATACAGTTGAGCCTTCTTCTAAGGATTTAAATTGAAATGTTTACCATTGGTTTAGTGGTTAACCCTTTTGCCGGTATTGGCGGCTCAGTTGCTTTAAAAGGCAGCGATGGGCAGGTCATTCGAGAAGAGGCGTTACGCAGAGGAGCAGAGCAGCTGGCAATGAAAAAAGCTGAGCTGGCATTAACCGCTTTAAAAGAATCGTTAGGTCAATCGGAGGTTGAGCTTAAAATCATAACGGCCAGTGGAGACATGGGAAGTAATTCGGCAGTTGCGGCGGGCTTTAATACTGAAGTGATTTATAGCGCGAATAATCCATCAACTGCTGAGGATACCAAGGCTTTTATTCAGCACTTGGTTGAACGCAAAATCGATTTGATTTTATTTGCAGGCGGAGATGGCACCGCACGTGATATTTTTGCCACACTTAAGCGCGACATTCCGGTAATTGGTATTCCAGCCGGCTGTAAAATTCATTCAGGTGTTTATGCGGTGACTCCTCAAGCGGCAGGGCTACTCACTGGACAAATATTAAAAGGTGAACTGTTGTCATTAAAATCCGCCACTGTAATGGATATTGACGAAGACGCGTTTCGGGACGGAAAAGTCAAAGCGCGAAATTTTGGTTATATGACCGTGCCTGATTCATTGCAATATGTTCAAGCCACTAAACAAGGTGGCCAAGAGTCCGAAGAATTGGTACTTGCAGATATTGCCGCAGACGTTATAGAGCAAATGGAGCCTGAGCATTATTATGTGATCGGTTCTGGCACGACCTGTGCCGCCATTATGGAAGATTTAAATTTACCAAATACGCTGCTCGGTGTTGATGTCATCAAAAACAATGAGCTCATTCTACAAGATGCCACAGCCAAAGACTTAATGGAGCTTACTGAGCAGCAGCAACCCATCACCATCATTGTGAC
Source organism: Kangiellaceae bacterium (assembly GCA_041591085.1). GTDB lineage: Bacteria > Pseudomonadota > Gammaproteobacteria > Enterobacterales > Kangiellaceae > Pleionea. Next base: position 650 of record JBFHSP010000079.1, on the reverse strand, counting down.
CTTGATCGGTGGACAAGGGCATATTTTAGGCCGCGGAAATCAACAGCTTTCGCCAGCCTTTATTAAATCTATAGGGTGGGACAATGTTTGGGTGGTTGCTACCAAGTCTAAATTAAAAGCGTTAGATGGTAGACCGTTAATTGTTGATACTGCTGATGCTGAGTTTGATGCGTCACTTGCCGGGAGTAAACGTGTGATTACGGGCTACCATGACAGCGTGCTCTACCGGGTTGGTTTGTCGAGTAACTAAGATTCTTGATTTTTGTGAGCGTTGAAGTAGCAACATTCTTTTTGCTTTTTGTCATTGAGAGGCGTTACACGCCGTGGCTATTTCGCTTAAAGTTAAACAAAAGATAGATTATCGCGTCACTTAGTTCCTTATATGGACAAACATTTATTTCGACCGTTAGTCGAAATCACACGCTTCCAATTTTGGGATAGGGAAGGGTGAGGGTTAATGATTTAGTACTTTTCGACGTTAGGATAGTTTATCTCACCTTGCGACCGAGAAGGGGGAAAAGAGCACAAAGCGGTCATTAGCATCTCAAAAATTTAGGCTCATTTTCTGTCAAAAAAGACGATTTTTGTAGTTGCGGGCAAGTGAAGGGCAATACCACCACCTATTTGTTTTTTTTGTTATCTACCGCCCT
>JBFHSP010000078.1:0-12841 GCA_041591085.1 Kangiellaceae bacterium | reverse complement strand
TAATGCCATCAGGGATGATGATCATTACCGCTTGCTCGACCAGATGATTTTTCGAAAAGCCAATTGGCGGGAGAAACATGTTTTATTGCGGACGTCCTGTCCTTCATCCTTTTGGACCAGCTAAAGCTGTTCAAATTCGTTCCAGTCGAATTTGTGCTTGCTTTTGCATGTCTGCAAAAGTGAGTCGCTGAGGAGCGAAATAAGATCTTATTCACTTGTACAATGCTGAAACTTTGCGAGCAGATAAGTATTTTCATATGTCCGCTCTTTGCCTTTTTCTTCCGTATTATGTGGTAACCAGACCTAAAGTCAAAGCGTCCGCTTATTGTTTTCGACCATAGCGCTATGTTTTAATTGAACGCAACAAACGGATGATTAAGTCCTTTACAGAAAGCATCGTCTTGTTCTGGCGCATAAACACCTAAATCAATTGGCCTATAAGAAAAGGATAAAACTTGTTGTTGGGCTATTGCTCCAGTAGGTAGCCCCCACATGTTAAAATAATCACGCCAGTCTCTTTCGGTAACATAGCTTAATGCAACCAGTAAAAAGTCATTGTTTGATATTGTATTAGCATCTGCCCTAGAAAACAGTGAAAAGCCAAGCGATGTTCTTTTAGCAAGCCAATCACTGTCATTGTTTTTGGCAACATCAAACTCTCTAAGCAAAATGTGTAATCGAGGAATAACGTTCCACCCTGAAAGCAATGCACCTTGATTTTGCGCGCTCATAAGCACTTGCATCATAAAAGTTGTGCCTTGTTTCCATCCCGATAAGTTTTGTGCTTGCATAAATGCAAAAGGATCAGGCTCTGTTCTACTTTGTTGTATGAGTGTGTTTATCGCTGCAAAGTCGAGTGATTGACATTCAGGTTCCTCACCCGTTGCTGCAAAGAATTGATATTTACTATAGTAAGAATAATAATTGGTGGTAGCGTGACCTTCGAAGCCATCGGGCTTTAATTTATTCTCTTCTAACCCATGACCTAATTCATGCAAGTCGCCATGACCTAAAGGCTCAAAAAACCAACCGGCATCATAAGGATTACCAGAACAACCATAACCACATAAAGGTTGATCTGCATTCATATGTTTCACCACGTTATGCTCTTCAATAGTTAGCTGATGCAGCTCGGCAAAATCGGTAATCTCCCTGTTTAAAGCAATTCCATCTCCCTGATACCCAGCTAACTCATGTGGGTATTGATGGATATATTGTTCAATCATATTTGATAAACTTTCACCATTACTCCATCTTGAATCGGTTAATGTTTGCTGCATTTTTTCGAGTTGCGAGTGCACTTCAAAATAATCATTGGCTACTTCAGTCCAATCATACTCAGCATCGTTCACAGCATTTAAAAAGGCTTCATTATCAGCAGCGCTTCGCCAATAGGGATGTAGTCCCACGTTAGTAAACTCAAATTCAGTAACAACGCCGCTACTTTTAAAACCAATTTGAACTGGACCGCCGTAAGGCGTTGACAGAGTTAGAGTTTCTCCTGGGTTAATAATTATCTTTTCTGATTGGACAAATTTAGGCCGGACATAATTGTTATCCTCAAATTCTTTAACTGCACCGCTTCTGAGCGTATTAATAAAAATACTGGTTTCAATATTTTCAGAATCTATTCTAGTTACAGTAAAAGTTTGACCAGGCAAGGCGTACACTCCCGCTGACCTAAACTTTTCACCGCTTTTTAAACTTACTATTTTACTGGTAGGTGTAATATGAGAAAAATTGGTGCGAGAAAAATTGCCTAAAGATGCAGGTACAGGATTAACATTTCGGTAAATACTTACTACATGATCGGCATAATAACTTTGTAAAAAACTCAATGTATCGGTGATATTTTTACTCATAGGAAAACTCACCGTTTCTCGATATCGATCTGCTAATAATAAAGCTAACTTTTCTAACCATCTCGTTGATGAATCAAAAATATTAATTCTATCTTTTTGAGTTTGACTCAATAAAGCTTTTAATTTAGAGGCTGGCTCATAAAATTGTTCCGCAAATAATTCAATATTACTACAAGAAGTTTCATTACAGTTGCTGATATCAAAATCAAACTGATCACTGACAAACCCCTTAAACATGTATTGCAGTCCATTTAGCATCGAATCCGCTTTCATCATTTCTTGTAAACTCGACCACTCAGCAATATCTTGACGATAAAAATTGCCAGCAGTTCCAGGAGCATCGGTGTAGACCCCAAAGAGATCTAAAATCGGATTAGTATATTCAGAACTGTTCCAACCGTGTTGATGAACATACATTAAAGGAACCAAATTATTTTGATGTTCAGTTAATTCTGTCATTACTTTGGCTAGCGCCATATCGGTTCTTGAGCCAGTGATAATTAGAGAGGCATTACTTAAGCAATCATGCAGCTCATTTTCATTGTTACACCATTCAACGGTAGCGTTTGGAAAATATTGTGAAAACCAAGACTTCAAATCAGCAAAACTCAACTGGTTAACTAATAATACTTTTACCACTTGCTCGTTTCCTGAGTGTTCTCCCCATAACCACTGAATGATATTACTCAAGGTTTGATTGAAGCTTGTGTTAGCTCCGGATTGCTGCAGAGAAAAAATATCAGTTCCAAAAGCAACTGCTTTGGTTTGCTCGAACCATCGAGCAGAGACTAAATTAGAATTGAGATTTCCAGTGACTAAGGGAAATACATACTCCAATTGCTCACTATAAAAAAACCGCGAGTTTCGAGTAGGATCATAAAAAATAGCATTCGAGTCGAATATTTGATTTAAAGCGATTGAATTTCTCTCAAGTGCCGACTCAACTCTTTGTAATATTCGTCGTTCTAGTAACCTAGTATTACTCGGTAAAAATACTGGATTTCCGGTTAAACCCGCTTGATAAATTCTGTCTTGGAGCTTTACATCAATAGTACGAGTGATAGAACTATTGGCATCATTCACTGTAATTTGAAATTGATAAAACGTATGTTGCTTTTCTGGCGTGTATTGAATGCGCGTTTCAAGTTGACCGGGAGATTCAATTGTCACATTAGGCCCTTGAGTTTGGGTCCAACTAATACTTAAATCGCCCGTTCCCGTAGCCGATGCAGAAAGAGTCAACGCCTCATCATTCCATAGCGTTAACTCAGAGCTAAGATTTACCTCTAAAGCTGACCCACCAAGGCCCCCTCCATTATTACCTTCATTTTGGCCAGTTGAATCATCATCTATCCCACTACCACATGCGACCAAACTAATGACCATTATGGCAGCAAAAATGATTTTCAAAATTGGTCGCATTTATACCTCAAAATAAAATGGTATGGATTTGTTCTGTACATTCAAATTTGAAGAAAAACTTGAAGTATTGAATTAATCTTTACCAGACTAAGCCCTAAAAGCCTATACTGTAGAGCAATTTTTTATTACAGCATTTGTATCAATCTCATGCAAATCTCAAAAACCTAAATAAGTACTCTTAAAACCCTAAATATTACTGGCTTTGTTGATTAAATCTTGTAACCAGATAACGCTTTCAACACAAGAGATTTTTTATGAATAGAACACTTTCCATTTTTACGAATCTTTCGCGCTGGCCATTAGGTCATCTGTTATTTTCGAAGATAGTCTGTGCCACAGCACCCTACTTTGGCTCGATTAAACCAGTAATTATAAAGTTAGAGCCTAATCTTTGTGAATGTCTAATAAAAAAGCGTAAACGAGTTTTTAACCACATTAAAACGGTTCATGTTATTGCTATTTGTAATGGGCTAGAAATGGCTATGGGCGTTATGGCTGAAGCCTCTATTCCAGAGAACTTGCGTTGGATTCCTAAAGGAATGACCGTAAACTACACCGCCAAAGCAGGTACTGATATAACTTGCATTGCCACAATTAATCCAGACGACTGGAAAACAGGTGATGCATTTGTTGAAATAAAAGCCTATGACACCCAAAGAACAGTTGTTGTTGAAGGTCAGATTAAGCTTTGGATTACAGAGAAGCCGAAATGTTAAAAAGTGGGTAAAAGACAATGAGCTGAATTTGACAAATATTTGTACCCACGTAAAGTTTCACAATTGTACAAGATCTCATTTCGCTTCTCAGCGAAGTAGTGCGAAACCGCCTTTGATTTTAAAATTAAAAAACTAGATTCCGTTTAATCAAATGTGCGTAATGACAAAAATTATTAAAAGTAAGTTTACGTTTTATCCAAAAAATTGAATTCAAAGAACATAGAATAGACAGTCGGCTAAAGCGATATCTTTTCGCGGTGTTGCCATAAACACCTTCAAGTTTTGCTTTGCTCTAAGCTCGGTTCCTTGCTGATAAAAATAGTCGTTAACATGCTCTTTTCCATCTTCGCTAATGGCAGTTAAGGTTTGACTGATGGGAGTATTAAGCCAACCGACTACTTGATCTTTGAGTAAGCCTGAATAATTAAGTTGCTCAATGTTTTCGATAAGAGTCAGCTCACAATCAGGATCTAGTTGATTGGCATATTCGAGCGAACAGCCGCGTTTAACACAAAGTCTAGTGGGGTGCTCAAACAAAGAAACAGATGCTTGGCGCTCTTGCCAATTATCTGACTGTAATAAGTTGATTAAACCTGAATAAGCTAGTTTATGTGCCTCTGTTTGTTTTGAACCACCGCATTCAATGGTTACAACTGGGCAATTAAAATTTTGCTCCATTAATGATCCAACAATTAATTGAGTCACCACCTGTGATTCACAAAAATAACTGGCGAGTTTTTGCACTTGAGTAGATTTATGAGTAGCTACTGAAAAAGCAGGACCATTACCCGAGGTGTTGTGTAAATCGACAACATACTCAAACGGCTTGGATCGCAAATACTGTTCTATTTCTGCGGCTAAACTACTCACCACATCTTGCGGTTGCGACATTCCAAAACGTCTATTTAAGTCATACTCACCGGTTAGCATACGATGAGAAAACAACGGCGCATGTCGAGCAGCTCGTACCGATGAAATAATAAGAGCAACTGAAGATCGCGGAATGTGCCTCTCTTTTAAGTAACGATAAACAGCGAAAAAGCCCGAAGGTTCATTTCCATGAACCAAAACGCTGATGGCCTTCCATGGCGCTGTTTTATCGGTTCCTTCTAACTCTATCACGACTGGGCCAGGGAGAGCTTTCAACCACTCTTCGGCGTTATCGGCAAGAGCCAAATCTTTGGCCGATAAAATACTCAGTTTAAATATTGCTGAAGTCATTAACTACAAACCACTTGAGTTTTTAATAGTTCTGCGGCCTTAGGCCACTCGGTCACCGGAACGCTACTTTGTTGAAAATTTCGATAAGCATTGAACATTTTACCGCATGCTTCATCTCGATTATGGGTCTGTTCAAGTTCTGATAATACCTGCTTTTGCCAAATGGCTCCGGTGGTGTGGCTTCGAACTCTTTCAGCGATAATATCGAGCCACAATTTTGCTTGTTGCTCAGAGATCCCCATGATGGTGAGTCCTTTTTCTGCCGTTGGTAGTAATGCCTCAATCACTTCTTTGATCGGTTTTTCAACCGCTTTATGAGTGTTATGACAGGGCCATACGATACTGGCATCTAGCCCAGATTGTGCAGCCCGATAAAAATTATATTCGGCAAAACGAAATGGCATGGTGGTAAGCCAATCATTAATGGTGTCTTGTAATCCATAGGCAAGGCCACAGGCAAACGCGGCATTTGCCACCATATCTTTAACCGTTGGGCCTGCGGGTAACGAGCGCATTTCAATGCGAATATGACCGTTACCTTGGTTTGAATAAACCGCTCTATTCCAAGGCCAAATAGTGCCCACATGCAAACACAGCTCCTCTAAACTGGGTACCCGATCATTTCGCACCTGATCGAGCGGATCGTGCTCCGATAAAATAGGAAAAAGAGGAGGATAAAGAGATACTGCTTCGGCAAACAGCTCCCAGGCATTGCGCCTTACCCAACCGTGACCAAAAGAAACCCGTGATGGCTGTCGCCATTGAACTTGCTCTCTTAAGCGAGAGTCAATTGACTGCTTAAACAACGCAACACGAGTTTCATCCCATAACTGCTTCCCCATAAAAATGGGGGAGTTTGCACCTACTGCCAGCACTAAACTATTGGTCATTTGCACAGCATTAAAATAATTGGCAAATTGATCTGTTGGGATCATCAAATGAAATTGAAAAGAGGTATTTGCTCCCTCTAATCCAACGTGATCACAAGCCATTTGCAGTTGATCTTTACCTGAAATATTTACTTTAAAGTGTTCCCCGCGCATCGCTAAAAGGCTTTTGGACAGCGCACGATACCGAACCAAGTCGGTCATATATTCTGGCGTTAAGTGCTGCTCTCTTAATGTAGGTAATATGCCGATAGGCACCACATGAGCATTGTGGGATTGCGCGACCGACTCAAGTTCGGTCAGTTTTGTATTCATTGCTAATCCAAGCTGAGAAAAGCAATCTGGACTGATCGCAATCGGCGCAAAATTAATTTCTAAGTTAAAACGATTAAGCTCCACCGTAAAATCTTTATCATCGGAAGCTGCGATTAACTGCTGATTGATCGGCATGACATTGCCGTGTTCATCCACAATGTAATTCTCAAGCTCTGCGCCGATCAGAGGGTTACTGGAATAACCAAAGCTTGGGCGTTGCATCGCTCTCTTCAAGGCTTCTAATGAGTCGTCTAGACGACCTCTGAATAAGCTAAAATCTTCTGAGGTAAAGGTTTCTTTGTTGATATTAATGCCCATCGTTTACGCCCACCCTGTGATAATTTTTGTTATAAACTTCAGTCCTGTTTTATCAGTGTATGCTCCTATCAAAGCCAAGAATTGATCTTGATCATCATTTGCTTTGTCACAGTTTTGGTTATTTTTGCTACAGTTAGAGGTAGCCTAACCGTTTGAGGAAACCTTGGATGAACAGCAATAGCGAGAGACGTCATTTTCAACGAGTCGACTTTGATCATTCGGGTATGCTAACGCTTGGCAAAGTAAGCTGCGATTGCAAACTTATTGATATTTCTTTAAAAGGCGCTTTGGTCGAAGTTGCAAAAGCGGATGGCGCTCAGATTAATCAAGGAACAAAAGGCTCTGCGCTATTCAAATTGTCGAATGACGTTAACGATATTTGTATGGATATAGAAGTGATGCATATAGAAAATGCGCGTATTGGGCTACGCTGTACTCATATTGACCTTGACAGTATCAGCCATTTAAGACGGCTTATAGAACTCAATACCGGCGATCCAGAATTGCTCGATCGAGAATTATTGGCCTTAGTAAAAAGGTGATTTTGTTGCTAAGCCAATTGACTTAGCGCTTCATCGAGTCGTTTCACGCCAACGACCGTTAACCCCTCTATCGGCGTTTTCGGTACATTTTGAATCGGGACAATTGCTGTTTTAAAACCATGCTTAGCCGCCTCTTTTAAACGCTCTTGGCCATTGGGTACCGGCCTGATTTCGCCTGCTAGTCCAATCTCACCAAATACAATTAAATCTTGAGGTAAAGGCCGGTTTTTAAGGCTTGATAAAACCGCGCCTACCAAGGCTAAATCGGCACTGGTTTCCATTACACGTACGCCACCCACTACGTTAACAAACACATCTTGATCGTAAGTGGTGATGCCTCCATGGCGACTCAATACCGCAAGTAACATCGACAATCGGTTTTGATCGAGTCCTAATGTTACCCGTCTCGGATTGCCTAAATGTGACTCATCGACTAATGCTTGCACTTCAACCAGCAGTGGTCTTGAACCTTCCCATGTCGCCATTACCACAGAGCCGGCTACCCGCTGTTCAAAACGGCTCAAAAAAATAGCCGATGGATTTTTCACTTCTTTTAAACCAGTTTCGCTCATCGCAAAAACACCAAGCTCATTCACCGCGCCAAATCGATTCTTTACCGCTCTTAAAATGCGGTACCGGCCATCTCGCTCACCTTCAAAATAAAGAACAGCATCAACCATATGTTCGAGCACCCTAGGACCTGCAAGAGCACCATCTTTAGTGACATGTCCCACCATAAACAGCGCCACATTATGCTGCTTAGCGTATCGCACCATTACCGCAGCACTCTCGCGCACTTGCGCCACACCGCCAGGAGCTGATTGCAGCTGCTCGGTATACAAAGTTTGAATAGAGTCGAGCACCATGATTTGCGGATTTTCTTTCTTAGCCAGAGTTAAAATTGACTCTACTTGCGTTTCCGTAAGCAGTTTAAGCTCATCGCCGTTTAAGCCGAGTCGGTGTGCTCTCATAGTTACTTGCTGCAGCGACTCCTCGCCGGTTACATACAACACCGAACGATTTTGGCTTAGTTGACACATCGCCTGAAGCAACACCGTTGATTTACCAATGCCAGGATCACCGCCTATCAAAACCACAGAGCCTGGCACCAAGCCGCCACCTAATACCCGATCAAGTTCTCCCATTGAGGTGCTAATGCGAGGCAAGTCTTCTAAATTCACCTCTTTCATTTGCTGCACCCGAGAACTAGCGCCTGCGTAACCAGCAAATCGCTCAGAGCGAGCATTGGTAGACTTTTCAAGCTGTTCGACTAGGGTATTCCATTCGCCACAATCGGAGCATTGTCCTGACCACTTAGGGGCAACTGCGCCACAGGCAGTACAGCCAAATTGAACTTTAGATTTTGCCATGTTGACCTTCTAAATCCTTTTCAACCCTTTGAGCCAATCAAAGGCATTTGTTTTCATTTTAAAACTGATAATTTGCACTACACTTTAGGGTAATACCGACTGAAAACAAGACGTTACGAGGCTATTTTGTCTGAAGACGATAAATTAATTATTTCGCATTATAAGACGACTGGGCGATCTGGCAAAGAACTCATCCACGAGGAAGTAAAAAGTGGCTCAGACACGGCTGCGTTTTTAAATCGTATGGAACTTCGCCGATTAGCTACTCCTTGTCATATTGCTATTGATATGCGTGGTAAGGTACCTGGCAATGTTGAAGTCTATAAGTTTTCAGGGATTACTCATTATCTAGACCAAAAATGCATCGACATTTTTGAAACTCAGGCTGCCAAATATGAAAACAAATACACTGTCGGAGTGTTTGAAAGCGTGATGAGTGCAGATCATACGTTTAGAGCGCAGCACGAACTAGATAATAAACAGCGACTTGCTTTAAAAAACCTACAAGAAAAAAAGAAAATAATTACCAAAGATCCGCTGTTTCAATCTGATAAAGAAAAACAAGCGATTGCTCAACAAGAAGCCGAAGCCGAGCAAGAGGAAATTGAAGAAAAGATTCACCCGATAAAGTTAATCCCTTTTGGCTATCGCAGTCAGCGTAAAGAAAATCGATTGAATTATGCTTCTAATGTTCGAGTCGATTTAGGAAACGGGCATACCGTCACTGGAAAAACCAGTGACATATCTGTCACTGGAATTAAAGTGTCGTTGTTCGCGAATATCGACAAACTCATTAAAGGAAGTACTATCTATATTATTTTTGAAGCATTAGAAGAGCAGTACACGGCAACCTTTGGTAAAGTTGAATATCTCCTAATTGCTCAAGAGTTTGACCATCATGGAAAAATTCAACTACGACTTGCGCGTAAAGACAGTTCTGAAAATGAAACCTTTAATAAATTCTTAAAAGAGTTTATCGATAATTATCAGTCTCGTTACAAGCTCGAATTAGAAGATCGCCTCTTGTCTCTCAACGCTCAAGTATATGAGCGTTATTACAACGCGGCGGTCAGCACGCGTGTATGTATGCTGCATATGGAAGAAGGTCGCTCTAAAGTTCTGTATATGGCAACCAGAAGTTCTGAACATAATCCAGTCAAAGATCATTTATTAATGAAAGTATCTTCCGCCTTAGAGCACTTTATTAATGAACATAAGTTGTCAGAGTTCAGAGAGAAGCCCTACTTATTACTCGAGTCATTTTTAATTAAAGAAAACACAGGCTATAAAGTGTATTGTGAAGAGCGCGCTCAGCTCAATAAAAGCGGACACTTCGATAAATTTTTAAAAATGGGCAGTCAAAGTCAATGCATTGCTCGAATTCAAGTGACTTTTGTCGCGGTCAATACTCATGATATTTCGGAATGTTTAAATCATTTAATACCTCTTAATGAGGTGGCACCAATAAAAGCTGACGGAATTAAAAATACATGGAATAACATTACTCATATTGCTTATATTTCCGTCATAGAAGAAAAAATCAATTCGCAATCAAGCTTGTCATCTAAGAGTTCTGAAATGACTGAGTTAGCCGATTATATAATAGACTCGCCTGCGATCAGACTTTGGCAATTAGCTTATCGAAATGAGCGAAGAGAACACCGATACAGTTATACCTCTCCTGCAGAAATAGAAATAGATGGCAACAAACTTCATGGCAATATTCTCGACTTCTCTCCGTCTGGGATTCGAGTTGAGCTATCTAATGTTAATCAGATTCCAAGCTCTTTAGAGGTCAATTCATCCGTACACGTCAATCTTCCAGAAATGCAAAAGTTGGCAAAAAAAACAGCTAACTTAAATAAACTCGCTTATCGCGTTGTTAAATGGCATCCGCATCAAAAATCGATCAGTTTAAAACGTGATTTCTCGGTTAAAAATCATCAAGGTGAATTATTTTTTACTCGATTAATTAATAGTAACAAAGGAGCTTTACCTCAGTGCTCGGAAGACATTGAATTAACTCAGCTTTCAAGAATGCTAGAAGATTTGACCAGTGCCTATTTGCCAGGCATTCCAGTATTTATTGCGCGATTTACTGGAGGCCGATTTGCCATCGCTCAAGCCGCAGCAACTGAAAATGCCAATACGCTACTTTGGCAATTTAAACACGATAACAATTTTGATTTTTTGCCGCTTAACTTAGAAGAGTTTTTCGCTCAAATAATTCGTCCCAATACCAATCGAAAAGGTCAATTGTCTGACTTGCAGTCGAGCCGATTGTTTTGTCAATTTGTAGATCCAGCAAGTGACCAAGAAATCAAAATTAAAGATGAGCTGTCACTGGACGATACTCGATCGGTTGCCAAGTTCATTTTAATGACACGAAAAAGCCCCAAATTTAGAATTCTACAAATCCAGTTTTTACCACCACCCTACATAAAGCTCGAAGAGTTTTCCGAGCAACTTAAACGGGTAAGAGAAAACTCCAGAGCCAAAGCCAAAGATTTTGAAAAACAGATCAATGATTTAGTCGCCATTGCCGACATCACGGATATTACTGCTTTTTATAGTAACTGAAGGCACTATTCCAAATGATTGTTTGGCGAGCTTTCAAATACACGATATGATCGCTTTCCTTTTAAACAAATATACTTTAAGCATTTCATGAGCTGGACTCCTGATTCTTGGCAAGCTTATCCAACTGAACAACAAGCCGAATATTTAGATCAACAGGCTTTAGTTTCTGTTATTGAAGAAATTAATCAGCTTCCCCCATTAGTTAGTAAAGACGAAGTGCTTTCACTAAAAGCCGATGTAGCCGCTGCCGCTCAAGGTGAGCGTTTTATTTTACAAGGCGGAGATTGCGCTGAGAGCTTTTCGGACTGCAATCAAGAGTCGATCAGCCGTAAAATATCGTTATTAAATCAAATGAGTTTGATTCTTGGGTTTGGCTTAAGTAAACCCATCACTCAAGTCGGTCGAATGGCTGGACAATATGCAAAACCCCGATCCAACTATTTAGAAACCAAACAGTCACAAAGTTTACCAAGCTATCGTGGCGATCTGATTAATGGCATTGAGTTTACGGCCCTAAGTAGAACGCCCGATCCGCAGCGACTGCTCAAAGGCTATTCTTTAGCTTCTTTAACCCTTAACTTTATTCGAACTCAAAATGCCCGGCCATTTGACCCTGCTTCGCTGTTTGGATTAAATGAGCAGTCCCAATCAGATTCTTTAAGTCATTTACCGCAAGAATTAAACACACAAATAGAAGCCCTAGTACAAGCACTCAAGCTGCATCAACAATTGAGCGGTCAACAATCGGTCATTCACTCACCATTTTATACCTGTCACGAAGCACTGCATCTTCTTTATGAACAGTCACTCACCCGAAAAAGCCATGACCAATGGTTCAATTTATCAACCCATATGCCTTGGGTGGGTATGCGCACAGCAAAACCTAATTCGGCTCATATAGAATATTTAAAAGGCATAGAAAATCCGATTGGGATAAAAGTCGGTCCAAGAATGACCAAAGAATGGTTAACTGAAATTATTGGTTTTCTTAATCCTAACAATGAAAAAGGACGAGTCAGTTTAATTACGCGCTTTGGTTCAAAGGGAGTTACCAAGTGTTTACCAGACTTAATTGAAGCTATTGGCAAAACCAAACTGAATGTCACTTGGATATGCGATCCGATGCATGGAAATACGCTGATCACCGATCATGGTATAAAAACACGATATCTTGCGGATATTTTATCCGAGCTTGATTTGACCCAAACTACGTTAGCCAACCATTCTATTCCTCTTGGAGGCATTCACTTGGAGTTAAGCGGAGACTTAGTCAATGAATGCTTAAGTTCCAACGGCTGGTTTGATCATTCTTCTCAGCGGCTTGGTTATCGCTCTCTGGTTGACCCTAGATTGAATCCAGTTCAAGCTATTGAGCTGATGTTACGTTGGGTCCAAAAAACAAAATTGAAAAAAAAGGGAACTATTTATTCGACTCAACGTCTCTTATAATCAAGATGCTGTCTTAACCAAGTTAGTGATACACTGAGCAACGATCGATGATTTGATCCTCAAACTGGAAATAATCGTACAAATATCGTACAATTTGAGCGTTACTGTGCCAAAATAGCAAGATATGGAGTCTTCTATGAAAACATTAAAATACTTGTC
>JBFHSP010000077.1:0-12913 GCA_041591085.1 Kangiellaceae bacterium | reverse complement strand
GTTAGTCTATTTAGACCCAGAGCGAGATCCTCTAGGTAGTGGATATCATAATATTCAATCTAAAATTGCTATTGGTTCAGGTGGTTTGCAAGGAAAAGGTTGGATGGAAGGAACGCAATCGCAACTTGAATTTTTACCGGAACGTACCACGGATTTTATTTTTGCCGTTTTAGGTGAAGAGTTTGGACTGCTAGGTATAATTTTATTGTTAGTGATGTATCTTTTCATTATTGCGCGTGGTATGTATATAGGCACGCAAGCTCAAAGTACATTTTCAAGGTTGCTTGCTGGTGCCATTATTCTAACTTTTTTCATTTATTTATTTGTTAATATTGGAATGGTAACGGGTTTGTTACCGGTAGTGGGTTTGCCATTACCTTTGGTTAGCTACGGCGGCACATCGATGGTGACATTGTTAGCTAGCTTTGGCATTTTGATGTCGATTTATACCCATCGAAAACTAGTTGCAAAATAATCAGACGGAGTGAGTAGTTCATACATTATGTTTAAATTTGGAAGTTTAAGTTTTAAAAAAATTGTAGTTTTAATTTGTTGTACCTTTGGCTTTTCGGTGTTTGCTAATGAAATATCCGAGTCTCCCGAGCAGTTTATCGATCGAATGGTCGCGACTCATCAGTTTGATAAACAGCAATTGACCGAGTGGTTTAATCGAGCAGAAAAAAAACAAAATATTATTGACTCAATGAATAAGCCTGCCGAAGGTTTACCTTGGTGGAAGTATCGCAAAATTTTTATTAAAGACTCGCGAATTAGTGCGGGTATCGAGTTTTGGAATAAGTATCAAACAGAACTTAAACGTGCCGAAGAAACCTTTCAAGTACCGGCCGAAATTATTGTTGGAATTATCGGTGTAGAAACCTTTTATGGAAAAATTCAAGGTACTATTCCGGTGTGGGATGCACTTTATACTTTGGCGTTTCACTATCCCAAAAGAGCCGATTTTTTTCGAAAAGAAATGGAGCAGTTTTTACTGTTAAGTCGCGATCAAAATTGGAATGTGTGGGAGCCAATGGGATCTTATGCCGGCGCTATGGGAATGGGGCAATTTATCTCTACGAGTTATCGTGAATACGCAGTTGATTTTGATGGCGATGGAAAGATTGATTTATTTAACAATCCTATTGATGCGATAGGTTCAGTGGCTAACTATTTCAGACGTCATAAATGGCGCTGGGGAGAGCCTGTAGCGTATAAAGTCACTCAAGATGGCTCTAACCCAAGTCAATTTGATAGTAAGTATTTAAAGCCAACTTCAACCGTTGCTCAAATTAAAGCTGCTGGTTTTGATTGGCCGGTTGACACCTTGGGTGAACAATCGGCGTCGCTTTATGGATTTGAGCAACCACAAGCGCAAGATTATTGGATTGGTTTCGATAATTTTTATGTGATCACTCGTTACAACCGTTCTCCGTTATATGCGATGGCGGTGTATCAGTTTAGTCAGTTAGTATTGGCTGAGCGCGCTAAAAGTTATTGGCAACATTAATTTGTAATGAAGTCGCTGACACAGATAAAAAGCCTTTTTAAAACCAATGCAGTCTTAACTGGCTGTGTTGGTTTTTTATTATTACTGCTCTCAGCTTGTGGCTTGATACCTAAACAGCAAGATTCAGGGCCGCAACGACCAGTCGATCTATCTTATGTGACCGATGCTATTCCTAAACCCGAGCCGAAAAGTCCATACGGCAATCCTAAGTCTTACGAGCAAGATGGTATAACTTATACTGTCCTCGATTCGCCCAAAGGATATAAAGAGCGTGGTGATGCGAGCTGGTATGGCACTAAGTTTCATGGTGAACGTACATCATCGGGTGAAAACTACGATATGTATGCCATGACGGCGGCTCATAAAACCTTACCTTTACCAACCTTTGCCAAGGTGACCAATTTAGCCAATGGTAAAAGTGTAATTGTACGAATTAACGATCGTGGCCCATTCAAAGAAGGGCGCATCATCGATTTATCTTATGCTGCAGCCTATAAACTGGGTTTTCATTTAAAAGGTACCACTCAAGTTGAAGTGGAAACCATTGTGCCAGAAGGTACTCATGAAGTAGTCTCGGTGAGTGAGGTTCCCAAAGGGCATCAAATTTATGTTCAGGTTGGCGCCTTTTCTAATACCGAAAAAGCTGAAAAACTTAGACAGGCTATAAAGTCATCTATTCCTTGGGATGTGTATTTAAGTCCGGTTAAACGCAACCGAATAACTCTTCATCGCTTAAGAGTTGGGCCGCTGCCGAGTTTAGAGGTGGCTTCACAGCTAGTGCAAACCTTAGATATTCCAGAGCTAGGCACCCCGAAAATCATCACCGAATAGCCTCGAAAAAGGGGGCTCTCCTGAACTTTATAAAGTCGTCAGAGTCACTTAGATAAGCGCTGCGGCTGTGGTACAATCTGGCCGCGTTAAAATTTCACTTATTTTTTAGGAACAGTTCATATGATGGTGTTTGTTCGCACACTTCTGACCGGTTTATTTTGTTTAAGTACAGCGGCTCTGGCTATTACTCCAGAGCCTCCAGCGTTAAGTGCTAGCAGTTATATTTTAATGGACTACCAATCGGGTGTGGTGATTGCTGAAAACAATGCCGATCAAAAACTCTCGCCAGCTAGCTTAACTAAAATGATGACCAGCTATGTGGTGTCGCACGAGCTTGAAGCTGGCAACATCACTCTTAACGATAAAGTGCTGGTTTCGAAAAAAGCTTGGGCAAAAAACTTTCCTGAATCGAGCAAAATGTTTATTGAGGTGGGCACAGAAGTTTCGGTCGAAGAATTATTGAAAGGCGTAATTATATCTTCAGGCAATGACGCGACGGTTGCCTTGGCTGAACATGTAGCTGGAAGCGAAGATGCGTTTGCTCAACTGATGAATCACCATGCTGAAAAGCTCGGAATGAAAAACACTCACTTTGTGAACTCTCATGGGCTTACCGCAGATGGCCATCACACCACGGCTCGTGATATGGCTCTTTTAGGTCAAGCGCTCATTCGCGACTTTCCGAAAGAATACGCTTTGTATAAAGAAAAACAGTTTACCTATAACAACATTGAGCAATATAACCGTAATCGTTTGTTATGGGATAGAAGCCTCGAAGTCGATGGCATAAAAACGGGCCATACTGAAGATGCGGGCTACTGTTTAGTTTCTTCTGCGGTCAAAGATGATATGCGTTTAGTCGCGGTGGTTATGGGGACTCGCTCTGATGAAGCGCGTAAAACTGAAAGTAAAAAAATACTCTCGTATGGATTTCGCTTTTTTGAAACGGTTAATCCTTTAAAGGCCAATAGCCAAGTTCAGCAAGCGCGAGCATGGGGTGGGGAAGTAGAGCAAGTAAATTTAGGAGTGCTCGAAGATGTTTGGTTGACCATTCCTCGTGGTAAAAAATCACAAGTGACCGCCAACTTTGTCGCCAATGAGTCGATTGAAGCTCCTATCGCAAAAGGGCAAGTGTTGGGAACCATTTTCTTTCAATTAGGTGAAGAAGAATTTGCTTCGGTTCCGTTAGTTGCACTTGAAGATATCGCAGAAGGTGGCTGGTTTAGCCAAATGATGGATGGGATCAGCCGTTGGTTTAGTGATCTTTTCTAACTTTGATTTAACCATGACTCAAGTTTACCTAAACGGTCAAATACTCAATCAACAACAAGCTACGATTTCCGTTATGGATCGTGGCTTTTTGTTTGGTGACGGCGTGTATGAAGTGATCCCCGTTTATGCCAGTCAATTGTTTCGTTTTAGCCAGCACATAACACGGCTTAATCGTAGCCTTGCACAAATAGAAATGAGCCCCGTACACAGCGAAGCAACTTGGTTGTCTTTGTGTAACCAGATTATAAAAGCCAACCAACTGAATAATGGCAGCTTGTATATTCAGGTCACACGCGGAGCTTACACAGAGCGCGATCATCGATACCCAAATCCTTACGAGCCAACCGTGTTTATCACCGCGAATAAAGCCAAAGACAGTGTTGAGGCATTAACGCCTAAAGTGGGAAAACTGGTTTCCATCCAAGATTTACGCTGGCAACGCTGCGATATAAAAGCGATCACATTGTTACCTAACTGTATGGCACGAAGTGCTGCTGATAAAGTGGGTGCCGATGAAGCTTTGCTGATCCGTGATGGATATGCGCTAGAAGGCTCGGCCTCAAATGTGTTTATGGTGAAAAACAAGGTGCTGTTTACCGCACCTTTAAGCGCTAACATTCTTGCTGGCATTACTCGAGACTTGGTGGTTGAAATTGCGCTAAAAAACCATATAAAGGTGGTCGAAGAGTCTCAGCTACTAGACGATATGCTAAATGCTGATGAAGTTTGGCTCACCAGCTCGTCGCGAGAGATCCAACCGATTACGCAAATTGATGGCCGGACCATTGGTGATGGTAAAGTAGGTGCTCTATGGCATCAAATGGCTGATCTATACTTAGCCTTTAAAAAGCAGTTATATTCGGGCCTAGCCCAATAGTATGGTTTTTAATTAGGCCTTAATTTTTAAAGGCCTATCAACAACAGGAGGCGTGCATGAATTCGCCTAAAAATCCTAATTCCACCGAACGAGTTAATCCAGAATTATGGGATTTTCCTTGTAATATCGCTTTTAAGGCCATGGCGGTTAATCGTGACGACATTGAAGTAGATATTATTGCTGCGGTTCACAAAGTGATCCCCGATGATTATTCGCCACAATTAAAACCATCGGCTAAAGGAAACTATGTTTCGGTTACTCTTTCGATTACCTTTCATAATGCCGAGCAAGTGGAAAATGTGTACCGCAATGTGCGCGCAGTTGCCGACGTGAAGATGTGTCTTTAAGACGCAACTAAAAGTTATAATTAAGAGCAAACATTGATGTCCATCGATTTAAAAAATCACGTTTATATCCGTCAGTTGGGGCAAATGGATTACGAGCCCGTTTGGCGAGCTATGTCGGAATTTACCGATAACCGTGATGCCATGACTCCCGATGAATTATGGTTTGTTGAGCACCGTCCTGTTTTTACCCAAGGACAAGCCGGCAAAGCAGAGCATTTATTGAATACTGGCGATATTCCAGTGATCCAAGTGGATCGTGGCGGGCAGGTAACTTATCATGGCCCCGGTCAACAAGTGGTGTACTTTTTAATCGATTTGCGTCGTAAAAAAATGGGTGTTCGAGATTTAGTCTCGTCTATTGAAGATGCAGTAGTCAATTGTTTGTCTGAGCTAGGTATCGAGGCACATCCAAGAGCCGATGCTCCAGGAGTGTATTTAGAGTCGGGCGCTAAAATTTGCAGTTTAGGTTTACGCATTCGAAAAGGCTGCAGTTTTCATGGGCTTGCACTCAATGTTAATTTAGATTTAGAACCATTTTTAAGAATTAATCCATGTGGATATGCCGGTATGCAAGTAAGCCGAATTACTGAGCATCATACCCAAACCGACATGAATAATATTAAACCGTTATTGTTAAAGCATTTGTTAGAGCAATTAGAATACAATAAGAGCATTGAGCCAGAGCGCCCAGAACTGTTAATGGCAGCTCAGTAAAGAGAAGACTATGTCAGAGCAAAAAATTGAAAGGCCTGCAAAAAAGCAAGCGGGCGTAAAACATCGCGGAGCCGATAAAACCGATCGTATTCCGATTAAAATTGTACCGACCGAAAAAATGCCGAAAAAACCTGATTGGATTAGAGTAAAGCTACCAACAGGTAATCAAATCAATGAAATTAAAACCATGCTGCGCAATAAAAAATTGCACACAGTATGCGAAGAAGCCAGTTGTCCTAATTTGCCAGAGTGTTTTGGTCACGGGACTGCAACCTTTATGATTTTAGGTGATATCTGTACGCGTCGTTGTCCGTTTTGTGATGTAGCGCATGGCAGGCCTTTGGCTCCTAATAAAGATGAGCCAGTTGATTTAGCGGACTCAGTAATAAACATGAAGTTAAAGTATGTTGTGATAACGTCTGTTGATCGCGATGACTTAAAAGACGGCGGTGCTCAGCATTTCGTTGATTGTGTTAATGAAGTTAGAACGCGCTCTCCAATTACAAAAATTGAAACACTGGTGCCTGACTTTAGAGGGCGCATGGAAGTGGCGCTAGATATTTTGGGTGACGGTTTACCCGATGTATTTAATCACAACTTAGAAACGGTACCACGACTTTATCGCCAAGTACGCCCGGGTGCTGATTATCAATGGTCGCTCGATTTATTGAAAAAGCACAAAGAGCGTTATCCGCATGTCTCGACTAAATCGGGATTGATGGTGGGTCTTGGAGAAACCAATGAAGAAATTCTTGAAGTGATGCAAGACTTACGCGCTCATAATGTAGATATGTTAACTATTGGTCAGTATTTACAGCCGAGTAAACATCATCATCCGGTGGAGCGATTTGTCACACCGGCCGATTTTAAAATGTTTGCCGATAAAGCTAAAGAAATGGGTTTTGAAAATGTAGCCAGCGGCCCAATGGTTCGCAGCTCTTATCATGCTGATAAACAAGCAGCAGGTGAGAAAATTTCTTAAGAATATTGAGATTGATTTGAAACCGAGCCGCAGCAGCGGCTCTTTTTTTAGCTTATTTTTTAGGACATAAAAAACGGGATCTCGTATCAAGTATGGGATGACGATCTGATTAAATCAATTTGTCATTCCGCAAATATGATGAAGCGGAGTCCAGTTTTTAAATCTTAAAGTCAAAAGCGGTTTTGCTCTACTTTTTCTGCCTTGCGACCTAATGTTTTCAAAGGGCATATTGGTGATTAGTTCAAAAATAAAACCTAATGACACAGCAAAAACTATCTATTTTATTATTCCTTAAGCTCTCTTTCCGCCTTCGCTTTTAATTTATGCAATACTCGGCTCACCGCCACCATACCAAAACTCGCAGTCACAACGGTTGTAGCGCCAAAGCCACCGGCACAATCGAGTTTGGTTGAACCATCGGTAAAGGTCTTACTTTGGCAGACTTCGCCGTCAGGCATTGGATAAACCGGTTGCTCATGCGAGAACACGCAATCCACACTGAATCGCCTTTTGGGATTTCGGCTAAAATTGTATTCACGGCGAAGTAGATTACGCACTTTAGCACTAAGTGGGTCTTGCACTGTTTTGCTTAAATCGCTGATGGTGATTTGAGTAGGGTCACTCTGCCCTCCAGCTGCACCCACCGTAATAATTAAAGTTTTATTTCTTTTACAGTGCGCAATAAGCGCGGCTTTCGCTTTAACGCTATCAATCGCATCGACCACGTAACTGCAGGATGCTGGGATCAGTTTTTCCAAATTATCAGGTGTCACAAAGTCGGCAACCACATGGACTATACACTCAGGATTAATGAGTTTGATCCGCTCGGCCATTGCTTCAACTTTTAGCTGACCTACTGCGCCATCGAGCGCATGAATTTGACGATTGATGTTTGAAGTACAAATATCATCTAAATCAATCAACGTGATTTCACCAATAGCTGAGCGCGCTAAAGCTTCTGCGACCCAACTGCCGACGCCTCCAATACCCACAACCACCACGTGGGAGTGTCGAAACACAGCTAAAGCTTTTCGACCATAAAGCCTTGCAATCCCACCAAATCGAAATTCAAAGTCAGACATGCGTTATTCATAATCAAAATTAAGGTAAACTAGAGTTCATTATACCTGTTTTACCTGATTAGGTTTTTGAGTATTTCCTATATGTCAATGAAATTTCCAATGCGACTCGATCGCTTCATCAGTCAGTCGACTGATTATTCCCGCAAGCAGGTTAAGTATTTGCTCTACGGTAAGCGTGTGACTCTTAACGATGAACTGGTGAGATTGGCCGACACCAAGATTAATGCCAACGATAAAGTCTGCATTGATGGTGAGCTACTGGGCAATTTGTCGCAGCGCTATTTTATGCTGAACAAGCCTGTCGGATTTGTCAGCGCCACCAAAGACAAAGAGCATTTAACCGTGATGGAATTTATTGATGAACCGAGAAAAGAGCAACTCAGTGTTGCTGGCAGGCTTGATATGGACACCTCCGGACTGGTTTTACTGACCGATGACGGTCAATGGTTGCACCGGGTGATCTCGCCAAAACACGATTGTGCAAAAGTCTATTTGGTGGAAACGATTGAACCACTGGATGAAAGACAAATTAAAAAACTCGAAGAAGGCGTTTTCCTTAAAAATGATAAGGTCAGAACCAAGCCCGCCAAAGTAGAAATCATCGATGAGTACCACTACCGGCTTAGCATTACCGAAGGCCGATATCATCAAGTTAAAAGAATGTTTGGCGCCATAGGCAATAAAGTAGAATCATTGCATCGCGAACAAATTGGCAAAATTAAGCTCGAACAAGAATTACAACCTGGCGAATATCGAAATCTGACACAAGATGAAATTGATTCGGTTGGGCTGTAGTTGTGCATGCAACACTCTATTTTGTTTCAAGATGATCACTTTATAGCGGTAAACAAACCCGCCGGTCTACTTATACATAAAAGTGATATTGATAAACACGAAACTCGATTTTTGCTGCAAGAAATTCGTAACCAAATTGGCCAAAAGGTTTATCCAATCCATCGACTGGATAAACCGACCTCGGGTGTTGTGTTATTGGCACTCAACCCAGAGGCACAAAAACAAGTTTCATTACAATTTGAAAACCATTTAGTCACCAAAGAATATCTAGCATTGGTTCGAGGGTTTACGCCAAAAGAATTGTTGATCGATCATCCAATAAAAGAAAAAGCGGTATTTAAATCGCAAGATAAATCCAAATTGAAAACGCAAGAAGCACAAACAGAACTGAACACCCTCGAACAATTTGAAATACCCGTATTAATTGATCGTTATCCTCAAAGTCGATACTCACTCGTTCAATTGAAACCAAAAACCGGTAGGCGCCATCAACTAAGAAGGCATATGAAGCATATTTCACATCCCATAATTGGTGATACTTCTTATGGAAAAACCACTCATAACGATTTTTTTAGAGTCTATTTGAAAGCGGAACGATTATTCTTACATGCAAAAACGTTGACTTTTATTCACTCGGTAACCCAAAAAACCATTCATATTGAAGCCCCTGATGAAGATCTTTTTAAAAATACCATTGAAAAACTCAAACATTGGATTTAACGAAAAGCGACCGTCTAGGGTGCTTGCATTTTTATCAAGTTCTGGAATTGTTCAGATTCTTTTTGCAGCGTTGGATGCATTGATACTTTCTGCAATGAGTTGATGATTATCGGCGCGCAGCTTCCGCTGGTAATCTGTTTGACACTGACATGATATTTTTCGCCGGCTTTCGGCGGCACCTCGAAAAATTCTGCGTTAATTTCATAAGAATGTTCAATGCCTTTGGCGATAATTTGAGTATCATTTACCACAAGGATTTGTGTCGTTTCTTCAAAGTCCTCGTATTCACATGGCCCACCTGTCACAGTCTCAAATTGACAACCATATGACAATCCCGCGAATACCAAGACCCATATTCTTTTCTTAAAACTTGAAAGACTCGCAATACTCATTAATTTCATTCCCATCTTTACCAACTCATCTTGGTGCTCCATGCAAGTCACGATGCCATCACTCACACATTGCTCGTCGACGGCATTGAAATATCAATTATGCGGCGTGTTTTGCATTTAAATTCCAAGCCTAGGTCTTTCAACTTGTTGAAGAAGATCAACTTGTTGAAAGACACCCAATAAAAAGCATTCAGCGAACCAGAACAACCCCTTTTAGCTGGATTATTTAACGGCAATCTTTCTAAGATCCCAAAATATTCTCGCTAAAAATTATAAACACAATGCCTTGTTTTAAATTAATCATGGCAATAGTCCTGCAAGTCGCCCCTTGATTTATAAACCATAGTTCGATTTAATCAAATCTATTCTTTGCCGCAAATTAAACTAGGGACGTTACCATTGAAAAAGACAACAATTATACTCGGAAGTTTTGTTTTTATCGGACTTTTAGCCCACTGCTACCTAGTCGGTGTTAATGACCATATGGATGAATCGGCACAGACTCAGCGATTATCAAAAAGTTATTTCAAACACAAAACTAAAACCAGTGAATCGCCTGATGGTGCAGGCAGTTATTATGCGAATAAACGATTGTCGAAAACCCACTCAATAACGCCCGTTGAAAATTATACTGACGCAATCAACAAGAAAAGACTTTTCTTTTCCAACAATTCCAACAAGTTAGCAGAGCCTTGGCAAAGCTTAGGACCGCAGCAGGTGGGGGGAAGAACTCGCAGTTTGGAGTTTAATCCAGATAATCCGGACATTATTTATGCCGCAGGCGTATCAGGCGGCGTTTGGAAATCAATCAACGGTGGCAGCGAATGGCGCGCGGTTTCTGATGATTTGGAGAACATGGCGGTGGTGACTCTTGCGGTTGTTCCAACATCGCCAAATACGATACTCGCAGGTACCGGTGAAGGTGTTTATGTGGGTCGACCAATTGTGCGCAGTCGTGGCGTTGTGGGCAATGGCATTTACCGATCTACCGATGATGGAGAAAACTGGCAAGCTTTGTCTTTTACTTTGAATAACTCCAATTTTCGCTTTGTTAACAAAATCCGGGCCGCAAATGATGGCACTGTTTTCGCCGCCACCGAGACGGGCATCTGGCGCAGCGAAGACATTGGCGATTCGTGGCAGTTGGTGCTGAATCAATCATCCCGTATTGGTGGTTGTCATGAAATTGAGATTCAACCATTCAGTACGCCCAATGCACTGTTAGTCTCTTGCGGTAGCTTTCACAGCGCTGCCGTTTATCAAAGTGTTGACAATGGAATAACCTGGAATAGTGTGCTCGAAGCGCAGCATCAAGGAAGAACAACCATTGCTTATGCCCCTTCCAATCCCAACAGGGTTTATGCATTGTCGGCCCAAAATCAATACGGTCCTTATCCTTATGGGCTTAAAGGATTCTATCGCTCGGACGATGGCGGTGCGCACTGGGATTTAATCAATGACTACAACGATTCGAATGTCAATAATCGAGCCCTTCTGTCAACAACCGACTGGGTATTCGATTGCTTTGCTACTAGAAACTATCAACACGGTCGATTGGCTGGAGGGGGCTGGTATTATAATTTGATAACTGTCGATCCCACCAACGAAAACAGAGTTTGGACCGGAGGATTGGATTTATGGCGCTCCGATGACGGCGGAGAGAATTTTAATTTAGCTTCATTCTGGTGGGCAGATAAAGCCGTCAATAGTTATATTCACGGCGATCATCATTTAATAAAGTACCACCCGAATTTCGATAGTGTTACAGAAACTCGTTTATATGCGACCAATGATGGAGGCATTTGGCAATCGGTAAATTCTTCTGCTCGGCTAGCCAGCAACAATTGTGACCAAACCTCTAGTGAGGTCGCCTGGCAACCATTGAACAATCAATACGGTGTCACACAGTTTTATCATGGATCGATGACTCAAGATGGTTCAATGTTAATCGGAGGAACGCAAGATAATGGCACTCAAATGAAAAGGGGGGGCGCTGAATGGGAAAGTATTTTTGGTGGCGATGGAGCCTATTCAGCCATTGACCCTAAAGATCCCAATACCGTTTATGTTTCATCACAATACGCAAATCTTGCGCGAATCCGTTGGAGTAATGGGGTCATGACCATAACCGACATAACCTCTGATTTCTTTGGTCGCAGTATCTTTATTGCGCCTTTTATTCTCGATCCAAATAATCACAAGCGTCTGTGGCTAGCGGGCATGGCCTTATGGCGCAGCGAGGATCAAGGAGACAATTGGAACCAAACAAGCATCAATCACTACTCAATGAACTACGTTGATGGAATGACAGCCATTGCAGTGCAACCCGGTAACTCGAATTTAGTTTTGATCGGCGGCAGTGATGGAAACATCTATCGTCATACATCTGCATTATCCGGAACAGGAAGTACACCGATGCCGTCTAACCGAATCGCACAGGGATACATTTCTTCGATTAATTTTGATCGTAACAATCCCAACAAGGTCGCAGCTACTGTCTCAACTTTTGGACAAGCGCACGCTTGGTTAAGCGATGATGCAGGCGTGAGTTGGTACGCGGTTGGAGACTCAGGAATAGAAGCCCTGCCAGATTTGCCGGCACACGATATTCTGATTGCACCTCACGATAGCAGCACTTTTTATATTGCCACCGATATCGGCGTGTATGTCAGCGTAGACTCGGGCAACAGTTGGCAACCTCTAGCCAGTGGATTACCCAATGTTTCGGTGGAGAGAATCATCTACACTCGACATAATTTACAAACTGAGCTTGTCGCTTTCACTTATGGTCGTGGAGTATTCAAAACAACATTAACAGACATTCCGAATTTCGCTCCAAATCCTTCTCAGTCAAACGTATCAGTAACGGCTAATCAGAACGCAATGATCCAGATCGATCTTTCAGATTATTTCGACGACCCCAATGGAGATGAGTTAATGTTTTCATCGTCGGATTTACCGACCGGACTTAGCCTGACTTCTGCGGGATTGGTTCAGGGATCGATAAATACTTTAGGAACCTATACCGCAAACGTACAGGCTACCGACGGGGAACTCGGCGAATCGGTTCAATTAACCATCACCATTACCCCATTGCCAAGTTCAAGTGGAGGAGGAAGCCTTCTTTTTAGTTGGGTAGTGTTGTTCATGCTCGTTCGTCGACGACATTGATTATCCTAAGTTCAGCTTGCTCAGTCAGAATGGCTATTGATCACAGGGGTATTTCAACTGTTGATAAGACCTATGCTTACCCCTATGATCGGCGTTTGTTAAAACAAGTTTTATTGATAACCTTTGGAGTGTTTTATGAGAAAAGTGGTCTCCGCTATGTTAAGTGTAATGGCGTTATTTAGTTTAAGTGCCTGCCATCACGACGATCACAGTCATGAGCACC
>JBFHSP010000076.1:0-12925 GCA_041591085.1 Kangiellaceae bacterium | reverse complement strand
TCCCTTGGAACGACGTGGCGCCGGCGTTCGAGACTTCTCGGAGGCGGTTAGCGAACTGGTCGAGCTCGGTGACGTCGATATCGAACTCAGCCACGGTCGGGGTCCTGACTCCGGTTACAGAAACAGCATTTGCATTGGGGTGTTGGGCATGGCTTGTTTGAGCAAACGTAACCGCTCCCAAGGATCTTCGCCTAAAAATCGAATGCATGAATCAAAAGTAGCTCCGCCCCAAGTTTCAACCGACCAGTAGCCTACTTGGTCGAGCTTTTGTGCCATCGGGAGCATGTCTTCAATGCGCATGCGCGTAGCAAATAACGATTGGTGAGCGTCTCTTAAAACAACGTCGGTAATCTTTAATGGTGCACCTTGCATAATACTTACCCTACTTTTGATTGTTTTTTGTTCTGTACTGGTGAATAGCAGCCGAGATTGCGGCAATTACCTTATCATGAGTGTGAGCACTTAAATTTAAATTGGGTTCTAGTGGCTCTTCTGGCCACAGCCGTTGAATGAGTTTAGAAGTGAATGTAAGCGCCATTACCAAAAAAGCTAAGAACACAAAAACGGTTCCCATCCCAATTGCCATTAAATTCAGCCCACCTAAAACACTTTCCATTATAACGACCCTAAGCTTGTATTCAATTTAGATAAAATGCAGTACACCAACCCATAGTGAACTTGTCAAACGATAAAATGAGATGTTTAGAATAGTGTCTGTTTTAAAAACTTTCCAAACATTTAAAATAAAAATACTTAATAAAATGGAATTTCTAGTTGATAGCTTTGTTCGGAAATAGTCGGAGACAAGTGCGGTTTATATCCAAGACCAATTAGCCGTATTGCCAGTGATTTACGCCTCATTGCTTCTTCTAGCAAAACTTCAAAGTCCGATAATTCCAGTTTTTTTGACTGAGTTTCAACCCGTGTTAATGTAAAGTCGGTAAACTTAACTTTAACAAATATTGATTTAACTTGCTCTGACTCAATATCGTCTATGCTGTTGATAAACTTTTCATATAAATACTTTAACTCTTTTTTAGCGAGTGCTATATCAAGAATATCATTTTGTAATGTCAGCTCTCGACTACTTGATTTACGACTTGAACTATTTTTTACCGAACGCGTATCTTTACCTCTGCAATAACGAAAAAGCGATTCACCAAATTGACCGTATTTTTCCACAAGCGCTTCCCTAGTAAATGCTTGTAAGTCACCACAAGTTCGGATGTTAATATCTAGTAACTTTTGTTCGGTTATCTTGCCAACTCCGGGAATTTTTTTAATCGGCAAGTACAGCATAAACGAGTCTACTTGCTCAGGAGTAATCACAAATAGACCATCGGGCTTTTTCCAGTCGCTTGCAACTTTCGCTAAAAATTTATTGGGAGCAACGCCAGCAGAAGCAACTAATCCTGTCGATGAGAAAATTTCTGATTTTATCGCCTTAGCAATCAAAGTGGCTGAACCTTGATAACGTTTGCTCTGACTAACATCAAGGTAGGCTTCATCCAATGATAATGGCTCTATATTACTAGTATAGTTTGAGAATACATCATGAATTTGTCGAGAAACTTGGCGATACTTATTTAAGTTGGGCGGCAAAATAACAAGTTCACGACACAATCTAATAGCATGAGCAGAACTCATAGCTGATCGAACGCCGTAATCTCTGGCTATATAGTTACAAGTAGCAATAACGCCTCGTCTTTCAGGTCTACCACCAACAGCAATGGGTAATGACCGAAGGCTGGGGTTATCGCGAACTTCAACTGCCGCATAAAAGCAATCCATGTCGATGTGAATAATTTTTCGCATCGAGTTAACGACTAAAGTTAAAGTTTAAAATAAAGAGCGCGCCGCCAAGTTCCGAACCGGCCACCGTGATCGTTCCTTGATATTGATTCACTAATTCAGCCACCACCGATAAGCCAATCCCTTGGCCTTCAGTTTGCTCATCAATTCGTTGTCCACGTTTTAAAATACTTTCTCTTAACTCGGGTTTGATTCCGGGGCCATTATCTTCAATCTGTATCGTGAGACTGTGTTTATCATCGAAAACTGAATATTGAACATTAATCCGCACAAAATCAGAGGTCCATTTACAAGCGTTATCGACAACGTTACCGAGCAGTTCCATCAAATCGCCTTCATCACCAAAGAATCGAGCTTTATCATCGCATTCAATTGCAAAAACAATGGCCTTTTCACGATAAACTTTTTTAAGTGCAGCCGTTAATTTTTCTATTTGTGGTAGCAACGCTGTAGAAGAAAGAATATGACCTGAGTGAACACCTGTTGGACGATACAATTGGTATTGAATAATTTCATCCATGCGCTGTATCTGACTCTCCAACTCCTGTTGCTGTTCATCTTGTTCATTAGTATTGAGGTTTGAAAAGTTTAATCCTTTGAGAATGGCTAATGGAGTTTTCAAGCTATGAGCTAAATTACTGAGTGTATCCCGATATCGCTGTCGATGAGATTTTTCTGCTTCAAGTAAAAGATTTAAATTTTCGGTTAAAGGCAATAACTCTTGAGGATAATCAAAAGATAAATGTTGTTGTTTGCCAGTTTCAATTTTCTGAAGATCTTGGGCGATCTTTCGCAAGGGTAACAACCCCCAAGTGAGAGCGACCATTAGAATCACTAACATCATCAACAACACCACCAAAATATGAGTACGCAGTGTGTATCTAAAGTCATCCAATACAGATTCCAAAAGAAGCTTGTCATAAAAAATAGTAAAGCCAAATCTGCTTTCAGATGCATCCTCGTGTTCCCATACAACACCAAATTGCAAACGAAAGTAACCGCCCCACTCATCTTCAAACTGATCAAAAACGAATTCACCAAAACGTTCAACTGATGCAGTTTCTAAGTGAGCTTCAACCGCAGAAAATGAACGCCAAATCTCTTGCTGTGCTTCATTCACTACAATCGCATAAACGCCACTATCAATTTGATTAAACGCATCTTCACGCATTACTTCAGGAATAAATAACTGGTTATCTTGGGCTTCTTCCGTCGCCGCAAGAATCATAAAAACTTGGGTTTTCATGCGTTCTTTAAGTTCGTTGACCAAGCTTTTTTCAAAGGCCCTTTCTATTGCAAAAATGACCCCTAATGACAATAAAGTAAAGGAAAGAAAAAGAATGACACTCAGTCTTAAGCGTAATGATGTCCGGCGCACTTATAACTCCGGATTAAGTCGATACCCACGACCTCGTAATGTCTCAATTGGATTAAGCTCGCCTGAAGGATCAATTTTTCTTCGTAAGCGTCTGATAAATACTTCGAGTACGTTACTGTCTTTATCATAATCTTGTTCGTAAATATGTTCGGTTAATTCAGTTTTAGAAACCACCTTACTTGGGTGCAGCATGAGATACTCAAGCACTTTGTATTCGTATGCAGTTAACTCTAACTCTTGTCCATTAAGCTGAAATTTTTTGTTATTGGTATCCAGTTCAAGTGGGCCTTTTGTTACTGTGGCCGAAGCGACTCCAGTAGAACGCCTTAACAAAGCATTCACTCGAGCAACCAGTTCTTCCATAACAAAAGGTTTTACTAAATAATCATCAGCACCTTTTGATAGCCCTTCCACTTTTTCTTGCCACATAGATCGCGCGGTTAAAATTAAAATCGGAAAGGTTAAGTTTTTCTGCCTTATCTTTGTAATTAAATCTAATCCATTAAGCTTAGGTAATCCCAAATCAATAATAGCTAAATCAATTGCCAGTTCTGTTGCGTTAAACAATCCTTCTTCGCCATCATAGGATTGCTCTACCGTGTAACCAGAGGCAGTTAAAGCTTTTTTTAGCTGAGATTGCAAAGCGATTTCATCTTCGACAATAAGCACTTTCATAAGGTTAATCCTTTAATTTTTTATTAAGCTGGACTTATGCACAAGCGTTAATGATTATGGTTTTAATCCGACCTTTATCAGAAATTACTTTAACTTTATAAACGGGCTTTTTTCCTTGTACTAAGGTCGCTGAAAGTGCCTTGGAGCCTGATTGGCTTTTAGCTCTTTCCATAGCTTGTTGCTTAGAAATCAGCTTACAAGAAGCAGACTCTTTAGCAAAAGCTGATAAGCTCACAAAGATTGCAAATAGAATTATAAAAAACCGTTTCATGTAGACTTCACTGATAGAAAGTAGTGGTACATAGTCTGAAAGAGCAAAACACATCTGTCAATCAGCTAAGAATTTAAGAATACAATTACTATAGATGTACTCTGTTCGAGTAAGAAGGATAGAGCAGGCAATATGAACAGAATCTTAACCGCCTAAATAAGCTCATCCTTGGCAGCTCTTAAAGCCTAAATATTTTATCCGAACTTAGGTTAATTAGGCTACTAGCTGCTTCGAAATGGCATCAAGAGAGACTCTTTCATCTAGTAAGCGTTCAAAAACCTCTTCAATCTTGTCTTCCTCTAAATGCAGCAGTTCTAAAGTCGATGCCGGCAACGCAACCAAGTGAGAATCCCCTACTTCGATTCTTTTTAAAAGTCGCCCCGCAAGCAGCACTAAATTTGAATAAACGGCATGTTTACTCCAGAACTCCTCTTGATGATGCCAACGAACAGCAACGATTAATTCGTCCGGCATATGCCAGTTTTTCATGAGCCAGGCACCAATCTCTTGGTGGGTAACGCCCAATACAAAATGTTCAATATCTTCAATTTGAATATTTGGGTTTGTTTCTATAAAACGATTGATCATTTGAAATTGTGGCGGAAATAAATGCCCTAACAGCAAGTGACCGAAATTATGTAATAGACCGGATAAGTAAGCCAAGCCCCTCTCTGGGCGCTGTTTAATAGGAATTAACTGACAGAGTTTTTCAACCAAACTGGCGGAATAAATGGCTTGTTGCCAAAATTTAGTAAGGCCTAAGGGACCTGCTGTAGGCACTTTGAGCGCTTTTCCAATCGAAATGCCTAAGGCCAAATTCATAACAAGATCAAAGCCAAGTACCCTAGATATGGCCGTTTCAATGGAGTCAATAGTACCTTTATAACCATAATAAGGAGAGCTCGCCCAACTTATTATTTGCGCCGAAAGACTAGGATCTTTAGCAACAATCGCTCCCAGTTTTGCAGCATCGGCACTCGGGTCAACTCGAAGCTTCATAATATCTTGAGCGATATCGGGCATCGCAGGTAAATCAAAAGTTTCGTCAATACGTTGCTTGATTCTGATCGGAGTGAACTCGTTTAAATGAGCCTCTTCGATATTATTTTTATTAGATCCGGAATAGAGCTTTTCAGGCCCACAGGCAATGGTTTGTTTTTGGCTACCACTAAATAACTTTTCAAATTCACTTTGCTGAACATGTATATAGAAATTCTTATTGCCAGAATCCAAATAAACTGAATCTAATTGTTCGATGGAGCTATCGACAATACCTTGTAATCTGAATAATGTTGGAATGAGTGCCCAGCAGCCTTTATCGCATTGACTAAATATGACTTGCGCATCTTCACGAGCAATAATCGCAGGCTCACAATCAAGCAAGTCTTTAACTACTTCATAGTCGAATAGGAAGTCATTTTGAACAACGGCTAAAAACTCAACCTTATTGGCCTTTAACAGCACACCGCGCAGAATTGCGCTATTTTTCTTCGCGATGGCTTCCGCGTTTAGATTAGCTTTAGCGACAAGGGTGTGTTCGACAGAGTTGTCTTCTAAAAAACGAGCTACTGCGGCAGGTAAAGTCACTTTGATACCCTCTAAAGTACGATTCTTTTAACTATAGTCAATTTTTTGCAATATTGACGGTATTTCATCAGCAAAATGAGTCAGACTTCACACTAATTATTCAGCGTTACGCCCTCAAAAATAAAGCTGTAGTCTGGAAATTTCTAGCAATTAACTCTCAACCTGATGAGCAACCTGAGGTTTGTCATCAGCCTCAAGCAATTCTACTTTTTCAATTTTGACAAAGCGTTTAGTGATTTTATCCGCCGAAGTGTGGATCTCTTTAACGTCTTTTGACACCTGTCCGATATGTTTAGACAGGTTATCCATTCTGGTTTTAAACCGTCCAAAATCCTCTGAAAGTGCTCCTAAGTGCTCTTGAATAATGTGAACTTGCTTACGCGTCGCTTCATCTTTGATAACTGCGCTTGCCGTGGTTAAAATGGCCATCATGGTAGTTGGTGAAACCATCCATACCTTTGCTTTGTGAGCCAGTTCTACGAGTTCTGGAAAATGACCATGAATTTCAGCAAAAATAGCTTCTGCCGGGATAAACATCATGGCTCCTGATGCCGTTTCATTTTGAATAATGTATTTTTCCGCGATGTCGTTAATGTGTTTTTTGACATCTTGTTTAAATTGTTTTGCAGCACTTTGGCGTTCCAATTCCGATCGCTCAAAATCGGTCATCTTTTGATAAGACTCTAATGGAAACTTCGCGTCTATGGCCAAATGACCAGTCGGCTCAGGAAGCTTTAAAAGGCAGTCGGCTATTTTGCCATTAGATAGCGTTGCTTGGATTTGATAGTGTGACTCAGGTAATACGTTTTGAACTAAAGAATTGAGTTGAACTTCCCCAAAAGCACCGCGCGAGCGTTTATCGGCTAACACTTGTTGTAAGCTCACCACATTAGAAGAAAGCTCTGTTATTTTCTTTTGCGCATCATCTATTAGGGCTAGCCGTTTTAATACATCGTTAAACGTTTGTGTTGTTTTTTCAAAGCCTTCATTTAACCGCTTTTCAACTTGACCACTGATCGACTTTAATCGCTCATCAGTTGATTGAGTCAAATTATTCATACGTTCAACCATATCTTTTGAATTATTGGTTAATGTATTAGTAATTTCTTCGCGCATTAAACGAACCGTTTGCCGCAGCTCTTCGATCAGTTTATCGCGAAGATCAAGTTGTGCTTGTTGGTTTAACTGTTGTGTTCGCTGCAAGTTACCTAATAGATCTTCCTTAAATAACGATAATGTAGACTGCTGTTGAGACTGCCCTTTTAAAACATCTTGACTTACTTCTTGATGAAGCTTTGAAATTTTTTCGCTGATTAGTTTTTGAAACTCAGATTGCTGTTGAAGCAACGACTGATTTAATCCCGATATTGAAGTAATCACCCTTTCTTTTAATTCATTTTGTGCTTGAGTCAGAGTGTCTTTCATAGAGTGAAACTCTTTCTCAAAACGAAGTGCGCTTTCACCAAATTTTTCGATTTGAAACTCTCGTAATTGGGAGGATTGCTGCTCTAATAATTGCTGTATTGTGGCACTGTTGATTGAACGCTTTGACTGGCTTAAAACTAGGTTTAAAACGACAACGCCTATTAGGATAATGAAAATTAATAGCGCCAAAACAATGTATGAAAAGTTTTCAATAATAAACGCAGACATATCCGTTCTCTTATAGATTTTAGTCGGATTGATAAACCGATAGTTCAATAATGAGCAACATTATCATGCTCGAGTACAACAAGACATAGAAATAAGACAAAAAAAAACCGTTCGGTTAAGAACGGTTTTTTCTATTTGGCGCGCACGGAAGGATTCGAACCTCCGACCGCCTGGTTCGTAGCCAGGTACTCTATCCAACTGAGCTACGTGCGCGTGGTCTTTACGACGGGGCGCCATTATGCTGATCCGCTATTACCTTGTCAAGCCAAAGTTAAACTGATTTACACAATGGTTCGCGTAAAAAATTTTGCTGAATTTCAACGCTCTTTTTTAATCGACAATCTCTCAAAATAGAGTGGCGGAGAGAGAGGGATTCGAACCCTCGATACGGGACAAACCGTATACTCCCTTAGCAGGGGAGCGCCTTCGGCCACTCGGCCATCTCTCCGTTCAGCGGAGGCGAATGTTACCTTAATAATTTTAAATTGCAAGCTTTAATCGGCTGAATTTCCTGACATTTCTTTTTCACGCTGAATTCGTAAATAAATTTCTTCGCGGTGAACGGAAACTTCTTTCGGAGCGTTAACTCCTATTCGAACTTGGTTACCTTTAACGCCGAGAACCGTAACGGTCACTTCGTCGCCAATCATTAATGTTTCACCAACACGTCGTGTTAAAATCAACATCCTACTTCTCCTTTGCAGATCTCTTTCTTAGAAGAGATTTCGTTTAGTACTTGATGAGTGCGGCGGCATTATATCAGGATAGAGGTGACAAGCTAAGCAATTTGCTTTTAATCACGTTTCGTAATAACAAAAAACTACTTCGAATTAGCAAATCTGTCCCAACTGATTATATTTCATCCGTTTTACCGACTGACTTTGTTAGTTTAGTCAAAATCTGCCATAACAACAATTTAGCAGAAGAATAGTTTTGGACTAAATTTGACCAACTTAGCCCAAAACCCTAAAAAATCTTAAAGCAGTTAAAACAGAGCTTTAACTGCTTTAAGTGCTGCGTCTAAGTTTTCTGGTTGAGAGCCACCTGCTTGAGCCATATCGGGTCGTCCACCACCTTTACCGCCAACCTTTTCGGCTGCTAGCTTAACAATGTCTCCAGCTTTATATTGCTTAATAAGATCATTGGTTACACCGGCGATTAGATTCACCTTATCGTCTTGAGCCAAACCTAAAACAACGATTCCTGATTGGATTTTATTTTTAACTTGATCAAGAAGTTCGCGTAGCGCTTTGGGCTCAACCCCTACGACCTTTTGTACAACTAATTTAATATCACCAAAAGTTTCCGCTTTATCAGCAAGTTCATCCCCTAAATTGGCTGAAAGTTTCGATTGCAGCTGCTCTAATTGTTTTTCGAGCTCTTTCAATTTTTGTAACGACTGTTTGGATTTTTCAATTAACTGTGCCGGTTCCGATTTGAGCAATTTCGATAATTCACCAATTTGATCTTCAGAATGCTCAATAAATGTTAAAGCTTGTTCTCCGGCTACAGCTTCAATGCGGCGGATGCCAGCGGCAATGCCTGATTCTTGGGTAATTTTGAATACCCCAATATCGCCGGTTGCAGTAACGTGCGTACCACCGCAAAGTTCGGTCGAAAAATCCCCCATAGATAATACTCGAACCTCATCGCCGTACTTTTCACCAAATAAAGCCATCGCGCCTTTTGCCTTAGCTTGGTCCATTGACATTACATCGGCGGTAACAGTTGAGTTTTTCATGATCTCTTGGTTGACCAAACGCTCAACTTTGCGTAATTCCTGTTTCGAAACCGGCGATGGATGCGAAAAGTCAAAGCGAAGTCGGTCAGCGTTAACCAAACTTCCTTTTTGGTTGACATGCTCTCCCAAAACTTCACGTAAAGCAGCATGCAATAAATGGGTCGCTGAATGATGAATCGCGGTATGTCTTCTAACAGATGCATCAACATTAAGAGTTGCGGTTTCATCAAGATTAAGCATCCCTTCAGTTACCTTTACGACATGGGCAAAGGCTTTTTGGATCTTGATGGTATCGGTTACTATTGCCTTACCGCTAGGCGTAACAAATGTTCCTAAATCACCGGCTTGTCCGCCAGATTCGGCATAAAAAACTGAAGATTCGGTAATTAAAAGGCCCTCTTCCCCCGCTTTTAAAGTTTCGACCGAGTTTTCGCCTTGTAATATTCTTACAATTGTAGCGGATCCATTTAAATGCTCGTACCCATCAAAATAAGTTTCAACAGTTAAATCAGCAAAGTCGTTATAATCTACCGAGAACTGCCCGGCCGCTTGAGAGCGTTTTCTTTGCTGAGCCATCAATTGCTCAAACGCTTCGTTATCTACGGTTAGACCTTTTTCTCGCGCTATATCGGCAGTTAAATCAACAGGAAAGCCGTAGGTATCGTAAAGTGTAAATAAGGTTTGACCACTGATAACACTACCCTGAAGCTCGGCCAAATCGTTTTCTAAAATTTTCATGCCATTATCTAGCGTTTTGGCAAACTGCTCTTCTTCTCGTAACACCATATCAACAATCGACTTTTGTTTGCTGATTAAATCGGGATACGCAACGCCCATCACTTCAGCTAAAGGCGTAACCAATTTATGAAAGAAAGCTGATGAGGCTCCTAATTTATGTCCGTGCCTAATTGCTCGGCGCATGATTCGACGCAAAACATAACCTCTACCTTCGTTGCTTGGAACCACACCATCGCCAATTAAAAAAACACAAGAGCGAATATGATCGGCAATAACACGCAATGATTTTTGGGTTAAGTCAGTCACTTTTAATTCTGCAGCTACCGCTTTGATCAATGACTCAAATAAATCTATTTCATAGTTTGAATGGACATGTTGCATAACCGCTGAAATACGTTCTAATCCCATACCGGTATCAACAGAGGGCTTAGGTAAAGGGGTTAAGTTACCACTTTTATCGCGGTTAAACTGCATGAAAACCAAATTCCATACTTCAATATAACGATCACCATCTTCGTCTGGGCTACCTGGCGGTCCGCCGGCTACCTCTGGCCCGTGATCATAGAAAATTTCAGAGCAAGGACCACATGGTCCAGTATCACCCATAGCCAAGAAGTTATCTTTTTCACCTAAACGTGAAAAACGCGTTTGATCAATCCCTATTTTGTTAAACCAAATATCCTCAGCTTCTTGATCATCGTGATAAACGGTTACCCAAAGTTTCTCCTTGGGCAGCTTTAATTCATTGGTTAAAAAGTCCCAGGCAAACCGTATAGCCTCTTCTTTGAAGTAGTCGCCAAAACTGAAATTCCCGAGCATTTCAAAAAAGGTATGGTGTCTTGCGGTATAGCCTACATTTTCTAAATCATTATGTTTTCCACCTGCTCGTACACATTTTTGCGAGGTGACTGCTCGTACATAATCTCGTTTATCCGAACCCAAAAAACAGTCTTTAAATTGAACCATTCCGGCATTGGTAAACAATAAAGTTGGATCGTTACCTGGCACCAAAGAACTACTATCTACACGGGTGTGTCCGTGTTTTTCAAAAAAAGATAAGAAGGCTTCGCGAATTTGATTACTGCTCATGAACGTCATGGTTCATCCTGTACTGATGGTTGCGTTTCAAAGGAATATTGTATTTGATCGTGCTCGAAACCTCGAGACAACATATAACGGTACTGTTTTGCTTTTTCTTTATAGTCAGACCAAGGTTTTGGATACTTTTTTAAACGCACTTTAAGTGCTAAAGCAAACCAGTCTACATCAGCCTGTTGAATACAGTTGGATGCTAAGTCTGGAGCAATACCTTTTTGATTTAACTCAGATAATATTTTGAGCCGACCAAAGCCACCACGGATTCTATGACGAATCCACGCTTCGGTAAATCGATAATCGCTCAACCAACCCTTTTTAACCAAACTTTCCAAAGCCGGGGCCGTTTCTTCTTCAGAATATCCTTTTCGAATGAGCTTTTGGTTTAATTCAAATTGAGAGTGCTCTCTGCGGGCTAATAGCTGAATCGCTTTATCATACGCAGAGAGCAGTGTCGATTTATGCTTCAACCTCGACATCGTCATCTGCTGAAGCATTAGCTGTCATTTTACCAAGCAGCTTAGTACGTAATTGAGTTTCGATATCTTTTGATATGGATGGATTCTCTTTAAGGAAGTTAATCACGTTCATTTTGCCCTGACCGATACGATCACCGTTGTAGCTATACCAAGCGCCGGCTTTATCAACTAAGCCTTCTTTCACGCCTAAATCAATGATTTCACCTTCTAGCGAACAACCTTCTCCATACATAATTTGGAACTCAGCCTGCCTAAATGGAGGTGCAACTTTGTTTTTAACCACTTTAACCCGAGTTTCATTTCCTACTACTTCATCGCCTTGCTTAATAGCCCCGGTACGACGGATATCTAAACGAACCGAAGCGTAAAACTTTAATGCATTACCACCCGTGGTAGTTTCAGGACTACCAAACATTACCCCAATTTTCATTCGAATTTGGTTAATGAACACCACCGCACAATTAGCCCTTTGAATA
The DNA here is from genome assembly GCA_041591085.1 of Kangiellaceae bacterium. Taxonomy (GTDB): domain Bacteria; phylum Pseudomonadota; class Gammaproteobacteria; order Enterobacterales; family Kangiellaceae; genus Pleionea. The sequence continues at coordinate 1,020 of JBFHSP010000076.1, read as the reverse complement.
TTGGCAGTTAATTTTCTTAAGGCTTGAGACATTAAACGAGCTTGCAGCCCCATGTGCGAGTCACCCATTTCGCCTTCAATTTCAGCTTTAGGCGTTAAAGCCGCTACCGAATCAACTACTATGATATCGACAGCGCCTGAACGCACGAGCATATCGGTAATTTCGAGCGCTTGTTCACCTGTGTCTGGTTGAGAAACCAACAGATCATCGAGGTTAACTCCCAGTTTTTCTGCGTAAATAGGATCTAAAGCGTGTTCAGCATCAACAAACGCCGCAGTACCACCGTTTTTTTGACAATTAGCAACAGCTTGCAAAGCAATAGTGGTTTTACCCGATGATTCAGGGCCATACACTTCTATGATTCTACCTTTTGGAAAGCCACCTACTCCTAGTGCCAAATCAAGTCCTAAAGAGCCTGTTGAGATCACCTCTAAATCTTTACGCGCACTGGCATCACCCATACGCATGATTGACCCCTTGCCAAACTGACGTTCTATCTGAGTTAGAGCGGCTCCAAGTGCTTTCTTTTTACTGTCTTCCATTGTGATCTCCGAAAAATATTCTGAATTAAAGTTGACTGTTGAAGCGATTATGGCAAAAAACTACTCAAATAGATAGTATTATTTTAACACCCTATTTTAAATGAGAATTTACTCGAGTAATAACTTGTTAAGACCTTTTATAGCAGTCGCTACGGTTTTAAAACGAATCATATCTCGATCACCACTGAATAAGAATCTTTGTGACACAATTTTTAAACAAGGTAACTACCAGGCTATCCAAACAGTACCTACTGGTTTTTCAATCGAGCCTCCCGAAGGTCCGGCAACACCACTAACCGCGACGCCACATACTTTAATATCAGCCTGCTTGGTAATACCAGATACCATCTCTGTTACTACTGCGTCTGATACTGCACCGAAACGCTCTAAACTGTCTTTTTTAACACCCAGCAGTTTTTGCTTGGCCGCATTACTGTAGCTATTCACGCCAAACTCATACCATTGACTGCTCCCAGAC
>JBFHSP010000075.1:0-13024 GCA_041591085.1 Kangiellaceae bacterium | reverse complement strand
CAACGTTGTCACTTTGTCTTGAGTGCCGGCACATAAGCAGCTCGATCCATTACACACATAAGCTTTTTTATGGGCATTATCGCCTTCAATAAAATCATAAAAGGAAGCGGCGCCAGCAATCACTGAATCACCTAATAAAAATGACTTGGCAAGGGCTTGTTTGTCTTTATTTTCAACCAATCGCTCAAAAAGATTATTTTTAAGTCCCTGGCGTTTTGATAATGCAGTAATGTTTTTTGACATAGTGTATTTAGTTTCAATGCTACGGTTAAATTAACAGCATGCGACTGAAAAGGAATGTCCCATCATTCAGGTACAATTCGCTCTGCATGAGAATAAATATTAAAACTTTGGTTGCGGCAAAAGCCAATTAACGTCACTCCAAATCGTTGTGCCATATTAATGGCTAAATGACTCGGAGCACCCACGGCCACCATAATTGGAAAGCCTGCCATAATAGCCTTTTGGACCAACTCAAAACTGGTACGTCCGCTAACCCAAAGTATGCGCCCTTTACCGGGCAATTGCTTGCTTTGGAGCTGATGTCCAACCAGTTTATCGAGCGCATTATGTCGCCCTACATCTTCACATAATGCTTCTAACTGGCCTTCAGGCGTAAAGCTTGCACTTGCATGCATGCCACCTGTTTCAATAAACCCTGATTGTTTTTGTTGAGCCACATTGCTCAATAACAATACTTGGTTAGATCTAATTTGGGTTTTATCGGTACCAATAGCAGGTGGGTTTTTTAGTTCAGTAGATTGCAGTTGTGCTTTGCCGCATACCCCACAAGAAGAAACCGCGGTGAACAATCGTTCCATTTGGGTTAAATCCGGTTTGACGTTTTCATTTAAGCGGATCTGCCAGCGGTTTGTTTCAACTTCTGTAATTGCATCTATGTCTTCTATACAGACAAATCGTTCTGCCCACACCAGCCCTGTAATCAATTCGCGATCGAATCCGGGTGTGCGCATAGTCATTAAAAGGTTTTTTACAGTGACTTCCTTATTGATTGTCCAAGCCAGTTCAATTAACAGGGGCTCTTCAGTGGCAACAGTATCTTTGTTCCATGGCCTGTTCAAATCAGCTTTCGGGCTGACTTTTTGGCTTTTAATTTCGGTTAATTCGACACGCTTCATGGCACAAGGGGATACTTTAATTGAGTTTTAAGTGTATCACGGAATAAAAGCTCGGCATTAATAAGGCCCGAATAAAAGTCTTGTATCTTTGTTAATAAACCGGATTAAAAATCAACCAGTTAACATGGCATTACTAAGGGGGATAGCCTATCTTTAAATATCTATTAATGAGGAAGTTTATCCTTGCTATTTCGAATATTCATTCTTTTATTTCTAACATGGTCTTCTCTGTGGGCGAGTGAGCGAAAAAGGGTTATCAAAATTGGTAGCGCTTCGTCGCCGCCATTAGTGTTTTTGGATGAACGCGGCCGAGTCGATGGAATTATTCCGCAACTTTTTGCCGAAATAGCTAAAGAAAACAACTGGGAAGTTGAGTGGAGCATTGAGGCATGGGCAATGCAACTTGAGCGCTTAAAAAGTGGCGATTTAGACTTAATGGGATCGATTGGCTATTCCACAGAACGAGCCGAATTTTTCGACTTTAATGAAGAAAGTATTCTCACCGTGTGGGGGCAGGTTTACATGGAGAGAGATGCAAAACTTAACAACTTTTTGTCTTTGGATGGAAAAAAGGTGGCGGTTCTTAATAATGGGATCAGTGGATTAAGGTTTGCCGAATTATGCCAGCAGTTTTCTGTCAACTGTCAAATTGTTGCAGAGGAAAGTTATCAAAAAGTATTTGAGGCCATCGATAACGGCAAAGTTGATGCAGGTGTTGTTAATAGCCACTATGGCATGGTGTTTGAAAAATACTACCGAATTGAACGCAGTGAAATTATGTTTAATCCTTTTGCGGTTTTGTTTGCAACAAAAAGAGGTGATAATTTAGATGTATTAGCAGCAATCGACCGCTCTTTACGTGCATGGAAACTTAATAAAAACTCAGTGTATTTCAGTATTACCAAAGGATGGCTAGAGCAAAAATCAGAACTCGAAATGCCTGTGTGGATGCGCTACACCCTCTGGGGGCTTTCGTTAACCTTGATATTGTTGTTTGGTGTGACTTACTTTCTTCGCTCAGAAGTAAAACGCCGAACCAAAGAACTGAGTTTAAGTGAAGCTCAGCTCCGTCAAGTGATTAATATTGTTCCGCATGCTATTTTTGCAACCGATGCTCAAGGTCAATTTATTATGAGTAACCTTGAAAGTACTCGGGTGTTTAACCGCTCCGCCCAGCAGCTTAAATTAGTCACTCGAAGCGAATTAATGAAACAGCAACCGCATTTAGCAGAACTGCTCTCGGACGATGCTTTATTGATGGGCAATAAAAGCGGTACATTTAATCATATTATTGAGGTGCAGCAGCGTTTTGGAGAGCTTCGTTATTATCAAATGTCGAAGGTTTCTTTTGTTAGAAAACAAAGTCAATTGCCAGCCGTTGTGACTGTAGCGGTTGACGTGACGGAACAAAAAGAATCCATTGCAAAAATTGAGTATTTAGCAAAACATGATGAACTCACCAACTTACCAAATCGTAGTTTGCTGGTTGATAGGCTTACGCAATCCATCAATATGTGTGTTCGTTACAATCGTAATGCGGCACTGATTTTTATCGACTTAGATTTATTTAAAAATATTAATGACACTATAGGTCATGCGGTAGGTGATGTTTTATTGCAAGTTACCGCTTCTCGACTTAAAAAACACTGCCGAGACTCTGATACGGTCGCCCGCTTTGGTGGTGATGAGTTTGTTATTTTGCTCAGCGAATTATCCGATGATTTAGAAACAGCAACCCAAGAAGCTAGCAATATTACTCGAAAAATAAGAGAAGAGGTGATTAAAGAGGCGCAAATTGGAAAACATGCTATTTCGGTTACCGTTAGCCAAGGTGTGGTGATGGTGCCTAGTGATGCCGACAAATCCGACAAAGCGTTGCAAAGAGCCGATCTCGCTATGTATCGAGCAAAAGCCGCAGGCCGCAATAAAGTGGTTTTCTTCAGTCCAGAAATGGAGCAATCGATTAAGCGAAAAGAACGCTTAAAAGCCGACTTACGCCGAGCCATTAGAAATGAAGAACTTTTTGTTATGTATCAACCACAAGTGGATATTCATGCGAATAAAATTATCGGAACAGAAGCTTTAGTGCGTTGGCGATGTAAAGATCAGGGACTAATTTATCCACTTGAGTTTATTCCAGTTGCAGAAGAGTCAGGAGCCATCATTGAAATTGGTGAGTTTGTACTAAAGGAAGCTTGTTTTGCCGCCGAAAAGTGGCATCAGCAATTTGATCAGGAGCAATATGTTACGGTCAATCTATCAGCACAGCAAATAGCCCATAAACACTTTATAAAAAGCGTTGATGAAGTTTTAGAGCAATTTCTACTTCCGCATCATTTACTTGAATTTGAAGTGACGGAAAGTATGTTGATGGTGGATCTGGATCGGGCGATTAAGTTATTGAGCTCGCTTAGAGATCGTGGCATTAAAGTGTCATTAGACGATTTCGGAACTGGATATTCTAGTTTGTCTTATCTTAAAAAACTGCCATTAGATAAATTGAAAATTGATAAAAGTTTTGTCAAAGATATTCCCGGAGATAAAGACAGCGAAACCATAGCTAAGTCGATCATTTCTATGGCATCTAATTTAGGAATGAAAGTGGTCGCTGAAGGTGTTGAAACAGAGCAACAATTGAATTTTTTCAAAGAGCATCATTGCCATATTATTCAGGGCTATTATTTTTCTGAGCCCTTGGAATATAAAGATATCAGTCAACTTGTTGTGCGATACAACGTTGCTAAAAGTTAGAGTTTTTATTCCGTTGATTGAGTCAGATCAACTTTCGATGGTCATCCCCTTGTTAACTTGAACCTAGGAGCTCGGAATAATTTGAGCTTATGGTATGAATGATATTAAAGGGTTAAATAACCAGAGGTCAGAATAAATAATGATTATTGATAGACATAGTTTAGTTAAAGAGCTTCCAGAAATGAAAGATAAAATTCATCAATTAAAAATGCAAGATGCGCATTTTGCACGGCTTTTTGATGAATACCACGATATCGATCATGCCGTGATTCGAATTGAAGAAGGGATTGAAAATACAAGCGATGAGTATTTAGAAGAGCTTAAAAAGAAACGCTTATTTTTAAAAGACAATTTGTTCGACTTATTAAAAAAAGCTTCTTAATACACGCTCATGGCAAACTTACTCCTCCGGTAGTTTAAAACTTACCGGACCATCCTCTTGTTCATCCTCTTCTTCATCGATATCTTCTAGGGCTAAAGTAAGACCTGATTGAGTGGTCACTGTTTTTGCCTCTTGTTTTGGTTTTTCCTCTGAAGGCTCTGAAGGCGTTTCTGATTTCCCTGCTAACTTAATCATAAGCCGTAAATTGTTGGGAGAGTCAGCATTTTTGAGTGCTTCATCCAATGAAATTTTCTTGGCATCCCATAAGTTAAACAGGGCTCTATCAAAGGTTTGCATACCTAGGTTTATCGACTTTTCCATAATCTCTTTTATTTCATGAACATCCCCTCGTTTGACTAATTCTTGTACCGTGGGAGAACCGAGTAAAATTTCAATGGCAGCGCAACGTTTGCCCTCAATGGTGGGAATTAAGCGCTGTGATACAAAGGCTTTTAAGTTAAGCGATAAATCATTGAGTAATTGATTGCGACGTTCTTCGGGGAAAAAGTTAATGATGCGGTCAAGAGCCTGGTTAGCGTTATTGGCATGCAAGGTTGATATGGCTAAATGACCGGTTTCAGCAAATGCGAGCGCATGCTCCATGGTTTCTCTATCGCGGATTTCGCCAATTAATATGACATCGGGGGCTTGGCGCAGGGTATTTTTTAAGGCTTCATGAAAGCTTAATGTGTCTACTCCTACTTCTCGTTGATTAATAATACAGCGCTTGTGGCGATGAACAAACTCTACCGGATCTTCAATGGTAATGATATGACCGCCTTCTGGCGCATTAGAGTTGCGGTAATCAATCAGTGCCGCTAACGACGTCGATTTACCTGACCCGGTACCGCCCACAAATAAAATTAATCCACGTTTTTCCATAATTACCTTGGTTAATACGTCGGGTAAACCTAGGTGCTTGTAATTAGGGATATCGGTTTTAATGTTGCGAATAACCAGAGCAACATCATTGCGCTGCTGAAAAATATTAACTCGGAATCGCCCGACGCCTTTTTCCGAAATAGCTAAGTTCATTTCCAGTTTTTGCGCGAATTCCTTTGCTTGCTCATCACTCATTATTTGATGTGCAATTTGATTAATTCTCGCTTGCGACAGCGGATCTTTCTCTAATGGCTTAAGAACTCCCTGAAATTTGGCGCAGGGTGGTGCACCAGTACTGAGGTATAAATCTGAACCATCTTTGGCGGCAAGAATTTTTAAGTAGTCGATGAGTTCCATATAAAGGTCTCTCCAAGCTTTTTATTAAAGCTTAGATCAATCTTAAGGCAGCGCAAGTCCAAACAAAAAAGTCCGCTTATTAGGCGGACTTTAAATGGAGCAGGCTGGAAAACTAGGGGGCGATTATTTTTCTTTAAAATAAACTATTTCTCTTTAATATAAATCGTACCGTTAGCGGTTTTAAGCGTCATTTTAGGACCTCCTCCGTTTACATCGCCTTTTAAGCGGTACTCGGCTGAAGTTTCACCATTGACCGGAAAGTCAGATTTAATTCGGCTGCCACGGGCATTGAGAGTAAAGCTGACTTTTTCATCTAAGCGTACGGTTATGTTGCCACCGCTAGTCGATAAATCAATGCTCGATTTCAATGAGTCAGAAAGCGTAACTTCAATGCTACCCCCTGAGGTGCTGGCTTCTAACTCACCGCTTATTTCTTTAATTCGAATACTACCGCCCGAGGTGGCTACGTCGGCTGAACCAGACACTGTACCTAAGTTAATCGAACCACCGGAGGTGCGTGCCTTTAAATCACCTTTAATATCACCGAGATTTAATGAGCCGCCCGAGGTTTTAACTTCGATGTCGCCTTCAACACCATCAACCGTAATCGAGCCACCCGACGTCCTACCGTTTACCGGCCCCACAATGTTGCCAAAATTTAAACTACCGCCTGAAGTGGCTACTTCAACCTGCCCGGTTAAGTCGCTCACACTGATGGAACCTCCTGCGGTTCTAAGATCTAAATTGAAGTTTTTCGGTACTCGAATATCAAAGTGAACACGCTGATTACCCCAGCCCCACGATGATGACAGTTTATCGCCCGTAACCATTAATCGGTCTTTATCTTGAGCAAAAGAGACTTCAAATTCATTGTCATCTAAACCATCTATTTCAACTTCAACCGATACTTGGTTGTCATCATGGGTATCGACCGAGATTGAGCCTGTGTCGGTTTTTAAAACCAATAGGCCGCCAGAGTTCATGTCAAATGACTTTTTGATGACATTATCAGCTAATGCTAGCGAGCCAGTGAAAACTAAAAATAGAGAAATAAGCAAGCGTTTCATAATGTATCCCAATAATTAAAAACTGTTAGCTAAGACGCTAAGCGGTTTGTAAAGGTTTAAATTCAATATTTCAAATTTTCAATTGTTGACTAAACTTACACCAATTGGTGCCGAAAATTAAGGTTAGCTTTGCTCGCATTGAAAAAAGGAAGATAACATGGGATTTTTATCAAATAGCCTCATCAACCGCTTGTTAGCTGCTTTAGCAGGGGTATTTGTACTTCAGTTTGTAGTGGCTGTCCTGCTATTAGAACAAATTGACTCTGCCATCGATAATATGTACCAAGCTTCACATGATGGGGTTGAGCGAGCTGAAGATGCCAGTAAATTAGTTGGCAACTTTCAAACTCAAATTCAAGAATGGAAGAATGTATTGCTTAGAGGCCACCAAGAAGATCAGCGTGACAAGTATTGGGGGCGATTTCAAAAAATGAACCAACAGGTTCAGCAAGAAGCAAAAGCTTTATTAGGTGTCGTTAAAGATCCTCAAGCAGAAAAATTATTAAAAAAGTTTATTACGGAGCATGATACGTTACTGGCTAAATACCAAGAAGGCTACAATGCTTTTTTGCAAAGTGGCTTTGACCCTAAAATAGGTGATGCGGCAGTTCAGGGAATCGATAGAGGGCCTAAGACTTTAGCTGAAGATATTTCTAAAGAAATTGCGGGGTTCATTAAAACCAAAACCGAAAAAGCAAACGATAAAGTTAAAAACTTAGTGAATATGGCGTATGGCTCGCTGGTGATTTTTTCTGTTTTGCTTTTAGGTGTCATTTATTGGGTATTACAAAATAAATTTAAAAAACCGCTACAAACTACAGTACGTCATTTAAATCTGTTGGCCGAAGGGGATTTGCGCAATAAAATCACTGTAAAAACCTATGATGAAATTGGCCAAATGCGAACCGCAATCGATAAGGCTCAACATTTCCAAATTGACATGATGGGGCAAATTGTATCGGCATCTGATCAGCTTTGTCGTGATGCCGATGAAGTGAATAGTTCTTCGAGTAAAGTGGCAAACTCCATTCAATTAACCACATCAAGGCTTGAACAAGTGGCCGCGGCGGTTACTCAAATGAGTTCCACCATTCAAGAAGTCGCGCAAAACGCCCAAACTGCTGCCTATGCTGCTCGCTCGGCGGACGATTCCGCCAAAAAAGGTATGGATGTGATGAACTCCACCATCGATACCATCAATCATTTAGCCAACGAAGTTCAGGCTGCATCTGATGTGATTAAAAAATTAGAAGATGACACCAACAGTGTGGGTACTGTATTGGACGTTATTCGTGGCATTGCCGAACAAACCAATTTACTGGCACTGAATGCCGCCATTGAGGCAGCGCGCGCTGGCGAGCAAGGCAGAGGCTTTGCCGTGGTAGCCGATGAAGTAAGAAGCCTGGCGCAACGAACGCAAGAGTCCACTGCCGAAATTCAGCAAATTATTGAAAATGTTCAATCTGGCGCTAAAAACGCGGTTGTGGTTATGAATTCTGGCAGTAACTCTACCCAAAATTGTGTTAATCAAGCACAGCTTGCCGGAAACGCCCTGACTGAAATCACCGATTCGGTCAATCAAATTCATCAAATGAATACCCAAATAGCTACCGCCGCAGAAGAGCAAACAACGGTGGCCAATGATATCTCTAAAAACATTAATGAAATTGCTCATGTGAATAATGAAAATCATGGCAATATTAAAAGCTTTAACTCGCTTGCCGGCTCGCTCGCTGAAATGGCTGATAAGCTGATTGGTATTACAAAAAAGGTGAAATTTAAATAGCCGAGTCTTGGTTGCCTCTCTTTTAATCCCCTTCAGAGGGTGGGGGATGTAAGAACAATTAGGATATTAAAAAGCTGGATTCCCGCTTTCGCGAGAATGACAATCAAGTTAGCGTAGCCCGGATTAGTTTTTTAACGTAATCCGGGGATAAGATTTGATATTGATGATTGAATGAATAACTAAGTTCCTCGATTACGCAGTTGCTTATCGATACTACGATAATAAAACTGGATTTCAGTTATTAAGTGATTCTCTAAATTGATTTTTACCCCCTCCAGAGGGAGGGGGATAGGGGGCGGGGAATAATCAAAAACTAGACATCTGAAACAAGACTTGCGCGAATAGGGTTTACAATAAAACGGGTACAACTTTTTGAAAACGGTATAAAAACTGAAGCGGTAAAGCAGGCCGCACATGAATTAGTTGATCGTCTGCTTGGTGAGGCAAGTTGGGATGACTTAGTTTACGAAATGGTGGTTCGCCGTAAATAGGGCCGGGGTTATCTGACAGTGAAGAGGGATTAGATACATCAGTGAACGATTTAATGCATCAGTATCATCTTACCGAATGATGGATGTTTACTGGACCGAAAATGCTAAAAGGAAATTAATGGCATTTCGAGATTACAAAACTAAAGGAAATGGAATTCGGGTTAATTCTTATTTGTATCATGCTAAATGTTGTGCTTAGATAAGGCACTTTTTATACTGGCGAAATAACAACAATTAAAATGAATCTAGAGAAATTTCTAAATATATGCAGTGAGTCTAGTTCTTCGGCTTATCATGCTTTTGTCGAGCTCAATCGCCAACTAAAAGAAAACAAAACAAGAGCGCAAGCACGGATTTTTTTAGGCCAATTAAAAAATCAATCCGAGTTATTTCAACCTAATCTTTATCATTTTCAACTGATCAAGCAATCTATACTCGACGGTCATGATAAGCCCAATACTTTAACCCTTATTCAATTTCCTAGTACTTTTTTACCTGAAGCCTGGTCATTTACTTTTTATGAAGGTTTAATTCGTTATCCCGTTTCAGAGTATCACAGCAAAAACATTGTTGAGTTAGGTTGCGGCATAGGTTGGATCAGTATTGCGCTTGCCATACGTTTTCAGCCTCATCAAATGGTAGGGTTAGACATTAATCCAAAAGCGGTTGTTTGTGCTGAACTGAATGCCTTTATGAATGGATTAGATGATGAAGGCAATGAAATTGTTTTTGCCAATGACTTTTCGTTGATCAATTGTTTATCATTTCACACCTCTGATCTACTTTCTCATTTTTATGGGAAGAAAAATTATTTTGATAAAATTATAGGCTGTATTCCACAAGTGCTTAATCCAGAGCCAGAAGTTATGCACGCTTTAATTGCAGACTCGGCAAGTGATGAATATTTGCATTCTTTAAGTAATTACACTGCTCAGCAAGGATACATTGAAGATCAGTTTGGACTGGGCTTAATCGCAAAAGCGGTAGAACAATCCATTGAGCAATTAAAACCTAATGGTAAACTCATACTTAACTTAGGTGGACGTCCCGGGCGCTCAGTACTCGAACGCTTAATGCAACGTCGAGGCTTTATGGTGCGAAGAGTTTGGCAAACTCAAGTTGAACAAGCCGCCGACACAGGAATAGATGCGTTAGTTCAGATTGAAAAACAAACCGATCATCGATTTGAATTTTATATGGCAGCCGATCAAACAACGGCCATTGATGCCACAACAGCGCAGGCCTATGCTCAACAAGGAGGAAAAATATTTCACTCGGTGGATGTGTATGAAGCCACACTGGTTGTTCCAAGTGATATAAAGGTCATTTATCAATCCATAATGGAAACAAAAAGTGATCGTCTTCGAAGCGCGGTCGATTTAACCTTCGATAATAGAGAAGATGCAGAAGAGCGATACGCATTTTTACGAGCGTTAACCGGTTGGCTAGCACAGCACTCGCATTTTCCTTATGAAGAAACGGCAGGGCTACTCAGCTTTCGTCAACAAATCAGCGAGTATTTTCACTATTATCACAAAGTGGACTGCACCGCTGAACAAATTTTTATAGCGCCAGGCCGTAAAGAATTGTTCAACAACACGCTCAGATGCTATCGCCCTCCATTAACCTTTGTTTCTAAGCAATTAAAACCCTTTATTGACAAAGATCTGGATTTAAATCTATTAGAAGTTCCAGCCCAAATAGAACTTATTACCAAGTTGATTGCTGCTTTAAAGCCGACGTGTGTGATGACTGAAATAGATCCGCTCGAAATTCAGTCTGCACAGCAAATAAAAATGCTGATTGACTGCTGCGTTGACAATCAAACCATTTTGATTCTTGATGCTTCAAAGCATTTGGAGTTATCTAGCCAACCACCCATTAATGGACTGTATCGATACTTAGCACAACATCCACTCCCGAGTAATGTTGTTGTAACTCTAGCTTTAATTAATAATCGCGTGTATCAAGACTATTCTTTAAATATTTCTTTAATTAATAATGCCTCATTATTTCAAGATTTAACCGATGCTGCTGAATTAAGCTATAGCCGATCACCGGTAATGCCCCAATTATATTATTCCAACCTCATCGAAGAGCTGTTGTACTTTCAAAGAACGCGAGCAATCAGTAAAGCAAGCGTCACTCAAAAAAATGAGCCTAATGATTCGTGTTTGTCTCTATCGGATTCAGCTAAACAAGCCTTCTCGCAACCTGCTATTGTGGGAAATCGATTAGCATTTGATCACAATACAGTAAGACTCGACTACGGCGAAAATGAACTGTCATCGCCAACATTGTTAAAAGAAGTACTGTTAGAGAGTTTTTTGGTGCGTAAATTTCCAGGCAATGAAAGCAATCCATCTGAACCACTGCGTAGAATTTTACAACATCGTTTAGGGTTTAATTTGGTTACCTACTCAAAAGTATTTTTTAGTGAGGGTGTAGCACCTTTGTACTCTGCGTTATTAAAACAATGTTGCCAGGAACAAGCGACTCTGTTGATCCCAACCGGAAGCTACGGTTATTTTTCTGCCGCAAGCGAATTTCATCAGGTGAAAAAAGCGTTAATTACAACCACCGAAGACGAACAATTTAAATTATCAGCACAAGCCTTGTTAGCTTTTTTTGCTACACAACCTGACGTGGCGAAAACGCGTTATTGGCTATTCTTAAATGCTCCCATTGTTAATCCAACCGGGGCTTTGTATACCGAAGAAGAACTTTTACAAATTGCACAAGTATGTGCCGATCATGGCGTGACACTGGTGATGGATGCCATTTTTACCGGGTTAGAATTTCCAGAGCAAACTGCTCAGTGGCGATTACAAGGCATGATAGATAAGCTCTTGCTTAGCGAACAAGGTCGATTTGTTTTAATGTCTGGGTTATCGAAGGAGTATTCAGCAGGTGGGTTACGAGTGGGTTATTTGTGGTCACCTTCAACCGAATTGATGGAGCAAGTGAAATTACGAATTCACAGGTGGTCTCATTACACCATGGGTTATGCAACCCGAGAGCTTTTTGAGGCCCACAGTAATTCAGAGCCTACTCTCATGGCTCACTTAAAACAGCAATCATCGCTACTGGCCTTGCGTGCTAAAACCTTGAGTGAAGTTTTAAGCAAAAAAGGGTGGAAAGTGATCCCTCCTCAAGGAGGATTGTTTTTAGTAGCCAAGCCCCCCCAAGTGACCAGTTCAGAAAGTGAAGTTGCCACAGAGCAAGCAGATAAGGCTGTATTAGAATTATTTGAACAATACAATTTGGTCATCAATAACAGTACTTGGACTGGCATTCCAGGGTATTGTCGCTGGGTATTATCAACTTCAGAACATGCGTTTGCTAGCGCGTTGAAGCGGCTTGATTCTTAGTTGCGCATCATTACACAAAAATATTAAGTTTTATAAAGGACTAGATTAATCTAGCCCTTTTAAGAGGGCTATACTAAAACTATAAATAAGGTTTTTAATGGTTGCTAGGTTTAATAAACATAAGTTGATCGCATGAATTACCAGATTTCATTTGATAAAAGCCCCTCTTATGTAGAGTTACAATGGCAAGGAGAGGTTTATATTGACGAGCTTTTAGAAGCATTCGGCAAAATCGTCAAAGATAAACGCTATTCTAAAGGATTAAATTTTCTCATCGATTATCGCAATGCAACTCCCATGCTGGTATATCAAGATCTAGAAACATTGGCACAATTTGCCAGTAAAGCACCTGCTAAATATCGTTCTGCCGCCGTTATGAAAGACAAAATCGACTTAAGGTTTGCTGATATTTGGCGTGAGTACAGCGTTCATGTTGGCATAGAAGAGTTTGGTTGCTTTTTAAGTTACGAACAAGCGGCACAGTGGTTAGAGCAATCAAAACCTATTAATTAAAATTAAAACAAAACACTGGTTAAAGCGAAAGCGATCGAATCACAACAATTGATCTTGCAGTCATTAAAATCTCATTCGGTAATTAAACGGTTACAATCCTTTTCTACTTAGTTGGCATGTACTAAATCTGTGACGTAATATGAATTATTCAGGTCAAAAAATTCATAGAATTTGTCCATCGTTTTAAGTTGTCTATAAATCACAGAATTATTTTTAAAAGGAATTTTAAATGTCGACTAAAGTCTTTCCTCTTATGTTATCGGCTGCATTAACCTTGTCTGTGCT
>JBFHSP010000074.1:0-13043 GCA_041591085.1 Kangiellaceae bacterium | reverse complement strand
CGCTGCCGGTGTCGTCGTCGGTCACCGTCACCGTGATGGTGTAGGTGTCCTGCGGCGTCGCCGTCGGGTCGTCGTCGAGGTACTGGTGGCTGGCCGAGAATGTGCCGCTGCCGGCGCCCTGCACCACGGTTGCTGCTTCCAGCGGACCTTCGCCCCAGTCGACGCGCATATTTTTGAGCCATTTTATCGTACGGAAAAGGCTCGTAGTCGCGAATCTGGCGGGGCTGGACTTGGTTTAACCATTGCAGCCAAGGCTATTGCTGCGCATAGTGGTTTGATTAGAGCTTATCCGAATGAGCCAAAAGGACTGGTTGTTGAAATTCTTGTTCCCTTCAGGAGTGCATGATTGTTTGCATAGCCTCTCGTTAAAAGTGCACCAGCGTCCCTTTTAGCTACAACCACCAGCCTTGACTGTGCCAGCAATCAAGGCTGTCTAAAATCATATGAATGATAAGCCCGATACCAATCCAGCGGGTCTTTTTAAAGCCTGCTAACACCGCATAGATGAAGATGGCTGGCCACTGATGAAGTGGATGGAACCCTATACTGCAACGGAGCGGATCGTAAATGGGGGTCGCCAATAAATGGTCGAGGTCCACCAACATCGTTAACCACATAATCATCACGGCTTGCTTCAGCTCTTTGGGTTGCAAAACACTGGTTTTAGTCATTAGCCAAGCGATCATAACCGGAACAAGAAAGTGCAAAGCAATGTGAATCATCAATCAAGACCCATTAAAAATATTAAATTCTGTGTCATCTAATTGGGCAATTGTAACTAACATATTGTTTTTATTTGATTTTAATTTAAATGATAAATCCTGGCGTATTTGCGCAATTGAAAAAATCGACCATACTTAAAGCCATAATAAAAACGGGTGTGGTTTTCTATGAAGTTACTAAAACTTGATTTCTCGCAAAAAATTTGGCTTGGCTTTGGCATTATTATTTTCTTGTTGTCCGTGTCGAGCATACTAGCCCTGTATAATCTTTATGATATAGGAGGCTCTACCGAGCGCGTTAATGATAATGCGGTTCCTGTATTAAAACAAAGTAATCAACTGCAAATTAGCTTGTTAAAGCTCGCTAAATTAAGTGCATCTGGATACAACTCCGACGAAGGTGAGCAAATTGAAGCCATTGCTAATGAATTTAAACAAGGCGAACAAGAGTTCTCTAGGTTGTATTCAGAGTTAGCCACTATTGTAAAATCTAATCCTGACATGGCGAGTCATTTAACCAATGCTCGAGACTATTTTAAGGCCTATGTCGCTGCCGTAGATGTGATGCTTCAAGCTAAGTTAGTAGTACTTGAAGAAAAGGCCGCAGCGAGCGCACAAGTAGAAGAATACAGTTTAATGGTGGATGATGCCGGTGCTTTTTTACAAGATGTGATTTGGGTGGATTATATCGACGATGATGAACCCCGAGATTTTATGGAAGGATTTGCTGGTCGAGTCGATGGACTGATTGTTGGATTGTTTAATGTGGTCGAGGAAATCAATCGTACCAACGATCTCGATTATTTAAACAAAGCCAAAACCGCAATTGCCGATTCGATTAATGGCATTGTCGTTAGAAATGAAAATGCAGAGAATAATCTTTCTACTTTAAAAGACTTGGCGAATTGGCAGGAATACCTCATTCGCTTAGAGAACATCAAAGAAAAAGCGACCGCCGAAGGTAATATCACCGAGCACAAAATCAAACAGGTGGAAAATATCGCGTTAGCGCGAGAAAAACTTCAAGCTTCAGATGAAGCTATTCAGCAAGTCGTTAACGAATTTGACCAATTGATTGTATTAGCCGACAACTTATTTAATCAAGAACAACAAGGTGTAATTGATGCCGTATCGTTAGGAAGTCAAAGTGCGTTGGTTGCTTGGATTGTTTTAATTTTACTGGCGTCGCAAAATTTTAACTCTATGCGCAAATCGATTAAAAAGAAAATGGCCGATTTGGCAAAACTGAATTCAACCGGTGAAGTATTGGCTTCCTTGCTGGATCAAAATAAAGCACTCGAAGAGGTATTGGCTTCGATGCACGAACAAACGGGAGTGGCGTATGGCTCGGTGTTCTTAATGAATGAAGAAGACAAGTTAGAGCTTAAAGCTTGTTATCCACCTAAACAAATTTCCCCTGATCATAAGCCCGCACAGTTTTCTTTAGGTGAGGGGGTGCTTGGTAAAGCAGCACAAGCAAAGAAAATTAAATTTGTGCCAAACACTTCCAAAGATGACAGCTTTGTTGGCCAAGAAGGCCAAGTTGAAAAAGCGCTGTTATGTGTGCCTCTTTTAGATAAAGATGTTTTGATTGGCGCAATGAATTTTTCTGGCAGTGTCAAAGAAGTGGTGTTTGAAGACAGCGACTACGAATTTGCATCCAGTATTGCAAGGCTTCTTGTTACTACCATCAAAAACATTCGTATGCGTGAAGTAATCGAAGAGCAAAACCGAACCCTCGAACAAAAAGTAAGAGAGCGTACAGCTGAACTGCGTCAAAAGAACAAAGATATTGCAGTTATGATGGCCAACTTACATCAGGGCTTATTTACCATTATTGAAGGTGGCGTCATTCACCCTGAGTACTCTGCGTTCTTGGAAGAAATATTAGAAACCAAACAAATCGCCAACCGAAACTTTATGGATGTGGTGTTTACTGATACTAATTTAGGCTCCGATACACTGAATCAAGTTACAAATGCGGTTGAATCGCTACTCGGTGTTGACGAAATGATGTGGGATTTTAACTCGCATCTTTTAGTTAATGAAGTGTTTAAGCATATGGAAGATGGTCGCGATAAACTACTCGAGTTTGACTGGGTACCAATTATTAATCAGCAAACCGATGAAATTGAAAAGATTATGGTAACCGTGCGTGATGTGACTGAACTTAGAGCACTGCAAATGGCTGCTGAGGAGCAAAAACGCGAGCTCGAAATTATCGGGCAAATTTTATCGGTTGATTCGAATAAATTTGATGACTTCTTAAAAACCAGTTACGACTTTATTGGAAACTGCCGTAGCTTGATTGAAAAAACCAAAAGTAAAGATCCGGATTTAGTGGCGGAGTTATTTAGAAATATGCATACCGTAAAAGGCAATGCTCGTACTTATGGCTTTAGTTATATTACCGATTCAGTTCATGAAGTCGAACATCACTACGATGAGCTTAGAAAGAACGAAGCTAAAGAGTGGATGCCCGAAGTATTACTAGAGGAGCTAACCAAAGCCGAACAAGATATTAAGCGCTATCAAGAAGTAGCTGATGAAAAACTGGGTAAGCGTAGCGGTGGAGGAGACGAAGTATTTATTGACCATGTGAATGTATTGGAGTTGATCAATAAAGCACGCACGCTCGACTTTTCATCGACTGAAAGTAAAGTGAAAGCATGGGTTTCAGGTGCTTTTAATACTTTGGCTCAAACGATGGCGCAACCATTTAGCCATGTAATTTCAGGCGTTTTACAATCGGTGAATTCTTTGGCAGATGAGCTAACTAAAGATAAGCCTGTGGTCAAAATCAATGATGGGGATGTCCTTATTCGCAAGGAAATCCACTCAATGCTCAATAACATTTTTATGCATGTGCTTCGAAATTCGGTCGATCATGGTATAGAAATGCCCGATGCCCGCGAAGCTAAAGGAAAACCGCGCGCAGGCCATATCAACATTGAAGTTGCGCGTGAGGACGACAAAGTCATCATTGAAGTAGAAGATGATGGAAAAGGTTTAGCTTTGGCTCATATTTACAAAAAAGCAGCCGATACAGGAATATTCGATGCTAATAAACGACCTGACGATCAAGCTATTGCCGATCTGATATTTAGCTCCGGTTTTTCTACCGCTGAAAAAGTGACCGAGATATCAGGTCGAGGGGTAGGAATGGATGCGGTTAAACAGTTCTTAAAAGAATCAGGTGGTGGTATCGAAGTGGTATTAACGTCGGGCTCTGAGGGTGATGACTTTAGAGCATTCAAAACTCGGGTAAAAATCAATGCAAAATACGCACTCGAATTTCCTGATATCAAATAAGAGACATTAAATCATTATGGAAATTATTTATTACCTTTTTACTTTATTGATTGGTGTTGGAGCCGGCGCAGGATTTTTTTCCATGCGCTTAACCCAGGCTCAACAGCAATGGGAACAGGAAAAAAAGGCTCTTAATCAAGAGCTTCAATCCAAAGTCGATTTAAAGCTGTTTGATGAATTGCAACGCGAACTCAGTAATCAATCTAAAACCTATGAGCAACAGCTGAACGAAGCCAAGCGGCTACAGCAAAAATCGGTTGAAGAGGTCATTGGCGAGAAGAATTCATTAGTAGCTTCGCTTAATCAGCAAATTGAAGCGATTAAACTCAGTGAACAGCAAGTCAGCGGTGACGTTCGTTACAATTTACAACAATTGCAAAGCCAGCTATCTGAACTTGCCCAAATTATGGTGACCTTCGAACGTTGGCATGATTCTTTGACCGAGTTGATGAAACACAATAAAGCGATGAGTGAACAAAATGGTCAGTTCTACAACATTGTAAAACAAATTGTTATTTTGGCGTTAAATGCCGCCATTGAAGCGGCAAGAGCCGGTGAATTTGGACGAGGATTTGCGGTAGTTGCTGACGAAGTTAGAGCATTAGCACTTCGTTCCCAAGAACTCAGTACCAGTTATCGTGAAAATTTATATAAGAATGATATTTTAACCACTTCTACTTTCCAAGACATTCAAGCTAGCGGCAAAATGATAGTGACAGAGCTATCTGCTGCGCAAACCCAACTCGATAAATGTCTTAACAAGGTTTCTTAATATGGTGATGAGAAACTTATCAGATGCGTTGAAAAACATCTTTGATGACAGTATTTCTTTAGCAATTAATGATATTCAAAAAGAAATTAAGTGGAGTAAGTCAGAAATACATGACATTAAAAATACCAAAACTGAAAAAGCAGTTTTTCTCACTATCAGTGGTCATCAATTTCGTTTGTTTGTGATTATTCATTATATTGATACTGAAATGGCCTCTTTTGTAAAGCAATGCCTAGGAATAAAGGCGAATGATGCTTTAACTGAACAAGATTCGATCGATTATATTTATGAGTTTGGAAATAGTTTGTGCGGAATCATTAAACGAGAGTTAGGCAATGGCATTCGTGCTCTTGGGATGTCTACGCCTAATTTATTGCATCGACAAAGTGTAGACTTAATGGAAAGTTTTAATATCACCGCACAAGGATTTCGCAAAATAGATGTTGCTGCAAAAGCAGCCTTTTATTTAAGTTTTCACCTTGTTCCTGATGTAAAAGAAGACATTCAAATTGAAATTAACGAGCATGCATCTGTGGATTCTGGTGAACTGGAATTATTCTAACGTTTAAGCGAGAAGACAATGACGATAAAAAGTAAAGTTCTTATTTATGAAAACAATCCTGAAGCAGAAGCTCAGTTAAAATCCTTTTGTAATGATAATGAGTTGATAGGGCTAAAAGCACCGGCAACGTCGTTATTTGAATGGCTCGCCAGCAATACTGACTTAGGTGGGGTTATTATTCAAGCAGGATTCAAACATAAAGAATTGGATGGTTACCAGCTGGTGCGAAAAATTAGAGAGCAACGCCCAGAGTTGCCTCTGTTTTTACGGGTTGAGCCGAATGAGTTGGTTGAAAACGCAATACAAGAGCTTGTAGTGGATTCATTTAACCTCAATGAGTTATCTAAACTTAAAAACGGTATTGATTCTCATTTGTTCTCAAGTATTTACCCAATGCCTCTTATTCGCGGTATGCAGGAAATTTCATTAGAAGCTATCCGCGCCAGTATGCGCAATTGTCAAATTGAAATGGAATCTCCTTATTTAGTGAAAGACCAAATTATTTATGGTGAGTTGATGAGCTTGATACCTTTGGAAAGCGATTGGTATCGAGGCTTTATGATGATTCAAACAACCGAGCAGGAGCTTGTAAATTTAGTAAAGCACGGACTGACTCCGATGAATCCTAAAGACACCGACTTTAGATTTGTTAATGCATTGCTGAATGAGATGACTAATCTTATTTGGGGCGGTATTAAAAATCGTTTCTCAAATCATTCCGATGGAGAAATTAGTAAAACGCAAGTACCTATTTCGATTAACCATATGCACAAATACATTTCTTTTGGTACCACCGATCCACAGCTTTGCTTTCATTATAAAGTAAAAGGCCCTGAGCCTATGGGTGTGGTTAATTTGTACCAAAAATTTGTGTTCAATTTGAGTTGGTATCCGGAGAATTTTCAAAACTCAGAAGCAGAAGTCAATAAAATGGTTGAATCTGGGGAGCTTGAATTCTTTTAAGATTAAGTCTATTACTTAGTCATACTAGTGATTTTATTTGATATTAGTTTAAACATTCTTTTTAGAGCTTTTCGGGAGATTAGTAATGGCACAAGTGCTCGTCGTTGACGATTCAGCAACCGTAAGAAACGAAGTTGTCACCTTTTTACAAAACAATGGATTTGATGTCGCTTCTGCTGTAGATGGCAAGGACGGTTTAGATAAAGTGCGTGCAGATGGCGGGCTTAAACTGATTATTTCGGATGTTAACATGCCGAATATGGATGGCCTGACCATGGCAGAAAAAATTCGCTCTGATCTAGGTAATCAGTCAGTGAATATCATTATGCTGACCACTGAGTCTGATCCTCGTATGAAAGAGCGGGGTAAAGCGGCTGGGGTTAAAGGTTGGATCGTTAAGCCTTTTAAAGGTGACGCAATTGTTGGTGCAGTCCGCAAACTAGTCGGTTAGTTGGTAATAAAATTGTTTTGATGCGTTGATTTCAGCAGATTTGCCCTAATCTTGTTGAGATGAACGCATTTCCATTAAAGCCCGCTTGGGCATCAGTTTTATTCATCATTTCATTGTGGATCATTAAATCTGCAGAATCTCTTTGGTCATTTTCGCTTTCAAACTGGGGGGTGTTCCCTGGAGATTGGTCGAGCTTAGCAGGCATCTTGTTTATGCCATTTATTCATGGCTCATGGGATCATCTAGCATCGAATACCTTACCTCTTGTTCTTCTTGCCAGCTTGCTTAATTACGGCTATCCGAAAACCCAATGGAGAGTGATAGCGGTGGTTTGGATGGTGTCCGGATTAGGAGTTTGGCTCTTGGGCAGAGAAAGCTACCACATTGGTGCAAGCGGTCTGACTCATGGACTTTTTTATTTTTTATTTCTTGCAGCCATTTTAAGACGAGATAAACGCTCAATCGCATTAATGATGGTGGCGGTGTTTATGTTTGGTAGCATGGTACTCAGTGTTTTGCCGTGGGATCCGCAAATTTCTTTTGAAGGTCACTTATTTGGTGCAGTCGGCGGAGTAGCATCCGCTTTACTATGGTTTCGCGTTGATTCAAAACCACAAGTTATTCAGTACGAATGGGAACAAGAGCCTGTAGATGAGTTCGAGGAACCCTACTGGATACCAGAAAACCAAAGAGGTTTTTTTTCGTCGGAAACGGTGACAAGTCAATCTATTAAGCATCACAACAAATCGATTTAAGTAAACAGAGTTAGGGATAACGGCCGTCTATTGTCCTGCTAGCTTTGTGCTTTACATTGCTTTTCTTGTTAAAACTCGCTTTTTGCCTAAATAGGTTAAATGTATTCTCTATTCAGCCTGAATTTTCGCGAGTTTTGGTTAAATAATTTCTTCTGACGATAAAAAAAAGTTTATAGCAATGGTTTGTTAAAAGCCTATTATCACAAGTGTTGCAATACTTAGTGGGTAAAGGTGACTTATGAAAAGAATAATGGCGGTATTGTTAGTGTTAACTTCACCTTTTTGCTCGAGCGAGCAATTTACCATAGCGGTCGGTTTTGGCCCCCAATACGGAGGTGTTGTGGGGGTGCAATTTGGTAGCAAAAGTGAGTCATTAGAATTTAATGGCGCCGTTGGCTTGCTCGGTTGGTCGATAGGAGGGCTAACCCCTGTAGGGCAAGAGCAAACATTATCTTGGGGTTTATCTGCCGGCCAAATCGGTTTTGGTGACGATTTTTATCAATTTGACAGTTACTACATGCCCAATGGATTTAAAAATGCTGGTTGGCGATTCGGATTATCGGTAGGGCAGACCAAAGAAGAGGATGATTGGTGGGGTGGTTCTTTTGAAGACAAAAGCTGGGAGTCTTATCTAATGGTTCATTTTGGATATCAATTTTAAGCAAAAAATTGAAGAGTAAGCTCTACGGATTTTAATTTATAGGAACTAATAGTCTTTACACTTTACATTCATTTACTTTTTGTGTCTTTCTATTAAAACTATAAACCGCTATTTTGACAGGTATCATTTGTTATCAATAAGGAATTACCCATGAAAGCCTTTCGTTACTTAGTTGTGAGTTCACTGGCGTTTCTGTTGGTTAGTGTTGTAAGCGCAGGCGAGTTAAACTTAAATGATCCTCATCGATTAGAGTCTGATCGACTTCGTGATGCCACTAGTAAGCCCGAACAAATATTAAAGCTGATGGATATTCAACCTGGATGGGTTGTCGCCGATATTTTGGGAGGCGGAGGCTATTACAGCGAACTGCTCTCTCAACTGGTTGGGGCAAAAGGGAAAGTGTATTTGCATAATAACCAAGCATATATGCCCTATGTTGAAAAAGAGCTAGAGCAACGTTTTGCCGGTAATCAATTACCTAATATTATTCGGCATCATCGTGAAACAGAGAACTTAGATTTTGCAGCTAACTCTTTAGATGCCGCTATTTTCGTGATGGGTTATCACGATATGTATCACGTGGGCGAAAACTGGACAATTGATAAAGAAGATATGCTGCTGCAAATTAATCGTGCGCTTAAACCTGGAGCAAAAATTCTAGTGATTGATCATTCTGCTGAAATTGGTACGGGCAGTTCTCAAGCACAAGAGTTACACCGCATTGATGAAACCTTTGTAATTAAAGATATGGAACACCAAGGATTTAAGTTGATTACAAAAAGCGATCTATTGCGTAATCCAAATGATGATCGCAAAGGGAGTCCTTTTGCTAAAGAAATTAGAAGAAAGACCGATAGATTTGTTCTTGTTTTTACAAAGTTATAAATAGTTTTATAAAAAAGCCCGTTTAAAACTGGGCTTGTAAAGGATTTTAAATTCCTACTTTTCTAAAAGTCGGTCAACTTGCTGAATATCTTGTTCAGTTAAAATGCCCGCTGCTTGTTTTAGCTTTAAAGTATTCATAATGTATTGATAACGAGCATATGATAGGTTGTATTTTATAACAAAACAAAAGATGTTTTTTGAAGCATTAAATAAAGGCTCTTATGTGCCCCCAAAGAGACCAAGTTTTAAAATAAATCAGTTCATCAATAATAAATGTAGTAGGGTTGAATATCTGAACCTTGTTCAAAACGTGTTTATTAATGGAGCTATTTTGAAATAGTTGGAGTGCGATTTGAATCTTCTGTTTCATTAAAAAATACTTCAAATCTGCTATATCTCATTTCGCTTTAAAGTAAATATTACCAAAACTGCTGCACTGCAAAACTGTAGAATCGCGGCGTTTTGCATTGAATAGTATTTAAGTAATGGATGTTCGTAGAGATAGTGGCTTGTCCCCCGCTTTTAGCTTAGCGGTTATTTTTAAATTGTTAGATGTTTCGTGCTCATTGGAGAGGTTAGCCGATGATAATGGTTTGTCTATCAGTTATTTAGATAAGACTTCATTGTTACTTCTTGCAAAGAAAGCTGACTTAAAAGCGAAGGTTAAGCCAATAAACTTTAATCAAGTTAACCAAGAGCTATTGCCCTGTATAGCTATTTTAAATTCTGGTGAACACGTGGTTGTAGTTAGAACGGACGATAAAAATGTTATTTTTCAACAATTTGGTGAGCAATCTCTAATTGTTGAAACTCAGGAAGCTTTTAACGAATTGTATTCTGGCGAATCATTTTTATTTCGAAAAAGAGTGTCAATTCAAAACTTACGAAATAAATTCGATATTTCATGGTTTATACCTGCTCTTATTAAATATAAAAAACTCCTAACACAAGTATTGGTAGCTTCTTTTGCCATTCAAATGTTGGCATTGGTTTCTCCTTTGTTCTTTCAAGTGGTTATCGATAAGGTGTTGGTTCACAGAGGGCTCACAACGCTTGATGTGTTGTGTATTGGGCTATTAGTAGTTTCGCTATTTGAAGTAGTTTTGAGTGGGCTTCGAACCTATGTGTTTTCTCATACCACTAGCCGAGTTGATGTTGAGCTAGGCTCGCAGCTGTTTAGTCACTTAGTTAAGTTACCCATTAACTTTTTTGAACATCGCCAAGTGGGTAATATTGTTGCTCGAGTTAAAGAGCTAGATACCATACGTAATTTCATTACTGGTACATCGCTTACTTTAGTTATTGATCTGTTTTTTAGCTTTGTATTTTTTGCCATCATGTATTACTACAGCACAACGCTATTTACTGTAGTGGCATTAACTATTCCCCTATACATTTTGTTATCTGCAACTATAACCCCTATATTAAAGCGCAGACTCGACGATAAGTTTAAATATGGGGCTGCCAATCAGGCTTTTTTGACTGAAAGTGTTAATGGTATAGAAACCATCAAGTCGCTCGCCTTAGAACCTAAAGTAAAACACCAATGGGAAAGTCAGTTAGCGCATTATGTATTGTCATCTTTTAAAACCGCTAATTTAAGTAACATAGCTAATCAGGTAGCAAGTTTTATCAATAAACTGACAACCTTACTGATTCTTTGGATTGGTGCGCGTTTAGTAATTGAGCAACAAATAAGTGTTGGACAATTAATTGCTTTTAATATGTTTGCAGGCAGAGTTTCAGGGCCCATTTTAAGGTTAGTACAAGTGTGGCAAGACTTTCAGCAAGCACGAGTGTCGATTGAACGGCTTGGAGATATTTTAAATGCACCGGCTGAGCCCACTATTCAATCGAGTCAGTCAAAAGGAATTAACTTAAAAGGTAATATTGTTTTCGATAACATCAGTTTCAAGTATCAAGCCGATGCACCAAGAGTACTAGAAGATGTTTCGGTTACAATTCCGTCAGGGCATGTTGTTGGTATTGTAGGTCGTTCAGGCTCCGGTAAAAGCACGCTGACAAAACTTATTCAAAAACTGTACTTACCTGAAAAAGGTAAAGTATTTATAGATGGTGCTGATTTGGCATTGATTGATCCTGCCTTTTTAAGACGAAAAATTGGTGTAGTATTACAAGAAAACTTTCTATTTAATAAATCCGTCCGTGAAAATATTGCATTTGGTGACCCAACAGCGCCCATTGAAAAAATAATGGGTGCTGCCAAACTCGCTGGTGCACACGAATTTATTCTAAATATGCCTAATGGATATGATTCCATGGTAGGTGAGTACGGGCGTAACTTATCAGGTGGTCAACGTCAAAGATTAGCTATTGCCAGAGCCTTACTGACCGATCCTGACATTCTCATTTTTGATGAAGCTACCAGCGCACTTGATTATGAGTCAGAGCGGATTATTCAAGATAACTTAAAAGATATTTGCAGAGGTCGAACCGTTATTATGATTGCTCATAGGCTATCAACCGTTAGAGCAGCCAATAAAATATTTGTGTTAGATAATGGAAAGTTGATTGAGCAAGGAAACCATAACGAGCTAATCGAGCAACAAGGATATTATGCCAAACTGTATGGGTATCAAACAGCATGAAGCTAAGCAAAAAAAACAATACTCAGGGGTTTAGTGATAAAGAACTCTATCAATTCTTGCCTGCGGTGTTAGAGGTAACCGAAACGCCGCCAAACAAAGTAGCAATTTGGATCACCTGGAGCATTATTGGTTTGTTCTTATGTGCTATTGCTTGGGCTTTTATTGGCAAAGTTGATGTGGTGGTAGTAGGTACCGGGCAATTAGTTTCCATTCAGCCGCAACCGAGTATTAATGGTAAAGCAGATATTCCTTTTAAAGCCCAGGTTCAATTCGAAAATGGCGATGTCGGCTTTTTAAAAAAAGGCTTACCGGTTGCAATTAAAGTTAACGCGTTTAAGTTTACTCGCTATGGCATGCTTAATGGTGAGCTAGGAACATTAAGGCCAGGCTCTATGTCATCGGTTAGTCAACAAATGGCGTTTATGGCCGATGTAACCGTGTTAAGCAATGATTTGAATTTAGGCGTAGATGCGAATGGTTTAATGGCAGGAATGGCAATAACTGCAGAAGTTAAAATAGCTGAAAGGCGAATTATCGACTTTATTTTGTCGCCAATTAATACAGCTATCAGTGAAAGTGCAAGGGAGCAATAAAAGTATGAAAAAAATTATAAAGCTTGGAATTGTATTGGTAGCATTCTTATCATCAAGGCTAATAGCTGCCAATGTAATAAATGGATCGGAAAAGGGCGAGTTTTTTTATCCTGAGCAGCAGCTCTTTCAAATCTTAAAGGTAGAGCCTTCATCATCAGAAATACCTAAAGATCTAATGGGTATCCCAGCAATTCTATATGGCAGAACTATTACGTTAGATGAGCATTATTTAGTATTTCCAAGCGTTAATACTGGTGGCGAAAGTGTCATTGGTTCGTGTTTTACATCCGTAGGTAACTTTCTGCTTGCAACGCCATTAAAGCCTTTTCAAAGAGTGCTTGGTGAGGAAATTGCTATTATTCAAAATGAAGACGAGACCATTTCTTTTTCTTATGGCGGGTATTTTAAAGTAACAGCAAGAAAATTAAATGAAGCTCAAATAGACACTAAAGTAAGTAATCAATACACAGAGATGTATAAATCGTACGTGGAAAAGTATAAAAGAGATATTGCTCAAGAATGTGAGTGGAATAATGTACAAGAGCCTAAGTATGTCCATAAAGACCTGGTACTAATCAATGAGCTTACAGGTAACTCGGTTGTCATAAAAAACGGAGACCGAGATGTTACGAGTATGTTGCCTAATGGCAGCGCTCAGTTTAAGCAGTTTGAGGTTAAAAAAGACTTAATTATTAATCAATGTAAAGCTGAACGTTATTCAGTTGGGCTGGCTACAATGATTAAAGATTATAACGGGT
>JBFHSP010000073.1:0-13472 GCA_041591085.1 Kangiellaceae bacterium | reverse complement strand
TGTTTTTTGTTGCGTTATTGGGAAGGTATGAGTACGGCAGAAACCGCTCATATCATGCAGTGCAGTGAGGGTAGTGTTAAAACTCATTTGTCGAGGGCAAATCAGGCTTTGGCTGAGTTCTCACCCCAAGCACCGCTTAACAGTAGAGGAGATGTGTGATGAATAGTCATGATCATTCGCAAAAGCCAGATGCCATCAGTAAAGAGCAATCACCTTACGTGGATGCGCTTGATCAAAGCATTGAGAGTTTAGATCCCACTATTCGGCGCCGACTCAATCAAGCGCGCATGGCGGCGGTTAAGCAAAAGCCGCAGATCTGGCAAGCTTGGTTTAAACCAGCGGGCTTTTTAGCTTCGGCAACGGCCATTGCTATTACGGTCATGTTGGTTGCACCCAATTATCAATCAGACATTCAAGCTGATTGGCAGCAACCTTTATTGACCGATGTAATGAGTGAAGATCCGGACATGCTCGACGATTTGGAAATGCTATTTTGGTTAGCTGAGGAAGCACAAAGTGGTTCGTAAGTTACCCACAAAAACATTAACTATGACGTTGCTACTTAGCTGCTCGTTGACCGCAGGTGCCTCCAATAACCCAAGTGAATCGGTGATTTCGATAACTCGAACCGAGCCTACTTTGTCGGAAGATTTTTTATTATTTTTAGCCGATTCAAATTTAGTTGAATCAGAAAACATCGATCCAATGGAGCTGATAGAATTTAGCGAGTTGTCACTCGATCAAACTGAAAGTTCATCCGGTGATGAAATCGATATCGAACCTAATAAATTAGAAACGCCTTCAAACGCTCAGCCAATAAAT
The DNA here is from genome assembly GCA_041591085.1 of Kangiellaceae bacterium. Lineage (GTDB taxonomy): Bacteria > Pseudomonadota > Gammaproteobacteria > Enterobacterales > Kangiellaceae > Pleionea. The sequence goes on along the minus strand of JBFHSP010000073.1, from coordinate 12,650 downwards.
TCAACAACGCCCCATTATAAACACCCAACTCAGGAGGAAAAATAATGAAGAAGTTATTTTTTCTTAGTTTATTTGTGTTGTTTTCAGCAACACTTTTTGCACAACAGTCGTTCGATCAATTATCGCCTGAAGTAAAACAAATTCTGAGAGGATTTGAATCGAATTGGCAGCAATTGTCTGAAGAGAGACAATCGCAACTGGTTCAAGGTGCCAATCGTTGGCTGTCAATGTCGAGCGAACAAAAAGTGCAAGCTCAGCAACGTTTTGATCGTTGGCAATCGCTTTCTCCAGAGCAAAAAAAACAATGGCGCCAAAAATTTGAGCAATTTCGTGCGTTGCCAAGTGATCAGCAACAACAAATTCGTGATGCGTTTCAGCGATTTAATCGAATGACGCCGGAGCAGCGTCAACAGTTAAGAGAGCGATTTCAAAATTTATCACCTGAGCAACGTCAAATGTTAAGAGATCGAATGCGTCAAAGAATGGACCGTCGAACTCGTCGTGGGCACTAAAAAATAGTTTATATTAAAAGCTATAAGAAATTTCAATCACACTGGAAGATAGATCTGTTGGCGCTTGTAGGCTATTGGTATAACTAAGACGAGTACCCCAACCATTTTTCCAATTGAGGGCAAATGCAACCTCCCAAAAACCAGAGTCTGGAGTTCTAATTCCTTGTAATTGCCGATCACTGACTGATGTAAAAGGTCGTTCAAAGCCGCCGCGCCTTACTATTGCCGATTGCTCATCATTTTCTTCAATGGGGAAAGTCCAGCCTAGAGTAAATTGTGGATTAAAAGTCAATCCAGAAGTCGTTTCATGCCAATAACCAACCGATAGATCAGTAAATACACTCCAACTTTTGTAAGTGTATTCGGTAAAAATTTGGGTTACTGGATCGGTTGCAAATTGCTGTAATAAACTGCCTTCTGAGTGTAAATACTGAATGCCAATGAGTGGATCGAAACTCCATTTTTCAGAATTGATTAAATAGTCCATCGAATAGGATAGGCTTTTATCTTGCGATTCACTTCTATCGAGTTCAAAGGGTGCTCTAAGTAAAGCTTGGTCATTGGCTTTGACCCGATTAAGAGTGACTTTTGATGCCCACTTTTCATGGAGTATTAACAATCCCAAACCCAATGATCGCTGTTCCATTTGAGCAAATTCAGAAACGGGTGATGCATCCGTAATTTGTTTTTGCCAACTGGCTTCTCCAGAAGATGAAAAATAATTAACCGACATTGACCAAGATGAATCAAACGAATAACTGCCTCCCACTTGATAACCATCAAGTTCAATCTTAGATGAATAATCTTGCAAATAATCAAATTCGCTTTGATAGTCAGCCGCCCAAAAAGAGGAGCTATCACAGGCAGAGCTGAAACAAGCGGCTGCAAACATTGAAACAAAAAGTGGCTTCATATTATTTTATAGTTGTAATAAAACTTGAGTTTAACTTAAGTAAATTTGCTTTATGTGAACAGATTAAAGATTTAAAAAAATAGATAATAAAAAAGGCCAACGACACTTTATCGTTGACCTTTGGTTTGAATCGCGAATCGACTATTCGTCTTTAGCAAACATAAACTCATCAGTTTTAACTAATTCGGCGACCTTTTCTTGAACTTCTTTGCGAATGTCATCGGTACAGACGCCTTTAGGATAATTTACTTTAATGAAGTTATCGGCAATGAAACCGCCATAACGAACACCTTGTAAGAATGACACAAATTTAATTTTGACTCGCTTGGCGACTTCTTCAGCATTATATTTGTCAATATTGCCAATTTCTGCGAATTTAACAATATTAGCGCTCAGTCGATCATTAAAGGCTTTAGAATCAAGATTGACATCTAAATACGACTCCATGGAGCACAATTCATTCAACAAATTTAAATTAAGCACAAAGTTATAGCTTTCTATGGTGAAGCTATTAACCGTATTGGCGAGTCGGTTGTCATCATTGGCTAATGTCCAAGGTGCTAATGACGCACAGATGATTAGAATTACCCCTTTTTTCAACAACTTCACGTCTTGCTCCTACTATTGTTTGAATTAGTTTGAAAAATATAGCTGATCGGCCTTTAAAAGCCAAAATTAATTAGTCAGAGTTCAGGTTAAACACTTGAATTACCGTAAATACAAGGCATAAATCAGTTTATGGATCCATTTGCCATAGGGAGGTAATGCCATTTTTGCTGAATTAAAGCGTCCTTTTTTAAACACAGACTTGGCTTTGGAAAAGGTCTTAAAACCTTCATGACCGTGATACATCCCCATACCTGACGGCCCAACGCCTCCAAAAGGTAAATCATCGATAGCCACGTGGGAAACCGCATCGTTAATGCAAACGCCGCCGGCATGAGTATTATTTAAAATATGACGTTCTATTTTTTTATTGTGGGTCATGACATACAAAGCTAACGGTCTTGGTCGGTCTTGAACAAACGCAACCGCTTCAGCAAGGTTTTGATAACTGTATATTGGCAATATAGGGCCAAAAATCTCCTGCTCCGAAAGCTTAAGGTGCGCTGGTGGGTCAATGATTAAAGTGAGTGGAAGTTTTTGCTTACTTGAATCTATCGCTTCTTGCCCCGGATTAATGGTTATAAGCTCACAGCCTGCCGCTATGGCCTCTTCTAACCAAGAAGTTAAGCGTTGATACTGGCCACTCGATACAATGGCAGTGTAATCAGGGTTGTCATTGATTGAAGGATAAAGGCGCGCAAACTGAGTGTCGATGGCCTCCACCAAAGCAGCTACTTTAGTTTTAGGGCACAACACATAATCGGGGGCAACACAGGTTTGTCCGCCATTTAAACATTTACCATACAGTAACCGCTCAACGGCAAAATGGACATCAACATCGTCCGCAATAATCGCTGGCGATTTTCCGCCAAGTTCTAAAGTAACCGGCGTAAGATTATTGGCTGCTTCTTTCATAACCAAGCGCCCAACTTGAGTTGAGCCAGTAAAAAATAAATGATCGAAAGGAATTTTTGAAAACTCAGCTGCTACTTCTGCTCCCCCTTCAATAACGGCCACTTCTGAACGGTCAAAGACTTCTTTGATAATTTCCTTGATGACACGATTAGCATACGGAGTAAATTCGGAAAGCTTTAACATGGCACGATTACCAGCGGCTATCGCGGCTGTAAGAGGGCCTAAAGCCAGAAACACCGGGTAATTCCAAGGAACAATAACCCCAATTACCCCAAGCGGTTGATACTCGACCCAAGCTGACGCTGGTTGAAACATCAAACTAACATGGCGCTTTTCTGGTTTCATCCAACCTTTCAATTGTTTCATGGTGTATTTAATGTTCATTACCGTGGGCAGAATATCGGCGAGTTTGGAGTCGTCGTGAGAACGGTGAGTAAAATCAGCAGCCAATGATTTAACCAAGCGATCTTGATGTTTTATTAAGGAGTTTTTCAAGGCCTTAAGCATATCAAGTCGCTCTTTGCGACTGCTATAGGGACTGGCTTTAAATGCCTGTTTTTGTAAATCAAAAACTTCCTGCATCATTAACTTAGGATTGGTGCTACTGATTGATTCAGATTGATTCATGATGTTTTAAAAGGGCTCCAAAAAATCGATTGTGTCATTCAATGTTGAAATTTATTGCACGTAAAATTGGATCTGACCGAGCTCAGTAAAATCGGCAGCATATTGGCCTGGTTGCGCGGGAATCATCGGGCCTAGTGCTCCAGTAATTAATAAGTGGTTTGGCTCTATTGTATATCCCATTGCTACAACTTGATTAACTAACCATAACAAAGCTTGCCACTGATCGCCTAAGGCATCTCGGCTATTTCCTGAAATAACTAGGTTGTTGTTATGGGTTAGTTGAGTAGTTAATTCGTTGATATTCGCTATCGACTTTAGAGGCAATGGTGTGCCCACTAAGATGGCTTTTGCTGCGACATTATACTCAACCAAATTGGCACCGGTAAGAGCTACTCTCGCGCCAAAGCCTAAGTCAGGTAATTCAATCACTGGTGCTACTTGTGAAAATTTAGATTGAAGCTCTTCGATACTGGTTAAGGGATGAACAATTCTGGATGAGGCAATAAAACCAATTTCGGTTTCGAGCATCAATTTTTCAAAGTGACTGAGTGCTATTTTAGTTGGCTTTTCATTGCTATTGAAAAGTCCGGACTTGAGCAACACTCCTGCTAGCGGTGTGTTAACCTTAAATTTTTCCATCCCCGCTTGCGAAGTAAGGCCCGCTTTAAAGCCAATAATAGGATCACTTTTTATTTGCTTGCTTAATCTCATTCGGGCTTGTTCATAACTAATTGATAAGTCATCTTGCTTGGCCCAAACCAGTGAACTGATAGCCAAACACAAAATTAAAAGAGATCGGATCATTTAACATTGGGCTTTTGGTTGTTACGAATGCTTTTAGTTTATCAACTTAAAGCCGAAGGTGTTAAATTTTAAAAGCACTAGTTGTTTAGATAGTGTTACAATCGCGCCATGAATACACATCCTATCTTACATTTCTTAAATGATGCACAAGCGCAAGCGGTGGCTTCCGATGCTTCTGCCTTATTAGTGTTGGCAGGTGCGGGGAGCGGAAAAACCCGAGTACTGGTGCATCGAATTGCTTGGCTAATTAGCGAACGAGGACTGTCGCCGCACGCGTTATTAGCGGTTACCTTTACTAATAAAGCCGCCCATGAAATGCGTGGGCGCATCGAAAGTTTGTTGGGTCGCTCCGCTTCGAACATGTGGATTGGAACTTTTCATGGCTTGGCTCACCGACTTTTACGCGCGCACGCTAGAGATGCGGGGCTCGATGACCATTTTCAAATTTTGGATAGTGATGATCAACTTCGGATCATCAAACGCATTGTTAAAGAAATGGGTCTTGATGAAAACGAATGGCAACCGAAACAAGCCCAGTGGTTTATTAACGCGAAAAAAGACGATGGTTTGCGCCCACAAGATATTCGGCATAAAGGAGATTTGTTTACCGCAACCATGACCAGCATTTATTCGCATTACGAGCAGCAATGTCGTCAAAGTTCACTGGTTGATTTTGCCGAGTTGTTGTTGCGTGCTTATGAATTACTGAGAGACAACCTACATTTAAGAGAGCATTACCAAGATCGATTTAAACATTTATTGGTTGATGAGTTTCAAGATACCAATAATATCCAATACGCATGGATAAAATTGTTATGTAATCAAAACAGCCAAATCACCATTGTTGGAGATGATGACCAATCAATTTATGGTTGGCGTGGTGCGCAAATTGAAAATTTACATCGATTTAGAAAAGATTTTCATCCAGCTGAGCTGATCAGGCTAGAGCAAAACTATCGCTCAACTGAAACCATATTAAAGGCGGCCAATGCGGTGATTGCCAATAACACCGATAGAATGGGTAAACAGCTTTGGACCAGTGGTAAAACGGGAGATCCTATTTCTGTGTATGCCGCTTTCAACGAACAAGAAGAGGCGCGCTTTATTGCGGCACGTATTCAAGATCATGTGAATCAAGGCAATAATTACAGCGAGTGCGCTATTTTGTATCGTTCAAACGCGCAATCTCGGGTACTCGAAGAAGCATTATTGCAACGGGCAATTCCTTATCGCATCTACGGCGGATTGCGCTTTTTCGAGCGAGCTGAAATAAAAGATACCCTCGCTTACTGTCGCCTAATGACTAATCGAAATGACGATGCCGCATTTGAGCGGGTGGTGAATACTCCAACCCGAGGATTAGGGCAGCGAGCTGTAGAAACCGTGCGTGAACTCGCGCGCGATCAAAGTATCAGTATGTGGCAGGCGGCAAGCCAAGTTATTGCCCAAGACAAGCTTCCTGCGCGTGCTAAAAACAGTTTAATAAGCTTCCAGTCGTTGATTGAAAACATGGAACAAACTACGCTCGAATATGAATTACATCAGCAAATAGATTTTGTGATTGAAGCCTCCGGTTTACTCGAGATGTATTTAAAAGAAAAAGGCGAAAAAGGGCTTGCTCGTAAAGAAAACTTACAAGAGCTGGTTTCAGCCGCGGGTGAGTTTGATAGCGAAGAATATGCATTTGAAGAAGAGCTTCCACCTTTGGTAGCGTTTTTGTCGCATGCCAGTTTGGAAGCTGGAGATGCTCAAGCGGAACAGTATGAAGATTCAGTCCAATTAATGACGTTGCACTCAGCAAAAGGGTTGGAGTTTCCGGTGGTTTTTTTAGCTGGCATGGAAGAAAAGCTATTTCCGCATCAAATGTCGATGGATGATCCCGATGGACTTTGTGAAGAACGGCGTCTTTGTTATGTTGGGATCACTCGCGCCATGAAAAAATTGTACTTGCTTTACACCGAAAAGCGACGGTTGTGGGGCAAGGAAACCTATCCTGCCAAGTCTCGATTTATCAAAGAAATTCCCGGATCTTTGCTGGAGGAAATTCGGCTTAATGCGCAAGTGTCGCAGCCAATGTTTCAATCATTGGCAACGCTGAAATCACAAGCCACTGATTCGGGTTTTCAATTAGGACAAATGGTGGAGCATCCTAAGTTTGGTTCAGGGGTTGTCCTTAATTTTGAAGGTTCAGGTCCTCAGGCTCGGATCCAAATCAATTTTGAAACGGTTGGTCCAAAAACACTTGTGTTGGCTTATGCAAAATTAACCCCGGCTTAAATATGGCCGAGTTGCCCGTTGTATTTCTTACTTTGCTAATTGCGTCATTAATAACGCTGCTTGTTTGCGAATGGCAGTCACGGAAGCTGGCCGCTTCTGGGCTAAAGGTTTCAACCTCCGTTTTTTTACTGGGGTATACCCTGAGTTTGGCAATGAGCGAGTCTTTGTCTGAGCATGTCTTTATTGTTGTAGGAATCAGTTTAGGCGTGCTGGGAGATGTATTGCTATTAGGCCATCGCAAAAAATGGCTTTTAGCTGGCATGACCGCCTTTTTATTGGGCCATATTGCCTACATAGTGGCATTTTTGAAGTTTGAACTTTCCTATACTGAGTGGCTTGTAACGACTGCTTTGCTTCTATGGATATCAACTTTTGTTTTTAAATGGATCGCCGCGAGCATTAGCGGTGTAGTCCGCTGGGGCGTTCTAATATACATGATGGTGCTAAGTGTGATGTGCGCGCTTGCATTATCAATACAAGCGGATGATCAAATTGCTCTTGTTGGCTTAGGGGCGGTGCTCTTTATGCTTTCGGACTTATTTGTTGCACAACATCGATTTAAAACGCCCAAAAAATACGATCGATTAGTTGGGTTACCTCTTTATTATTGCGGGCAGTTACTGATTGCCACTTCAATGGTTCGCTTTTCTTTTTAAAAAACTTTTCTAGGTTGATTGGTATACCCTATCGAGATTTCTTTATTGCAAAAATTTATTAAAAGTTAGAGTGTTCATAATCATTGAGAAATCGCCTACTCTATTGCGGATAAATACTCACAAATTTTCTTAGTGTTTTCGTTCAGATGATTCCGTTTAGCTCTAAATCAATTGGCGATAATTTCATCTAATATTCCTTCACACTCGCATTGAAAGGAAATCCAATATGAAACTCTTTATTAAATCTCTTAGTTTGATCTTAACCTTCAGCTTTTACTCAACCATGGCAAATGGGAAGAGTCACCTAGTTGATCATATTTCCCAAGCAAAATTATGTGAATTGGTTATCGAAAACAAAAACAGTTCATTGATTGGCTATTTAAATGCTAACGATATCAGACTTTATAGCAGCTATCGCCAAATTTATTGTGCACCAACCTTAAGTTTCAGTGGTGGGAGTTTAATTATGGCCGCAAACCATTTTGATTCAAAAGAGTCATTCGACTTGCTGGTGCAATATGTCAAACTAGAGGATATATTTTGGGATTTTTCTAATCACGAAAGAAACAATAAACTAAGACAGTCCCTAGCGAAAAACTAAGCTTGAATAATACAGCGATCTCTACCATTGATTTTAGCTTGATAAAGTAATTGATCAGCTCGTTTATATACGCTTAAAAAATCATCTTCATTATTAACCAGCGTCATTCCCATTGACGCTGTTATTTTTATTGGTGTGTCGAGTTCTTCAACAACTAAATTAGTCAGTGCTGACTTGATTTTCTGAAACAACTTTTCGCCATGATTTAAATCGGTTTTTGTTAATACTATTAAAAATTCTTCTCCACCAATTCGGCCTACTCGATCATGCGCTCTTAAACTTGATGTAATCGCATTTGCAACAGAACGTAAAACCTGATCGCCAATATCATGTCCAAAGTGGTCATTGACCCTTTTAAAATGGTCGATATCAAAAATGGCCACAATGGTTGGTTCATTTACTAATTTAAACTCATTGATCTTAATGGATAAATATTCGCTGATACTGCGTCTATTAGGTAGCGAAGTAAGCTCATCGGTCATGGCGAGCTGTTTGAATTGACGTTTTAATTTAAGCTGTGACTTAAGTACGCTGAATATCCAAGCCGCTATGGCACCAAAAGTGGTGGTTATTAAAATAAGCAACCATTGAATATAGTTATCTTTTTCAAGCGCTGCTTGTTGCTTTAAATTTTCATTTTGCAATAACAGGTTTTCATTTTCTTTTTGTTTTAAATCAAAACTGGCTTGAAATTTTTTAATAGTTGAATCATTTATTTTTTTATTCTCTTCTAAGATCAGTTCTCCCCATTGTTCATAATGCACGTTCGATTCTTTGAATTGCTCGACATTGGCATAAGCTTTGGCTGATGCTAAGTAATAGTCAATCAGTCTTGTTTCTGAGCCACTGTTATTAATAATCTCTAATGCAAGGTTAAGATCATAACTAAAACTTAAATCCTTTTTCAGTGCTTTATACCTCGCTTTAGCCAAGAGCGATAAGACTCGCATATTAATTTGCCCGCTATTATCAAATATGGGCAATATTTCATCGATAATACTAAGCGCCTGTGAATAATCTTTGCGCTGCGCAGCGAGTGCTTGCTGTTCATATTTCGCGTAAGCGACGCCAATTTCATCATTGAGATCTTTACTTAATGCAATGGCTTTGTTTAGGTAGGACTCTGCGTCTTTATACTCTCCCATAGCGCGATAAGTGACTGCTATATTGAATAACGTAATGCTGGCATCTAATGGATATAGAGTTTGATCGAGTTCGTTTAATGAGCGCTTATGATAGTCCGCCGCCGCTTGGTTTTGACCAAGGGCACTGTAAACCAGAGCTATCGCCGACAAATTATTACTTCGAAGGTTTGCCTCTTTGGACTTATCAAAAATAGGTTGAATCGCTAAGTAATAAGCAAGCGCCTCGTTGTAATCACCAAACTCGTAATGAAAGTGACCGGCAATTGAAAGTACATTGGCCCATCGTTCGCGGTCTTCGAGTTGCTCGGCCAGCTTTATCGCTTGATTTAAATATTGTTTACCACGAAATGCATTTTGATTAGATAACTCTACTAAAGCTAACTGAGCTAAAAAGAAGGGCCTCAGTGGGTGATTGGGTTGGTTTTCTAAAAGATACAATCCGCGTTGGGCATAGCTACCCATTTCAAAGCGTCTTTCCAAGTAATATAAAGTATCAATGGTGAGTTCAATGGCTTTGAGTAATTGTTCTTTATTACCTTGGCGTTCGAATTTTTGAACTAACGATTCTGCTTTTTCCAGTACTTCTTGTGGAGCCGTGTTGACCTCGGCGTAAAGCTTTTCCCAGTTGGCGTCATCGGACGCGGCAAATGACTGTGCCGACCCAGTTAAAAGCAAAAATAGAACGCCGAGAAATAGTCGCATTGAGTATTCTTAAGTTTTTGAATTACTTAAGCATAGCTCAAACTTTAAAAGATGAATTGAGCGTTTCTTAGTGGTTGAATTCTTCGGGAAGTTTCACATCACCGCGTGCCGAAACGAGCGCATCATTTTCAAATGTTAATATCAATTGTTCTTGGGTGACTTGTTGAGTTTTGCCGCTTTTAAAGGTGTTTATATAGTACCAAGTATCATCTGAGAAAGAGTCGCTTACTACTGCCCGACCTAATAAATATTGAACCTGTCCTTTAGTCATCCCAAGTTTAAGTTGATCAAGGTGCTTTTGTTCTAAAATATTGCCTTGGCGAATATCCATACGATAGGGTGAACACGCCTCTAAGGCGATTAATGAAAAACCAATCAAAAAGCAGGTGAATATAAGTCGCATTATTGTCTCATTTTGTGAATAGGTGTGGGATTCGACCACGAATCTGCGTATTATATCCACAAATCTGGTGATAGCCACCGTTAATAAAAATTACTTAATTCCATTAGTTAGGGGAATTCCTTTGGAAAACCAACAACTTAAAAAGGCCGGACTTAAAGTAACACTGCCTCGAGTTAAAATTCTACAAATCCTTGAAAGCTCAGATAATCCTCATATGAGCGCTGAGGACGTATATAAAGCGTTAATGGAAGCCGAAGAAGAAGTCGGTTTAGCCACCGTGTACCGAGTGCTTACTCAATTTGAGCAAGCGGGCTTAGTGGCTCGTCATAATTTCGAAGGTGGTCATTCCGTTTTTGAAATTGACCGGGGTAAACATCACGATCACATGGTCTGTACTAAAAGTGGTGATGTTATTGAATTTCACTCAGAAGAAATTGAAAAGTTGCAAAAGCAAATCGCCGAGAAACACGGTTTTTCTTTGGTTGATCATTCTTTAGTGCTTTACGTAAAACCTAAAAAATAATATTTCACTAGGGCTCAGGTTTTTACCTCAAGATTCTCCCAATAGCTCTTTAGCATGGGTCAAGGTTGATTCGGTAATGGATTGCCCTCCAACCATACGAGCAATTTCCTCCACTCTTGCTTGGGTGGTTAATTGGATCATTTTTGACTGAGTGCTGGCATTATCCGATTCTTTACTGGCTGATAAATGGGTGTCGCCTTTGGCAGCAACTTGCGCCTGATGAGTCACACAAATAACCTGTGCATGTTTAGCAATGTTTTTCAGCATTTGACCGACGGTGTCGGCGGTTTGACCACCAATTCCGACATCGACTTCGTCAAAAATTAAACAAGGTGTGGTGTGCTGTTGAGCAGTGATCACTTGTATGGCTAAGCTGATCCGCGAAAGCTCTCCTCCCGAGGCTACTTTTCCTAGCGGCTGAAGGGGCTGGCCGGGGTTGGCCGTTACTTTGAATTCGACCGTTTCAGCTCCGGTGCTATGCAGCCCCTCCGATTCAGGTATCACCTCAATCGCAAATACGCCTTTTTTCATTCCAAGATGTTGCATTTGTTCAGTGACGTCTGTTTCCAACTGTTTAGCGGTTTGCTGTCGCATTTGGGTGAGCTGTTGGCTCAGCGCTTGATAGTCCTTTTGCAACTTGGATTGTTTTGAATTGAGCTCGTCCATATTGGCATCAACATCATTGAGTTGATTGAGCTGATCGCCAATTTGCGCCATAACGGTGGGTAATTCGGCTATTTCAACATGGTGTTTACGCGCAATATCAAATAATGCTGAAAGTTGTTCATCCATCTCGGCAAACTTATCAGGATCAATCTCTAAACTGTCTTGATAATGGCGCAGTTCAAATTTTAACTCTTCAAGATTGGCTGCTATAGCCGCTAATAAGTCAAAGCTACTGGCTAATGATGAGTCTTTCTCTTTAAGTGATTCAAACAGTCTTAAATGCTGGTTAACAATATCAAAAATAGCAGGATCGGCGTCAAAAAACGTGGCTAACGCTCGTTCTGACGCTTCAGTCAGCTCTTGGGTGTGGGTTGCCTTGGCGTGATCTTGCTCCAGTTGACTAATCGACTCGTCGGAAATCTTAAGCGCCTCTAATTCGGAATACTGGTAACTTAGTAATTCTAATTTTTCTTTGCGTGACTGTGCGTCGGTGGTTAATTGATTGATTTGAGCGGTAACTTTTCGGTATTCGCCCACACATTGTTTAATCGCTTCAATTGGGTTTTGTGTCGGCAAGAGTTGATCGAGCAATTGAAGTTGATAGTTAGGTTTTAAAAGCGATTGATGTGCATGTTGGCCATGAATATCGACTAAAGTGTCACCGAGCTCTTTGAGCATGCTTAAAGTGACGCTCATTCCATTAATAAAGCACTTTGAGCGCCCTTCTGCGGCAATCACTCTACGCAAAATCACCTCATTGCCTTCATACAGCTCATGGTCTTTAAGCCATGCGCTGGTTGTTGATGGCACTTCAAAGTGAAAGGTTGCGGTAATATCGGCTTTATCCGACCCAGCTCTTACCATTGAAACATCGGCCCGTTCGCCTAGGGCAAGCCCCAAGGCATCAATCACAATTGATTTACCCGCACCGGTTTCACCAGTAATTACGGTCATACCGGTTGAGAAATCGAGATTTAAATTTTCGATAAGAGCGAAATTTTTAACTTGGATAGCCGCTAACATGATAGGTGATCCCGAAATAAAGTCGCCTTAGTGTAAATCGAGAAGTTGTTTTTGTCAGCGAATTTCTGCTACTTAAATAAGTAGTTTATAGTTTTTGGCCCCAACCGAGTTTGGTGCGTAAAACTTCATAATAATCGTGAGATTTAGGGTGAAGAATTTTGAGCGACAATGAGTGCTTTTTAACTCGAATAGTGTCTCCGGGAGACAGTGCAATATTGGTTTGACCATCGCAACTGACAATAGGTGCATAACGACTATCTTCGGCGAGAACTAACTC
>JBFHSP010000072.1:0-13543 GCA_041591085.1 Kangiellaceae bacterium | reverse complement strand
TTTCCAACTGTAGTGAGTAGTCATATAGCTACTTGATATACTACCGGAACCATACCAATCACCCAAATATAACGCCTCGCCGGGCTTAATAGTAAACTCTTTGGAAATGAGCCCATTGGACTCGCTCAAAGAGTCATTACTTTTTTGCAACTCTCCGCCTGTTCCATACTCAAAACCGTGGATTTTGTAGGCTCCTGGCTTTACTGCAATGGTGTAGACTTCATTATTTTTTTCAAAACGTAATCCGTAACGGGTCACGGTTTTCTTTTTATACGGGTCTTTTTTCTTTTCGCGAATATCATCGGTATTATGCAAAATTAAGACAATATCCATATTTGAAGAAGTATCATCCAGTTTGAACTTCCCATAAAAATAAGCCATCCCTTCTTCTGGCTTGCTGGTTAAAGCCACAGGCTTCGAAACGTGGACACAACCCGTCAAAAATGCGACCAGAAAGCCGGCCAAAATTAAACGCATAAAAATACTCCTGCTCTGTTCTAACTTGTGGTGCGAAGGGTGCATGAGTCAGTTTTAAATTTCAAGGGCAATAATTGACAAAAACTCTCATTTTTCAATAAAACCGTGACTTTTGGCACTGTGTCATCCTTTTGTTACCTCTTAACATGGTGCGAGTTATCAGTTGGAGAAAAAAATGAATACACGATACGAAGGATTAGCATGGCTTAGAGCCATTGCTATGGTTTGGGGATTAGCTTATCACGCGTTGTTTTCTTTTACCGAAATAGGAGCGCAAGATTGGCTGGTTCAAGACAGCCAACACAGTTTTTTTGTCGACAATCTCTTGTATCTTTCTCATATTGTAAGAATGCCACTGTTTTTCATGCTCAGTGGATTCTTTGACACTTTATATTGGCAAAAATACAGCCCAAACGCCTTCATCAAACAACGGCTGAAACGCATACTCGCGCCTTTTTTATTATTTTCTATTTTGTTTGTTCCGGTCTGGATAGCACTCGTGGTTCTGGCGGCACACGCCACATCGTCTCCAACCACAATGATCCAAACTATTGTTTTTAAAATGCAAACGGGAGAAAGAAGCTTATCCGGATTACCCGTCGGACACCTTTGGTTTTTATATTATTTGCTGATGTTCAGCCTTATTTACGCCGTAGGTCGTTTAGTCATAAAGTCGAGTTTCAAGATCAACAAGATCAGCAGCGTTGTTCTGATTGCGGCGATCATCATCATGCAAGCCAGCGCTCTATATCTTGCACCAGAAGCTCGAGTTGCGGCACCACCTAAGGGACTCATCCCCGATTGGCACAGCTTTATTTATTATTTGGAATTCTTTTTTATCGGTAGTGTGTTGTATCAAAAACAACGACTCATCAACACCGAATTTAATCAAGTTGTTGCTTTATCGGGGCTCCTTTTACTTAGTTGTGGTGCGTTGGTTTTAGGCTCTGGTTGGTATGGTCAATCCAGTCTTGCCAAAGCATTAAGCATGTTGTGTTATGTGTGCGCTGCTTTGGGGTGGAGCCTTGTTTTGATGCAATGGGCTCATCGATTTATGACTCAACTATCGGCTAAATGGCAATATTTTTCTGAGTCTTCTTATTGGGTTTATATCATCCATGTACCCATCATTGCACTGCAGCAGATTCAGATGCAACATTGGGAGCTAGCACTGATTTTAAAAGCAACAACTATCCTGAGTGTCTCAGCGATCTTATCATTATTGAGTTATCATCTATTGGTAAGAAGCACTTGGATTGGACTCTTGCTCAATGGTCGAAAACATCCTTTTCAATTCTTCTCTCCTTCAAAACAGATGATGTCAGCCAATAATTAATGTTAAAACATTTTCTAAAGCCAATGTCGAATCGGCCTTAGAAGATCTCTAGATATCCTAACTATTTTTTTGTTTTTACTACAGTTAAAAAAACCATCATAAAGTTTAAACTCCAAAGAACAGCACTTAAAAACAACAAAGATTGATAATACTCGACGAAAACAGTCGCTAAATAACGAGCGATTGCTGCAAAACTTAATAACCCGATAACACCATAAATAGGGAGCAACCAAGCAGTGGCCTTGATGTTTTTCTGGATTGAATAAGACATGATGGTACTCGAGAGAATGCCAAGCCCCGCTATGGTGACCATATGCAAGCTAGTAATTGACACTTGCTCATTTAAAATTTCTTTCGCAATGATCATTTGTGCCATTGCTAACCAAGCATAGCCCGCAAGCAACCCCCAAATGACGCCATCTTGCTTTGTTAGATAGCAAGGATTCCAGCGAATGATTCGAATGATCACCAGTAGCGCCACTATCAAATGGACTACCGTTAATAAAACGGTCATATCCATATCTGCTAACCACCAGCTCAAAAACTTTATTGCAATGGACAAAAAAATAAACCCCATAACCGCAGCTTCAATAAATGGTTGCACTCGTTGCTGAGTATAAATCCCTTTGTCTTTATTCGCCCTTACGAGCAAAGGAGTAATCATTCGGCCTGCCATAAAAAACATCAGCAGAGTCAGCAGTTGAGTAAAAATAAAAAACGCTTGGTGATGATTGTTTTGATTAATCGTAATAACTAATACAACAACCGGAAACAAACCTATCGATGCGAGCGTTGGAGACATTGACCAATTTCGCAGTTTTTTGGCTGATAGAAACTTAGGAGCCACAATCAAAGCAAGATGAACTCCGTAAAGAACATACAGCCATATAAACACATCTTCCTCTGAATAAAAAACTTCACCTATTCTTGTCATAATCCACAAAAAGCTCAGCCAAAACACTTCAATTTTTGGTCGTTTTCCCGCCAAGTAACCTGTGATTAACGCACTGGTAAAACCAAACAGCATACTTCGACCATGATCAATAACCGATAACCTGAGTTCTAGTATGGAAAAATAGGATAACAAAAAAACAACTGGGCCAACTGCTGCCCAAAATGCCGCCATTGCAAAAAATATTTTTTTTGTGTCTATTTTATTAAAGCAAAAGTACACGTTACATAGCCACCTTTATTGACATTCCAGCAGAACTCTGTGGCGATCGATAAGCATCAAACACATTGGCGATATTTCTGAGTAACAACTGCCCCACAGGTGTTATCGTGAGCTTCTCGTCATTCATATCAATGAGACCATCTCTTTGAAACTGTAGAAGTTCTGGCATACTTAAATGAAAATACTCATTAAAAACAGCTCCATATTTTTGAAAGAGCGATTCAAAAATAATAACTCCCTGGCACATTAAGCTCATAATAACGGCCTTTCGAATCTGATCATCTTGAGTCATCACATAACCTTTTATTAGCGGTAATGTTCCATTGCTCAACATTCTGATGTATTCATCTTCTAACTTATGATTCTGAAAAATCGCGTTACCAACTTTGCCTATTGAAGTAACTCCGAATCCCAACATATTTAGATTTTTTCGTGTTGAATAGCCTTGAAAGTTACGCTGTAACGATCCATTATTTCTAGCAATAGACAGCTCATCATGAGGCAAAGCAAAGTGGTCCAACCCAATATACTCATACCCGGCGCTTTGAAATTTTTCGATAGCCAATTCTAGAAGCATTAATTTACTCGATAAGTCAGGTAAATCGAATTTAGCAATCTGTCGTTGCGCTTTAAAAACCGCAGGCATGTGCGCGTAGCCATACACAGCTACCCTTTCAGGTCGAGCATCAATGACTCGGTCAATGGTATTTGCAAAGGTATCCTCCGTTTGCTTAGGCAGCCCATAAATAAGATCAACATTAATCGACTGGACGCCTGCTTTTCGGGCAGCATCAATTTGAGCAAAAGTCTCTTTGACACTTTGGATGCGGTTAATCGCTTCTTGTACGTCTTTGTTTAAATCCTGTACACCGAAACTCATTCGATTAAAGCCTAATTCAGCCAAGTGTTGGATCATTTCAATACTGGCGGCTCTGGGATCAATTTCAATGGAATACTCACCTTGAAATTCCAATCTAAAATATTGATGAATTTTTTCCCATAACATAGACAGTTGCTCTGGGGAAAGAAAAGTAGGTGTTCCCCCACCCAAATGAACCTGACTGACCTTTTTTTGCTTATCAGACAAGAGAGAAGAAACCAAAGCCATTTCTTTAAATATGGCGTCCAAGTAAGGCGTACTTCTTGTAGCATCTCGCGTAATAATGCGATTACAAGCGCAGTAAAAACATGGTGAACGACAAAAAGGAATATGAAAATACAGAGATAATTCTGAACTCTCTTCAACGCTGTTCCAAGCAGTTAGCCAGTCTTGCTGAGTGAATCCTTCGGTGAACTGTAGAGCCGTAGGATAAGAGGTATATCGAGGCAATAGCTTATCGTACTTAATTAACATATCACGATTGTATTGTGGAAAGGTTTTCATCACTAAAACTCGCCTAACATCATAATTGTTGTAACATGGTGTTTTTTATAAATAACTCACTCAATCTCTTTTTTAATGCCCAAACGAGACAAAATGCTACTGCTGGTTGTGGTGTATTCAAGATGGATTTTTTTATTAGGCGAGAGTCGCTCTTTGATGGCAAATGCAGCCAAAGCTGCTTCATGAAATCCTGAAAGAATGAGCTTCTTCTTACCGGGGTAGTAATTGCAGTCACCGATGGCAAAAATTCCTGGTTCTGAAGTTTCAAAAGTAGCGGTTGAGACTATTGCCTGAAATTTTTCTTTTGCTATATTCCACGCTTTTAAACTAGAAGGATCAGGTACCATACCAAAGCAAACAATAACATGATCCACCGCCAAGCTCCGAGTGACTTGATCTGCCCCAGTTATTTTAATACCAGAGAAACGGTTTTGATCAATCCACAAACCTGAAACCTGCCCTTGAATAAACTGAGCTTGATAGCTTTCACACAACTGCATAAAACGTTCAACCGAATGGCAAGCGGCTTTGAATCGATTCGAACGATGAACCAATGTCACTTGGTCACATATTTTTTGTAACTCAATAGCCCAATCAAAAGCCGTATCGCCACCACCTAAAATCGCAACCCGTTTATTCGCATGAAGATTTGGTTCGTGAACACCCTGAAAGAGATGAGAGCCAAGCCACTGTTCAGAACCTGCCACTCGCAATGGTACAGGCGTCATAGCGCCAGCTCCTGTTGCTATCACCACGGCTTTTACCCTAATTGTTTTTCCTCGATCTGACGTGATAAGAAAACCTGCTTTATTTTCTAAGCTTGTACATTGAAGCACCCGCTCCCCTAATAAAAATCTTGGTGTAAAAGCTTTAGACTGCTCCAATAAATTGGCAATCAAGGTCTCGGCTAAAACTGCCGGTAATGCCGGTATATCATAAATGGGTTTATTGGGGTACAGCTGGGTACACTGGCCTCCAATTTGTGGCAAAGCATCGATCACTATCGATGATAATCCGTACAAACCCAGTTCAAAAATTTGAAACAAACCGCAAGGTCCAGCGCCCACTATCGCGACGTCAGCTTGATAGTGGTATTGTTTAATCTGATGATTCATCCTTTTGCTCCATCAACTCTTGCCGCAAACACTACCGGTGCAAATCGAATCAAAAATAGACTAAAAGCAATTACCCAAAACGTCGCCGATAGCACAATACCCCCCAGGTAATGTACAAATAAATACGGCGTAAAAACTCGAACAATGAAAGATACCCCCATACAGAGAAACGCCAAAGTCATCCATATATCGCCAGCAATTACTCGTCCGGTATGACCTAGCGAGACTCTGGAAATCATAGACAGAATCATTAAGCTTATGCCGCCAACGGTAATTGCGTGATAGGCCGATGAAGGGTTTTGTAACAGCCCCAAATTCACAAGGCCTAACATACATAATCCAAAACAAATGGCCCAATAGCTGATGTGCAACGACCACACTAATGGTGTTTTAAAAGAGACCCATATACGCCACCTAACCGCTCTAACAAAATTAATTATGCCCGCTACTATATAAATGCCTCCGTCCAACCAAGCTGGCGTGTCGATCGTTGATAAAGACAACAAGACACAAAGAAAAACTGAACCAATCGAAAGCTTCTCTATCCACAAAATAGAATCGACTTTTGGCGTTCTGGTTCCATTTGCGGTAAACATGGGAAATACGCGACCGCCCATAATACACATGACCAGAGTCACAAGCAGCACCATCATCTGGGCAATGCTTATAAACGAAAGGTTTACTCGTCCCATCACTGCTAAGTGACTTAGCATGTTTAAAAGCGCCATAGAAAATAAAATCGGCACGAAAAAAAGATTTCGCCACAATTTGGCTTTAATAATAGGAACAGCTAGCGCAATGCCTGCTAAAGGGAGAAAAAGCACATCAACTACAACAATCATCTTTTCTAATCCCGTAGGATTAAATGCTAACAGCAGTCTTGCGCCCACCCAAATGCACACAAGCCACATCAACGGAGCGCCTTTAATGCTGGAAATACCGGTCCAGGTTTGCACCGCTGTCAGCAAAAAACCCACAATAATGGCAACGGTAAAACCAAATAGCATTTCATGAACGTGCCAAAAATAACCTCCGCCATAAGGATAAAACTCCATTTGTCCAGTGAACACCCACGCCCAAATGGTGATGCTGATAGAACCAAATAATGCTCCCAACCAAAAAAATGATCGAAATGCCACTCGAAAGAAAGGAATAAAAAAATCGGCTTGATTCAATCTTGGCTCAACACCATGAGAAATTAATTTCATCGCCCTTCCTTAACTACTTAAAATAGACGGTTTGTGTTAGGGTCTTTACTCGATATCGACGACATCTGAAAGATTTGAGCCAGATTTTTATCGTAAGATCCGCCGATCAAATCTTTCAACGTGAAATTTTCGAGGTATTGGAAAAAATGCTCCAAGGCACCCGCAAACATTTGCTTTAATTGACAGGCAGGTGTAATAACGCATTGATTGTTACTGCCAAAGCATTCAATAAGCGTCGAATTTTGCTCAAAGACACGAACCAAGTTACCGATGTTGATTAGCTCTGGTGGATGATTCAGTTTAATGCCACCGTTTTTTCCTCTGGTCGCCTCTACAAAGCCTTGAAGACTTAACTCCTGAACCACTTTCATCAAATGGTTTTTAGATATGTTATAGCTGTCAGCCACTTGTTTTATCGTGACTGTTTCTTGCTGATTCACCCCCAAATAAATCAGCACTCTGAGCGCGTAATCGGTAAATCTGGTGATATTCATGCGATCTCCTCTCTATAAAAACCGCTGTTTTTTTAAGTTTTAGCCTCATGCTAAACATCTTAAACATGCATTTAGTTTACATCTTTAAAAGATGCATGTAAAATGCATTTTTTAAAGATGCATATAAAATACACTTTATGTTAAGGAGTTTATCATGTCCTACCTAGAATGGCCTGTTGGTCAACTTGCTGTTGAAATTCCAGGCGCAACCGCCATTTTCTTTAAAAATAAAATCAACTTTTGTTGCGATGGCAACAAATTGCTCAATGAAGTGGTCACACAAAAAAAACTGGATGGTCAATACATCGTTGAGGCCCTAAAACAACTCAATCAAAGAAAAGAGCAAACTGTTAATTTGCAAGAGCTGTCGAATCAAGAAGTGATCGATTATGTGTTGCAACGCTTTCATGAAGTCCACAGTGAACAATTATGTGAACTCCATCGACTAGCTTCTCGCGTCGAAACGGTACACAAAAACCATCCATTATGTCCGACTGGCCTAGCGCAACACCTAGCATTAATGGAAGAAGAATTGAGCCTTCATATGAAAAAGGAAGAAGCAATATTGTTTCCTCTATTTGCCAGAAACATTAACTCATTATTAGGCGAATCCATTGAAGTCATGAAAAAAGAACACGAGGAACATTTAAGTCAAATTGAAACCATTTATCGATTAACCAACGATGTCACGCCACACGAAGATGCATGCAACACTTGGCGTGCTTTATATCTGGGTCTGCAAGAATTTATAAGTGATTTAAATCAGCATATTCATACCGAAAACAACATTTTATTTAACCGAGCAATCGCTTAACTAAGCGGAGAAACACGATGAGAGAATACAAAAAACTGTGGTGGACGCTTTTAGGTGTTCTTGCCTTTACTTTTGCAATTCTTGGCTACTTTGGAACAGAAGTTTACCGAGTTGCACCTCCTATTCCTAAAGCATTTCTGTCTGCTGATGGGCACATATTAACAACCGAAACTCAAATTCTTGATGGACAAACCGCGTGGCAATCGGTTGGAGGAATGCAATTGGGATCAATCTGGGGACACGGCGCATATCAAGCTCCCGACTGGACGGCCGACTGGTTGCATCGCGAACTGATTAACTGGCTTGAACTTGCGGCACAAGACGAGTTTCAAACGAGTTACAGTGCACTGTCAGCAAAACAACAGCAACTATTACGGTTTGATCTAAAAACTGAATATCGAACCAATAGTTACAATTCCCAACAAAACACGACCATTTTGTCGAACCGTAGAATTCAAGCGATTCAGCAAACCGCTCAATATTACAATGATCTTTTTGGTGGTGCGGCTCATTTGAAACAAACCCGCGAACATTACGCTATGAAAGAAATTACTTTGCCCAACCCCGAGCGTCGAGCCCGGCTTACCGATTTTTTCTTTTGGACAGCGTGGGCCGCTTCAACAGAACGGCCTGAAGGTGGCGCTACTTATACCAATAATTGGCCCCATGAACCACTTATTGATAATAAACCCACGGCTGAAAATCTGATTTGGTCAATCGCCAGTGTTGTTCTTTTAATTGCGGGTATTGGTGCATTAGTTTGGGCATGGTCGTTTTTAAAACAAGAAGACGAAAATCCAGTTGCCCCCTTGATCGATCCCATCACCACTTTTAAGCTGACACCCTCACAAAAAGCACTAGGCAAGTATCTGTTTGTGGTGGTTGCTTTATTCACTTTTCAAGTATTTTTAGGGGGGTTCACCGCTCATTATACGGTTGAAGGTCAAGGGTTTTACGGCATTCAAACCTCTGAATGGTTTCCTTATAGTTTGGTAAGAACCTGGCATATCCAAGCCGCGTTGTTTTGGATTGCAACCGGGTTTTTAGCTGCTGGTTTATTTTTAGCCCCCATTATCAACGGTGGTCAAGATCCAAAATATCAAACACTAGGGGTCAATGTTCTCTTTTGGGCTTTAATAGCCGTTGTGATTGGGTCTTTTACTGGTAACTACTTGGCGATTGCTCAATTGATGCCCGCTGAGTGGAGCTTCTGGTTAGGCCATCAGGGATATGAATTTGTTGATTTAGGACGGCTCTGGCAGATCGGCAAATTTGTCGGAGTCGTGTTATGGCTTGTTTTAATGCTACGTTGCATTGTGCCCGCCTTAAAACAAAATGGAGACAAGAATTTACTTGCGTTATTTACCGCTTCGGTAATTGCGATTGGTCTGTTTTATGGTGCTGGATTTTTCTATGGTGAGCGCACCCACATTTCAGTCATGGAATACTGGCGATGGTGGATCGTTCATTTATGGGTTGAAGGATTCTTTGAAGTCTTCGCAACCACGGCTTTAGCATTTATTTTCTTTAATATGGGGCTCGTATCCAAACGCATGGCCACGGTTGCTTCTTTGGCTTCGGCTTCACTCTTTTTACTAGGCGGCATTCCAGGAACGTTTCACCATCTTTACTTTTCAGGCACAACCACTCCGGTAATGGCTATAGGTGCAACCTTCAGCGCATTAGAGGTTGTTCCATTAATCGTATTGGGTTACGAGGCTTGGGAGCATTACAACCTTAAAAACCGCGCTTCATGGATGGCAAACGTAAAATGGCCACTGATGTTTTTTGTTGCCGTAGCGTTTTGGAATATGCTGGGTGCAGGAGTACTTGGATTTTCCATCAACCCGCCAATAGCTCTCTATTATGTGCAAGGTTTAAACACCACCGCAACCCACGCTCATGCTGCATTATTTGGCGTTTATGGTTTCTTGGCATTGGGATTTGCACTATTAGTTCTAAGGTACATTCGGCCACACCTGATCTTCGATGATAAGTTGATGAAAACAGCGTTTTGGTGGTTAAACGGAGGTTTGGTTTTAATGCTCTTTACCAGCTTGCTTCCGATTGGAATGATTCAATTTGCAGCGAGTGCTTCAGAAGGTTTATGGTACGCCCGCAGTGAAGCTCTACTACAAAGTGATGTGCTTGTGACCTTACGCTGGGTAAGAACCATTGGCGATGTCGTCTTCATCATTGGTGCTCTAGCGGTAACTTGGCAAGTGGTCAAAGGAGTGTTCAATATAAGAACGGACATCAACAGCACCGCAGAATTCGACGGCGTATCTGAAGCAGCGATGGAAGCAAACTCAGAGCAACTTCATGGTGTTGATTATTGCTGCGGCTCTTGCAATACAGAAACGCGTTAACTTTTTCAATTAAGTAGAGAATGGCATGACCGTCTTTCTCTACTTATTCTGAACTCGTTATAAGAATCACGACTTCAGGTTATTTAATAAATAAGAATCAAACTCCGAGATGGATAGCGGTTTACTGAAGTAAAAGCCTTGAAACATAAAACAACCCATTTCTTCTAGAAAAAGCTTCTGTTCCAACATTTCTACGCCTTCAGCAATGGCTTCAAAATTAAAGGCTTCAGACAAAGATAAAATAGCTCTAACAATGGATTGATCTTTTTTTGTGGTAACAAGCTCATTAACAAAAGAACGATCGATTTTCACTTGATCCAAAGGTAATATTTTAAGGTATTTAAGCGAGGAATATCCGGTACCAAAATCATCAACTGAAATACTGACTCCAAATTGTTTTAATTTTTTAATTTGCTCTATCAGCCTTTTAGTATCGTGAGCAAGAATAGATTCTGTCAGCTCAATTTTAAGAGTTCCCGGCCGTATTTGATACTCGTCTACCAACTGTTCAATTAATGGTAAAAAGTTAGGATCAGCAAACTGTTTATAACTCGCGTTTATCGCCAATTGCAAGTGTTTCGTTATTGATTGAGTTTGCCAAACCCTTAACTGCTCACACGCTTTTTTAGCAACCCATTCGCCGATAGGAATGATCAACCCCGTTTCTTCCGCTCGAGGAATAAATGCATTCGGCGCCACCATCCCTGTTTCAGGATGCAGCCATCGAATCAACGCCTCAGCACCCACTACTTGATTTAATTGATTGATTTGAGGCTGAAAAAAAAGTTCAAACTGCTCTTCATTTATGGCATGACGTAATTGATTATCTAGCACTAATCGATGCGTTACCATTTCTTGCATTTTCTGATCGAAAAAGCAAACGCAATTCTTACCCATCTGCTTGGCACGATACATCGCAATATCCGCTTGCTTTAGTAACTCAGATTCATTTCTTGAGTTATCATTAAACACCACAACACCAATACTGACGCTAACATTAAAGTGCAAGTCTTTTAACTGAAATGAATACGAAAGCTGTTCCAGTAATTTCTCCGCAACCCGTTCTACATGATCTTCACAAAGTTCTTTGGGCTCTAAGTGTGGCAATATAACAACAAATTCATCTCCACCAAATCTCGCCAAAGTATCACTTTCACGGATGCAGTTTTTAATTCGTTTGGTCGCCTCTTTAAGCAAAGCATCGCCAGTTTCATGTCCATGACTGTCATTAACCGTTTTGAATTCGTCGATATCTAAAAATAGAAGAGCGTTATTAACCCGTTGGCGGCTACAAGATGAGAGAAGCTGTTGCAATCGATCGAGCAGCAGTCGTCTATTGGGTAAGCCAGTCAACATATCAAAATAGGCCAACTGGGAAACTTGCTCTTCGATGTGCTTTCTTTCAGTGATATCTTGCATGAATCCTGAAATCTTTTTCGTTGACTCATTTATGGAAGATACATATCCCTTGCACTCTATCCAACAATGACTGCCATCACTGACTCGAACAATCGGGAACTCTAAAAAAAGCTCATCGCCAGTGGTAAAACTTTCCTGCATAGCCGAATGAAATTGCTGATAAAACTCCGAATAGTGCCTCTGTAGCAGCGAAACAAAACTGGTAAGATTGCTCTTCGAAAGTCCAAATAAGTGATACAGCTCTGGTGACCAATCGTCATTTACAAGATTCTCAGAAGCAGACCAATAACCAATTTTAGCATATTCCATTGCCATCTTAAGACGGTTTCCAACATCCAATAACAACGATAACGTTTGTTTTTTTGATCGGCTTTCTTTCATTAACTTGAGAGTATTTGTCGCCAATTTTTGATAAGCAAAAACAATAACATTCACAATGGTTGTGGCCGAACCAGCCATACTCTTATCCGCGAAATCATTTGCTTCTTCAATTGACATACCATTTTTAAAGGCATTAATCCGAAGCACCATGTGTTTATCACTGTTTAAAATATGCGTAGCCAACCACCCTGCCAAAAACGACAGCAGCTCCTCTATCTCTAAGTCAGGAGGAGTGGAATTTAAAGCTTTCTCAAACTTTCGTAGGCGTTTAATAAAACTCGTATGCGTTTTCTTATGCTTGATGGTTTCTGGTTCATTCGGGAATACCGCAGCAAAAATGTCCTCTTCGCATTGAAAATGGTATTCCGCATATTCAAACAATTTAGCCAGTGTTTGTTTTAGAAGAGATTTATCCGGTGTAAAGGTTGCATAGTTCGCGACATGATTGAGTAAAGCGACTAACTCCTGATGCTGCTCATCAATCTCTTGAATTCCTGTTCTAAAACTTTCCTGCCAAGGGAATATTTCAATTATATTCATCTAACCGATCTCAAAAGTACAGTAAGTATTTTTAACAAAACACCGGTTCCGACATTTCGCTGATACCCCTTAATAGGCTAGTTCTAAACTAAACAAATTTAAAGTCTGTTTATCCTCCTAATTTAAGAAAACCACTACAAAATATGAGTTTTTTATCGCTAACGATTGTTTTTAAAACTACCTTCGAATTAAAGGGCACAGGTATCAAGCTTATTTATCTAGTTCAAATTCATCAAAATCCCTCTCAGCTGCAATATCATCCAGGAAGACTTTATCACTCATATCACTTATAGTGTTGCTCTGGTTATACATCTGCAGAATGTCAGGGCTGTCACCGGATTCAACACAACAACAATAATGACAAAACGCGGTTACTAGTCCAAGAGGCCATTGTTAGATTACGGTGCAGCCAGGCGCAAGCGAGTCATTTTTGATGCATCAACTTATTGGCGCTTTCTATTATTCTTTAACCACCGGGTAGTTAGCACTACCCCATAAGGCATTAGGGTTATTCATCATCACATCAATAACAATTGGAACAAGTTTGCTCAAAAAGGCAGTTGCATCTCTGATTTGTGTTCGATTTGCTTTTCCGTTCCAAGTAGCACCGCCATGAACTAGCTGGTTTCTAAGTGTGTATAACCTTTGAAGTATGATGCTAAAAATAACATGCGTTTCTTTTGATGAAAGTGCTTTATTAACCGCTATTTTAGCTTTCGAAAACTTTGACTCCCATTCTTGCTGAGTGGATTTACCATTATGGAAATCCCAAAACGGCTGGAAGACAAATTTGTTATCTAGCAATAAGCGAATGCTGGTGGAAAACTCAGTC
>JBFHSP010000071.1:0-13596 GCA_041591085.1 Kangiellaceae bacterium | reverse complement strand
TATTTAAACGCTTGATTTTACCGCCCGCCCAAAACACTAAATCACGGCTGTCAGGGCTCCAAGCGAGGGTTGGATACACGCCGTGAATAGCCCAAGTTTCTTGCATATCACGATCAAGGTGCTGGTATACCGGCTGGATCGCTCCACTAACTAAATCTTTGATAAAAATAGAAGATTGATTTCGAATACGACGTACAAACGCGAGCTTTTTGCCGTCGGGAGATGGTGTTGGTCTTACCGCACCACCTGCGCCGGAAACCTCCGTAACTACGTCTCCGGTATCGCGATCGATACTAAAAATTTCATAAATCTGATCATTAGAGTTTTTACTATATTCAAAAATAGGACCTGGGGTTGAATCTCGACTATAAAAAACCTTTTTACCGTCAGCACTAAAAACAGGCTCACCTAAATCTTTTTGATCATTAGGGCGTTTATTCAACTGAATACCCGTCCCACCCTCAAGGTGATACATCCAAATTTCACCCGCGCCTATAGATCGAGTGGAAGTAAAGTGCTTGCGAGCCACAATAAACCGGCCATCAGGAGACCACGCAGGGCTATTTAGTAAGCGAAATTTCTCATTAGTGACTTGCTTGGCATCGGTGCCATCGGCCTTCATCACCCAAATATTATCGCCACCACCTGCATCAGAGGTGAAAGCTATATATTTTCCGTCCGGACTAAAAGTCGGCTGCATATCCCAAGCCATACCGCTTGTAATTGCCTGAGCTTGACCGCCTTCTGCAGAAATCAGATAAATATCACCCAGTAAATCAAAAACAATGGTTTTACCATCGGGGCTTAAATCAATATTCATCCATGTGCCCTCATCGACATTGATGGCGACTTGTAAAGATTCTCCCGGTTGATGATTAACATCCCATTTTGCGGATTCATTTTCGGCAAAAACGGTGGTGGAAATTAAAGTGATCAGAGCAGTTAAGACTGATCGAAACCCTAAGGTGTTGGAGTGACTCATTCAAAGCTCCCTTTTAAAACTGACGTTTATTGTTTTTGTGACATAAGGGTAAGAGGTTATAAATAACTGGCAACAAAAGTACAAGTCTGATTATTGGTAAAAATGTACCAAATAATATCCCGTTTGCTTTATTTGCCATGAAAACCGAGAAAAACCATTGAAAAAGCATCTAAATCAAAAGAGTTTTTGGGCAAAAAATGACTATTATTCAGTAATTTGCTAGGATTTTCTAAAAAATACATTAAACTGTGATAGAAATCATTGACGATGAGAAAACAGATGTGAGTTGGCTTAAACAACTTCTCAATAAAAATAGAAAAAAGATCGGTTTGCAATTAGAAGGAGATTGCTTCAAGTATTGCCTGTTCTCTGCCAACTCTGATTCCGCGCAACCAACTGTCGAAACCATTGGCGAAACAACCCTAGATCCCAACGAACTCGAATCATCTATAAAAAAACAAATTCAATCACTTAGTGCCGAAAATGCCGAAGCGCACTGGGTGCTTCCGAGTGATTTGTATCGACTCATCAGCATTGAAAAACCCAGTGTCCCCGATGCCGAGATACCATCAGCGATTCGTTGGCAAATTAAAGACCTTATTGATTTTCCAATCGAGCAGGCCTGTCTCGAATATTTTAATTATCCAGACAATATGCCGGGAACTACTCGTATTTATGTCGTAGTAGTGCATCGTTCGGTCATTGAACAAATTGTGCAATATTCTGAAAAGGCAGGTTTAAAACTTGAAAATATCAGCATCAATGAATTAGCGCTCGGCAACTTACTCACCAATCAGTTGCATCCAGGTCAAAATGTCGCACTGATCAGTGAAACCGGGAAAGGCATTGCGGTCAACTGTTTTATGGGTAAAGATTTTGCCTTTAATCGGGCATTAAATGGTGTGCATTTACCGCAACCCGAGCCAGAAATAGAACCTGAAAACGAATTTACCTTGGATTTGGATAATGAAAATTCTGACAGCGACACCGTAGCAATCGAAAATGCCACCACATTAGTCGCAACGCCAGCGTTTGATACCGATCAGCTTCTACTCGAAATTCAACGAACCCTCGATTTCTACGAAGGCCAAGTATCGCGCCAAGCGGTTACCGAGATTTTTATTCCTTATAGCGGTACGGCGAGTGACTCGCTGCAGTCGATTTTGCAAACCAATTTGGGCTTGAATGTTTCGGTGCTTGATATTAAAGCAAACTGGCATAGTTCAATTAAACCTCATCGCTTAGGCAACTTGCTTAACGTTTGTGGCACCTTAATGGATTTTCCTGTGGAGGCAGCTGATGCAGCGAATTAACCTCTACTTACCTGAGTTTCGCCCACGAGAAGAATTGCTCGATTTTAATCAATTGTTGTGGGCTTTTGTCGGGATGATTTTTTTGTTTTCTGCGCTCGGCTGGTGGACAAGCAGTAATATTGATTTACTTGAGCAACAGTACGAGCAACAAGCCGCTTTAATTGGTCCTATGGAAAAACAAAAAGCGGAGCTTGATAAAATGCTAGCGAGTCGTCCGCAAGAAGATCGACTCGATCGCGAAATATTGAGTTTGCAAGATGCTATTCAACAAAAGGCTAAAGCATTAGAAACATTAAAAATCAGTGATGTCAAAGGCAGCCAAGGTTACAGCGCTTTATTAACCGATTTAGCATTTAATAAACCACAACAAATTTGGCTCACCGACATAAGCTTGAGTAATGATGTTTTATCTTTGCATGGCCAAACCACATCACCACCTCTCATCACCGAGTGGATTGAAACCGCTACGCAACATAAAACTCTAAATCGACGATTCAGCGCCATAGATATTAAACAAAACAGCAATGATAGTAGAGTTTATGATTTTATTATTTCAGGAGGCGTAATCGTTCACTATGACCGTTAATCAACGCTTCACAGAAATTAAAGAAAAATATCATAATCTGGTTACCAGACAGCGCTTTATGGTGCTTGGGTTTGGAGCCGCCTTAATTTTAGTTTTATTTGATGTTTTATGGTTTCAATCCCAAGATAAGCAACAAAAAGATTTAAAGAACCAAATTTCAACGGTTGAAAAACAATATCGAGATTTGATCGCTGCCAACACCCAACGTCAACAAGAGCTGATGGGCGCATCACTCAATACCAAGCGTAAGCAAATTGAATCGTTGCAACAACAGCAGTTAGCCATTGATGAATCGCTAGGGCAGTACGCACAATTAGTTTCGCCTAGAGAAATGCCTGAGTTGCTCCGCCAGTTTTTTAATCAAAGCAAAAGCTTAAAATTAAAATCGCTAGTTAAACATAGCGCTAAGCCTGCCTTTTCCTCTGAAAAAGAAGAAAAGCAAAACGCAGCAAAACAAGAACCAAAGACAAGCGAAGCAACTCTTTTCAAACATGATGTCACCGTTACTTTACAAGGCAGTTATTTTGATTTAGTTCGCAGTTTAGAAAAGCTTGAAAAAATGAATTTGAAAATTTATTGGGACAGCATTGATTATCAAGTAGATAAATATCCGAATGCTTTAATTAAACTCACGGTATACACCTATAGCTATGAACAAAATTGGATCGGCGCTTAAGCCGTTTAGCTTTATTATTTTTGCATTAACTTCGCTTTCTACTTTAGCGGAGAGTTCAGCCTCGCTTGCAGATCCAACCAAGCCACTGATCAACACCAACATTCAGCGGGGTAGCGGTCAGCCATCGGTTAAAGCTACAACTAATAAACCAGCCCCAAAAAATATATTAAAAGGTATTTTTGTTGATGGCCAAGGTAATAAAGCGATTATTGATTCCTCATTAGTTAAAGAAGGCCAATGGGTCAACGGATACCAGGTTCACAAAATTCAAAATGAAAAAGTGATTCTAAGAAAAGATCAACAATATAAAACATTAACTTTGACCCCTTCGGTTAAAGTACAGAATAAAGGTTAAAATGAGCATGACTCCTATGAAATGTTGTTACGCCATACTTGCAGCTCTGTATATTTCAGGGTGTGCAACCAGTGGCGAAAAAGCAAAAGAATCATTGGTTAAAGAAGCTTTTGGTAAACCAACAGAAGCAGGCCAAGCTCAATCGATTCCCGCTCCCGATCAACAAACAGTACTCGATTCATTGTTGCCTCCAATGCCTATTCAAACTGGGCAACAAAAAACAGCTACTCGCTTTGATGTAAAAGCGGATCAACTACCGCTCAATCAATTTTTAATGGGACTGGTTGAAAATACCCGTTTTAATATTTTGGTTGATCCCGGTTTAAATCAGCCTATAACTTTACATTTAAAAAATGTCACTATTGATGATGTATTAGCAGCACTTCAGCAAACTCAAGATATTTATGTGAAGCAACATAATAATATTTACTACATTGGTGGCTCCAAAATTCAAACCGCTGTTTATCCGCTTGATTACCTTAATATTAAACGCAGCGGTAAATCACATACCCAAGTCAGCTCTGGTCAAATTCAATCGTCTGGAAATGGTCAACAAGGTGGTAATAGTAATTCAAGCGGTAATAGCTCGGGAGGTCAAAGCGGTAACAATGCTTCCACTTTAACCTCATCTAAAATTGAGACCGAATCAACCACCGATTTATGGAGCGAAGTGCAAAAAGCATTAAATGCCATTGCCAGTCAAGATCCCGGCTCTATGGTTATGGCCTCGCCACAAACAGGAATTGTGTTAGTACAAGCGCGCCCCATCGTGCAGCGGCAAATTGCTGAGTATTTAGGTGTCGCTCAAGCAAACCTAGGACGCCAAGTGATCCTTGAAGCAAAAATTTTAGAGGTTACTTTAAAAGATGAATTCCAAGCAGGTATTGATTGGTCTCAAGTTCATGTCAACGGTGCAGGAAATCTATTAGCCGTAGGACAGTTAGGCCAGGTACTCGATGTGACCGCAGCGCAAAATCCTATCAACGGCGTATTTAACTTAGTGGCCGAATCCGATCCAAATGATCCCAATCCATTTAGCGTAACGGTCAGCTTGCTTGAAGAACAAGGCAACGTTCAAGTACTTTCCAGCCCAAGGATCTCAACTATAAACAATCAAAAAGCGGTGATAAAAGTAGGTACCGATGAATTTTATGTAACTGATATCAGTACTACCACTACGTCTGGTGTTAGCACCACAACAACACCTGATGTCACTTTAACACCTTTTTTCTCTGGCATTGCACTTGATGTTACGCCACAAATCAGCGCTAGCGGTGAAATTATTTTACATGTTCACCCATCTGTTTCAGAAGTAGTTGATCAAACCAAAAGAATCGTCATTGGCGATCAAAACTTAACTCTACCTTTAGCGTTAAGTAGTATTCGTGAGTCGGATTCCATTGTAAAAGTGCAAAGCGGGCAAGTAGTCGTTATTGGCGGCTTAATGCAAAATCAAGTAGTAGAGAATGATGCTGGCGTTCCATTCTTAAGTAGCATTCCCGTTATCGGCAATTTATTTAAACAACAACGCGACAAAAAGGTAAAAAGCGAGTTAGTTTTATTATTGAAAGCCACTACGGTTGAAGGCAATCAATGGAACGACATTGTCAAAGATGCGGAACAAAATTTTGATAAATTTAATCAGCCTTAATCGAGGCTAAGTGCAACGTTATGTATTTGTATCATTTTGGTCTTGAAAGGTTGCCCTTTTCTCTGACTCCAGATACAAAACTTTTTTGTGCGCTTCCGCATCATAAAGAAGCGCTTAATACTATTCAGTTTGCCATTTCTACTGGTGAATCTTTTGTAAAAATTATTGGCGAAGTCGGCGCGGGCAAAACTATGCTGTGCCGATTGCTCATGAATAAAATCGGTGAACAGCGAAACATTGCTTACATCCCTAATCCTGTTTTAACTCCAAGAGAACTGAAGCTTAGCTTAGCCAACGAACTAAAAATGCGAGTCAGTCAGTCAGTGGGCGAAGAAGCTCTGATCCCCAAAATTCAAAAAAGATTAATCGATTTAAGTGCTAAGAAAAAAGGCCCGGTTATTTTGATTATTGATGAAGCACAATCGATGCCAGAAGAAACTCTAGAAGCACTTAGGCTTTTCACTAACTTAGAAACTGAAACCAGTAAACTGCTACAAATTATTCTGTTTGCCCAGCCAGAACTTGATGAAAAGCTAACTAAATCTAACTTACGTCAGCTTAGACAACGTATTGCCTTTAGTTATCATTTACCTCATATGAGTTTTCAGCAAACTAAAACTTATATTACCCATCGGCTCGCAAAAGTTTCGAGATCTAACACAGTTCAATTTAGCTATGCCGCGCTTAAGTTGATTTACTGGGCGAGCAAAGGTATTCCTCGCTTGGTTAATATTTTGTCGCATAAATCGCTGATGTTAACCTTTGGAAAAAATTCGAAAAAAGTTACTTTCAGTTCTGTTTGGCAATCAATATTGGACACCGAAGACACTCGCCACAAAGTAAAACGATTAAAAGCATTTGCATATACTTTAATCTTAGGAGGCTTTTCTAGTGCTGCTATAGCTTGGTGGTATTCGCCATGAGTGTGGTTAATAAAATGCTACGCGATTTAGATGAGCGCAACCATCATCATTTGAATTTATCTATCGATGAAACAGCCTCTAGAACCCATGAAAAGGGTTCATGGACTTTTTTAAAACGCGCAACAATTATTGTATTCGCTATGATTGTTGCCGTTGTTGGCTATCGATGGCTGTTTGAATCAAAGTCAGCACCCGCAGCTCATGTTTCATCCAGTACAGATAGTCTAAGTCAGAATGGTAATCAAGAAGCAACCACCGCTACAATCCATTCAGTAGACACTTCACAAGCTGAAAAATTAAATTTGTCGGTCAATCAATCCATCGAGCAACCGCTTGCTATCAATACCCCCTCATCGGTATCTTTATTAATTCAAGAACCAAATATTGAAACTCAAACTTCTGAAAAAAATGAAGTTAACCTAAATGTTATTTCAGAAAAAATTGATAGCGACTCCTCTGAAATAATCAACCAGCAATCAACACAGTCTTTAAAATTATCAGATTTAAATAGCACAAAATCGGATGAAACGATAGCAGTTGAAAAAAACACAAAAGTGATCGCTAGAACGGCACCTAATAATTTAGTGATGAAACAAGTTTCAATCGAGCAACAAAAAGAAACCTCACTTACCAATGCTGAAGATTGGATTAATCAAGGTTTATTTTCTAGTGCGGAGAAAGAATTAAAAGCACTAATTAAAGAGCATTCTGATTATCATCCAGCTAGAGAGCTACTTGCGAGCGTTTATTTACAAACGGCAAGGAATAGTGATTTAGTGAGTGTGCTAGAGGATGGCATTAAGTTGTTTCCGCAACACGTAAGTTACCGTGTCATTTTGGCGCAATATTTTGCTCAGCAACAACAATGGGAAAATGTATTGAAATTACTGGGAGATAAAACGCCAAATTCAGAGCATGCGCTGATTTTAAAAGCGCTTGCCAGTCAGCAATTAAAGCAGCATGAGCTTGCGGTCAGTAGTTATCAGACATTATTAAAAATGAAGCCGAATCGTGGTGATTGGTGGCTCGGTTTAAGTATTTCTTTAGAAGCGCTAAAACAAAATCAACCTGCATTACAAGCCTTGCAACGTGCACAAAATGATGCACGACTCAGCGCCTCACAACTTAGTTACGTTCAGCATAGAATTGCTGCTCTAAAAGGTAATTAGCATGTTACGCCAAAAAATTCGTTTGGGAGACTTGCTCGTTGAGAATCACGTTATCTCAAACGATCAATTGATGGATGCTCTAAAACAACAGAAAACAACCGGACAAAAGCTCGGTGCGACATTAATTAATTTAGGATATGTTGGTGAAGAACAGCTCCTAAGATTTCTAGCCCAACAATTAAAAATAGCCTACATCGATCTTCCTAATTTCAAAGTTAATAAGGGCGCGATTGAAAGACTTTCAGAAATCCAAGCTCGTCGATTTAGAACTTTGGTCGTTGATGAAAAACACGACGGTTATTTAATTGTCATGGCTGATCCGACCGATCTTAATCGTTACGATCAAATCTGTGCACTACTTCAAAAGCCGGTCGATGTAGCCGTGGCCAAAGAATCCGATATTATCCGCAACATTGATCTTTTCTACCGTAAAACCAGTGAAATCAGCACGCTCGCAGAAGAGCTGCAAGATGAACTAGGTTCCGACGAGTTTGAATTACCGACACTTGCAGAAACCACTGATACCGATGAAGCACCGGTCGCCAAATTATTACAAAGTGTTTTTGAGGAAGCCGTGCAATTACAAGCTTCCGATATTCATATTGAACCCGATCAATCAGTTCTTAGAATTCGTTTGCGCGTTGACGGTTCACTGCAAGAACAAGTCATGAAAGAAAAACGAATTGCTTCGGCTTTGGTGCTTCGTTTAAAGCTGATGTGTGGCCTTGATATTTCTGAAAAACGGAAACCACAAGATGGTCGTTTTAATATTAGAGTGCGCGGTCACAGCGTCGATGTGCGCTTATCAACCATGCCGGTTCAATATGGTGAATCGGTCGTTATGCGTTTACTCGATCAAACTAGTGGCATCATTCGTTTAAATGACTTGGGAATGGATGAAACGTTACTTAAGCAATTTAAACAATTACTGGCAAGCCAACATGGAATGATTTTAGTTACAGGCCCAACGGGTTCAGGTAAAACCACCACTTTGTATTCAGCCCTAAGCGAACTCAATAGTTCCGATAAAAAGATCATTACTATCGAAGATCCCGTGGAATATTATTTATCGCGGGTCAATCAAGTACAGATCAATAACAAAATCGGGCTCGATTTTGCGCGGGTATTAAGAGCCGTACTTCGCCAAGATCCGGACATTGTGTTAATTGGTGAGATGCGTGATCAAGAAACTGCAGAAATAGGGCTGCGTGCAGCAATGACCGGTCATATGGTGTTATCTACGTTACACACCAACGATTCTATATCGTCTGCGCTTAGACTAGCCGACATGGGTGCTGAACCTTATTTAGTTGCATCCGCTTTGCGTGGCGTGTTGGCGCAACGCTTAGTTAAACGAGTCTGTACTTATTGCGCCAAAGATCATCCTTTGTCACCGAGTGATCACGCTTGGATCAGGTCCGTCACTAAACACGATGTCAGTAACGCCACTTTTAAACGAGGTGAAGGTTGTACCCAGTGTAACAACACCGGATATCGCGGTCGTGTCGCTATTCATGAGATGTTGGTGATGGATGAAAAATTATTATCTTGTTTACGTCGAAACGATGTTGAAGCTTTCACTAATGCCTCTAAAGCATCACCTCTTTACACTCCCCTGATTGAAAGCGTAATTCGATTAGCCGTTACTGGCATCACGTCGATGAACGAAGTCTATCGAATTGGTGAAACCATCGAAGAAACCGACCTGCTCCCTCCGGTTGAATCCGATCAACCACCACTTGGTAATGAGGCTGAATAACCATGCCAATGTTCTTTTATAAAGCAAGGCGCGCCAATGGAGAAGCTATTGATGGCAAGCTTGAAGCTAATAGCCAAGAAGCCATTGCTGAAAGACTGCAAGGCCAAGGTCTCATCCCTATAACCATCTCGGAAGAGCAGGTTCGCTCTGACGATGTGGGTGTTATGCTCAAACAATGGTTTAAACCCAAGTCGGTTGATACCAGTGATTTGGTCATGTTTTCGCGGCAAATGTTCAGCTTAACCAAAGCGGGAGTCCCGCTGAATCGCTCCATAATTGGGCTTATTGAAACTAGCCATTCAGTCGTATTGAAAGAGGCACTGCGTGATATTTTAGATGGCTTAACCGCAGGTAATGATTTAGCAACGTGTTTTGCCCGTCATCCCAACATTTTTAATTCCTTCTATGTCAGCTTAATTCACGTAGGCGAAAACTCCGGTAATTTAGAAGAGTCGTTTTTACGTCTTGCTAGCTATTTAGAGCTAGAACAAGAAAACCGTGCAAGAGTAAAATCGGCTGTGCGTTATCCGTTTATTGTATTTACATTAATTGTAGCGGCATTTGCTTTTATTGTGTGGTTTGTTATCCCGAAAATCGCTCAATTGTTCAGAGGTATGAGTGGCGATGAGTTACCATTAATTACTCGATTCTTAATTGGTCTCTCAGATTTTTTTGTTAACTACTGGTATCTTGTAATCGGTGGTACAGTTGGCGCAATCTTTGGATTTAAGCAATACATTGCCACCGAGAAAGGTAGGCTTTGGTGGGACGAAAAAAAGCTGAGCCTTCCGATTTTTGGCTCAATTATTTATCGCTCACTTCTTGCTAGATTTGCTCGTGGTTTTGCCATGATGAGCCGCGCAGGAGTTACCGTTACTCACGCCTTAAGTGTAGTTGCGCTGGTGGTGGACAATCATTATGTGGCCAAACACGTTTTGAACATGCGCGCCGGTGTCGAGCGTGGTGAATCGATTACTCAAGCAGCCAGTCGAACAAACATGTTTTCATCACTGGTTATGCAAATGCTTTCGGTCGGTGAAGACACCGGTAATGTTGATGAAATGCTCGAAGAAGTTGCTGACTTTTATGAGCGCGAAGTTGATTATGACATTAAGAAAATTGGCGATTATATAGAACCGATTCTCATCGTGGTCGTTGGCGCGATGGTTCTAGTGTTAGCACTCGGCCTGTTCTTACCTTTGTGGAACTTAGCGGGCGGATCACGCGGATAAAAGCCTTAAGACATGACCGTAAAGTTTTACAATAAGTCTGATCAAAAATACAAAGCCACTTCTGCTCGTATTTATGGCTGGCTATTTTTTATTGGCTTTTTTATTGCTGTGCTTTGGTGGCTACTTACAACACCCGATGAAAAAAACACCCGGTGGATTTATCAAAATTTAATGGCCTCCAATACCGCAGCCTTGCAAGAAGCGGTGATCATGGCTCATATGAAATACCATACAAATTCCACCGGCCAAGGTATAGCGCTCGATCTGTTTGAGTTATCCGGTGAGTATATTGACTACAACGAACATGGCTTTCCAATTGGAATTAACCACACACTTGAGTCAGCGCGGTTACCAGTGACCACCGCTGATTGCCGAGATATTTGGAATAGTCTACTCAATGTGATGCGGCCGCTGCTATCGCCCAATGAAAATGCAGCCCTTAATGTAACTACTCTAAATAGTAAGTGTGTATTCACTTCTATTAAGCACCCAGAACTGAGTACCGTGTATGACCCCAAAAGAGGAATGGTCAGTATGCAAGTGAATTACTGATACTTAGGTCATATTTACTTAGAGACTACATTAACAAACCAACATTAACTAGTTGATAGTCCAATAAAAATTTGTATTTTTTTTTGCCTAATGCGAAAATTGCTGCTAACGTCTATTATTAGACGACTGCGATTAAAACGGTTGCTGTACGGCAGTACTGATTTACGCATTAATCGATTTCATTTTTAATTTACAGTAACTGGAGGAATCCATGAAAGCAGGTAGTAAAGGTTTCACTCTTATCGAGCTAGTAGTTGTAATCACTATTATCGGTATTTTGGCGGCCGTAGCAGCACCTAAATTTGTTAATATTCAAACCGACGCTCGTGCTAGCGTTTTACGAGGGGTTGAGGCCTCTATGCGCAGTGCAGGTAGTTTAATTTATGCTAAATCATTGATAGCTGGTACTGAAACAGGAGCAAGCTCTGTGACTGTAAACGGTGTTGCTATAGCAACACGTTATGGCTATCCAGACAACTCTGCCATTCTTCTTGCGCTCGACAGTAGCTTTCCAACAGGCTTAGTTGGTACTGCCGGTGTTGATGGTGGCGCTGCTGCCATTGTTGCTTATACAGCGCAAAACGGTTCTAACACTTGCCAAGTAAGCTATGACAACACTTTAGCAGCTGCAGGTGTACCGTCGGTCGTACCTGCTGTTGGTGGTTGCTAGTTAATTTGCTGAAAATTACTCAACACAAAAAGCCGCCCGTTAAACAGGCGGCTTTTTCATTATTAGAGCTGATTGTTGTCATTGTTATTATTGGTATTCTAGTGGCTTATACAGCTCCACGAATGTTTAGCAAGGACAGCTTTGACAGTCGCGCCGCTGGCTCTGAACTTATTTCCCACTTAAGGCTAGCTCAGCAGCTCGCAATGAATCACACCTTAAATACCGTAACCGTAGCAATTACCGCAACCACTGTTGATGTACAAAGCAATGGCGCAAGTTTAACCGGCTACCCTATCAACTTTGCCAATCTGTATGATGCTCAATTTTCCGCCGCAAACTTTACCTACACCAGTTTAGGAGAAACGACAGGCGCTACCATTTCTATCACTCCAGCTATTGGAGTCAGTGTATGTGTAGAAAATTCTGGATTTGCTTGGTTATGTTAACCAAAAGCAAACTTATCTATACTGTGAACATTACGATTAAACATCAAAAGAAATGAACCAAACGATCAAAACCACGCACTTTAGTAAAGGATTCTCGCTGATCGAAATTATCATTGCGATTGTGGTGTTTTCTATCGCAGCAACCGTGGTTACGGCCGTGCTTGATCCTTCAATTAAAGAAGCCAGTAATCCTGCTATTCAAATTCGTGCAGCCGAACTTGGTCAAGCTTATCTTGAGGAGATTCTTGGAAAACGCTTTGACCAAAACAGCGGTATTGGTTCGGTCACTCGTTGCAACGAGGCAGGTCAACCAGCTTGTACCTGTAACGGTCCAGAAGGCGAGGCTAGAGCTAATTTTAATGATGTTGATGACTATCACAATCTAAATGAAACCGCGACTAACGCCCTAGGCGTTAATAAAGCCAATTACGCTGGGTATACTGTCTCGATTACTGTTACTTGTGGAATTGGCGGGCAAATTAATGTTGGCGCTAATGATGCCAAACGAATTGATATAATTATCAATGGTCCAACTGGACAAAACTATAACTTCACTGCTTACAAGACAAACTTTTAATGGCGCACTTAAGTATTTCTTATCCCAAGCAAAATTCAGGTTTCACTTTAGTGGAACTGATTTTGGTGATTGTGCTGTTAGGCATTGTAGGTGTGACCATTACGACCCTTTATTCCAAAACTATTCAAGGGTATTTGGAAGGCGAAGCACG
The DNA here is from genome assembly GCA_041591085.1 of Kangiellaceae bacterium. Lineage (GTDB taxonomy): Bacteria > Pseudomonadota > Gammaproteobacteria > Enterobacterales > Kangiellaceae > Pleionea. Next base: position 554 of record JBFHSP010000071.1, on the reverse strand, counting down.
TATCACAATGTCTGCCACTGCGCGTCAGTCACTTGATAGAGTGGGCCGAGAAGTGCGTGAAGCAATGCCCGCTAGTGTCCGAGTGAATGCAACTCAAGATTGTGTTGAATTTGTACCTATTGTTGGCGCAACACGTTACATCAATTTACCAACGACTCAACCACAAAACACACTCACATTTGTTGAGCCTGATGCCAGCACCGAAATCTCCGGCCTTAATACCACCAACTTGTATGTAATGGTGATCCCTCTTAATCAAAACGAGGTCTACAACACCAGTGGTCATTTTGGTCAAATCGCCAGTTTTACCAAATTAGGAGGCAATGAAACTCAAGCTAACCTTACCGCTAATACTCGATTTAATCGCAAGTCCCCACAGCAGCGGCTCTTTTTTGTTCGGCAACCCGTTAGCATTTGTGTCACCGGCGGCAACTTAAATCGTTATACCAATTATGGATTTAATATTGCTCAACCAGCCATAGGGGCCATGGGCGCTGCAACTCTATTATTGAATCGATTGCTTCTTAATAATAATGGTACACCTATTAATCCTT
>JBFHSP010000070.1:0-13731 GCA_041591085.1 Kangiellaceae bacterium | reverse complement strand
CCCGAGGCGAAGAGGTCAGTCGTCCGTTCGATGATATTATTGCGGAAGTGGCTGATTTGGCCGGGCAAGGTGTTCGAGAAATAAACTTGCTAGGGCAAAATGTAAATGCTTATCGCGGCGCAACTCACGATGGCCGAATTGCTGATTTAGCTGAATTGATCACTTATGTAGCATCGGTTGAGGGAATTGATCGTATTCGTTATACCACCTCTCACCCTGTTGAGTTTTCTGACCGATTAATTGACATTTATGCACAAGTTCCAGAGTTAGTCAGTCATTTGCATTTGCCGGTACAAAGTGGTTCCGATACGATTTTGGAAGCGATGAAGCGCGGACATACTCGCAGCCAATACATCGAAAAAATCAATCGACTCAAAGCTATTCGTCCTGGAATTAGTTTGAGCTCTGATTTTATTATTGGTTTCCCAGGAGAGTCAGATCAAGACTTCCAAGATACGATGGACCTGATTGCTGATATTGGCTTTGATTATAGCTTTAGCTTTATCTATAGTTCTCGCCCAGGTACTCCTGCCGCAGATTTGGAAGATGCCACCAGCATGGAAGTGAAAAAACAACGCTTACAGTTGTTGCAACAACGGATCAATCAGCAAACTCAAGATATCAGCCGAAAGTTAGTTGGAAAAAGCTTAAAGGTGTTGGTAGAAGGGCCCAGTAAAAAAGATATTATGCAGCTAAGCGGCCGTACTGAATGCAACCGAGTAGTGAATTTTAGCGGCTCGCACAAGCTGATTGGCAATTTTGCGACAGTTCACATAACAGAAGCGTTACCTAACTCACTGCGCGGTGAGTGGGTTCAATAACGGAGCTAAATTTTGAGTGAAACCACCAGCTTGCAGTTTTTATTAGAACCAGCAGACAACGAGCGGCTAGCGAATCTTTGTGGATTTTTAGATGAAAACTTTAAGCAAATCGAGCGCCGATTTGGTATTGAAGTAAATAATCGAGGTAATCAATTTCAGCTCATCGGTGAAGCCGTAAATACTACTGCGGCACGACAGGCCATAGAAGAGCTTTATACAATGACCGAAAACGGCAACGTATTAAAAGCCGATTCGGTTCATTTAGTTACCCAGTCCTTAGCTAGCCAGCTCACTGAGACCAAGGCGAAAAGTAAATACCATGATGTAGTCATCACCACTAAACGAGGTTTAATCAGGCCGAAGGGACATAATCAAACTCGTTATGTTGAACGAATTTTAGCGAATGATATCAGCTTTGGTGTGGGGCCTGCTGGAACGGGTAAAACTTATTTAGCAGTAGCTGCCGCGGTTGATGCTTTAGAGCGCCAAGAAGTTCGGCGAATTATATTAACCCGACCTGCAGTAGAGGCGGGTGAGCGTTTAGGATTTTTACCCGGTGATTTAGCTCAAAAAATTGATCCGTATTTGCGTCCGCTTTATGACGCTTTATATGAAATGCTTGGCTTTGAGAAGGTTGCTAAGTTAGTAGAAAAAAGCGTCATAGAGATTGCGCCTTTGGCATACATGCGAGGCCGAACATTAAATGAGGCATTTATTATTTTGGATGAAAGCCAAAATACTACTGCAGAGCAAATGAAGATGTTTCTAACTCGAATCGGTTTTGGTTCAAAAGCGGTCATTACCGGCGACATCACTCAAATTGACCTGCCCAGAGGAACCAAGTCGGGCTTACGTCAAGCCATTACTGTTTTGAAAGATGTTAAAGATATCAGTTTTACTTTTTTCCAATCGGTCGATGTAGTGCGCCATCCGGTTGTACAGCGCGTGGTGCTTGCGTATGAAAAGTTCGATGCCGAGCGGGCTGACAATAAAGAATAGGAAATTAGAAAGCCATAATGGATATTGATTTATGCGTTGAAATCAACGGTGAGTTTGCAAGTGTTCCCACCGAGGCTCAGTTTAAAAATTGGATTGAAGCGGCTTTACAAGAAGCCAAATTCCAACAAGCCTGCGCGGAACTCAGCATCCAAGTGGTTTCAAAAAACGAGAGTCAAAGCCTAAATAGAGAGTACCGTGACAAAGATAAGCCTACTAATGTACTGAGCTTTCCAGTTGAACTACCTGATTTTGTTGAATCTCCATTGCTTGGCGATTTAGTCATTTGCGCTCCTGTTGTTGAGCAGGAGGCAAAGGAGCAAGGTAAGTGTGGCATCAATCATTGGGCACACTTAACCATACATGGAGTGTTACACTTATTAGGCTTTGATCATATTGATGAGCTGGAAGCCGAAGAAATGGAATCACTCGAAGCTCGAGTGTTAGCTCGGTTTTCGATAGCAAATCCTTACCAATAAATAGCCGATTTGCATTGATGGTGTTTTAAGCAGTTCTCTGCTAGAATTTCGCGGTTTTCATTACTAAGAGAATCATTCCCTATATGGACGAACACCCGTCATCGCGGTCTTGGTTTGAGCGATTATCGCGCCTGTTTCAAGTAGATCCCAAAGACCGCACCGATATTGTTGATACTTTAAAATCAGCACAGCAAAACTCCTTAATTAATACCGATGTATTTTCAATGCTTGAAGGTGTACTTCAAGTCGCAGAAATGCAAGTTCGCGATATTATGATCCCTCGTCCGCAAATGGTGGTTATTGAGCACGATATGCCACTTGAGCAAATAGTTAAAACGGTTATTGACTCTGCTCATTCTCGTTTTCCTGTTATCGGCGATAATCGAGATGATATCGAAGGTACTTTGCTCGCTAAAGACTTACTCCAAGTGATGTTAGATAAAATCAATGGTGGCTCGACAAAATTTATCATCAAAGAGCTATTGCGACCTGCGGTGATTATTCCAGAAAGCAAACGACTTGATGTTTTACTTAAAGACTTTCGGGTCAACCGCAATCATATGGCTATAGTGGTCGATGAATATGGCGCAGTTTCAGGTCTTGTTACTATCGAGGATGTACTTGAGCAAATTGTTGGCGAAATTGAGGATGAGCATGATTTTGCCGATGAAGAAGATTTTATCAAGCCACATCCAGACAATGAATTTGTAATTAAAGCACAAACAGAAATTGCTGAGTTTAACCAATACTTTGGCTCAACCTTGTCAGATAATGATTTCGATACTATTGGTGGTCTTGTTACTCAAGCCTTTGGACACGTTCCGGCAAAAGGGGAACAAGTCAAAATCGATCATTTTCAGTTTACTGTGTTATCTGCCGATACTCGTAGAATTAAGCTGCTAAGAATGAAAAAAGAAGAGGTTATCGAGCCTGTCGATGAGTAAGCCGCTCATCGCCAACACAATTGTGGTTAGACTTAAGCATTGTGTGCCACAAAAAGATTTCATTCTGGCATTGTTACTTGGCGCAGTTTATCCGTTAGGATTAGCGCCTTTATCTTGGTGGCCAGTAAGCTTTTTATCGATAGCAGGCTTACTGATGCATCTTCATTACACCCCTTCGGTTCGTTGGTTTAAACTGAGTTATGCTTATGGTCTTGGATATTTTGGCGTTGGCGTCAGCTGGGTATACGTAAGTATTCAGCAATTCGGTCATGCTCCAATACCTTTGGCCTTGCTACTGACTTTTATCTTTATTGCTTTCTTAGCGCTGTTTAAAGGATTACTCGGCTTATCTCTGCATAAAGTCGCTAAGAAGTTCGGCGCTCAATGGTTATTTCTAGGGTTTCCGCTTCTTTGGGCTCTAAGTGATTATCTCCAAGGTATTTTCTTAACGGGTTTTCCATGGCTCTACCTAGGCTATGCATTAGTAGACTCTCCGTTAAGAGGGTTTGTTCCAATATTTGGAGTGCTTGGAGCTGGTAACGTACTTGTTTCTATTGTTTCCTTATTTTTTTTGTTGTTAGTGAATACTCGCGTCAGTCATAAGAAGCGCTTTATTTGGCCTGCTACTCTACTTGCTATCACACTTATTCCTGTTATAAAGCCCAATATTGGTTATTTAGGAGAGCCAAAGCAGCAAGAAGTCTCTATTGCTTTAGTCCAACCGAATATTGATCAAAATGAAAAGTGGAAGCGAGAGCGATTTTTTGAGTTCATAAAGTTATATGAAGATTTAACTGAGCCGCTGTGGGGGGCAGACCTTATCGTCTGGCCTGAAGCCGCTATTCCTACGTTGCTTCAATATGCTGAACCTTTGGTTGAGAAATTACAAAAAAGAGCAATGGAGTCTGGTTCAACTTTGATTTTTGGAATTCCTAGAAAAGAGCAGTCATCGGATCAGTTGTTTACATCAGTCGTCGCACTTAATGGAACTCGTCAAATTTACGATAAACAGTATTTGGTACCTTTTGGTGAGTTTGTACCTTTCGAATCAGTACTCCGAGGATTGATAGGCTTTTTTAATTTACCTATGTCATCTTTTACGCCTGGGGTTGATGGGCAATCACCTTTAATTTCTGGAGAGCTTAAACTCTATCCTGCTATTTGTTATGAAATTGCCTATTCGCAACACATCGAAAAACTAAGAAAAAATGTTAAGAAAGACAATTTTGAAGCAATAGTCACTGTTAGCAATGACGCCTGGTTTGGCCGGTCGTGGGGCCCTTTACAGCACTTTCAAATAGCCAAATCTCGTGCTCTAGAGTTTGGGATACCGGTAATTCGTTCGACCAATACCGGTGTCAGCGCGGTAATTAACCATGCAGGAAAAGTTTTATGGGAATTTGACTCTTTTGTTCAGGTTTCATCTCATAAACGAATGGAGTTGGAAAACCAATCCACATTATTTTCGGCTTTGGGTTTTGCTTTAGGGTTAATTGTTATGATTTTATTTTGTTTGGAAATATTCTTTAATATTAGAAAAACACTATAAAACAAGTGATTTTTAATAAAATTGTTGACTTTTCCTTTTTGGCAACAAAAACACTTTTTATGTAAAAAACCATTTGACCATTGAAACTCAAAATGGTTAGTATCGACGGTGATAAATTAAGGTGTATGTCCTTATTCTTTCGTTTTTGCATGATTTTTGAGTATAACAAGAACATCAAATGCGATTATCAATAAAAAAACCTATGTAACAACCAGGGAGAAATAAATTGAGTACTCTAAATAGCAATCCTATTGCTAAAGCAGTTCGTTACGCGCTCATCGCGGGTACCGCAGCTGCTGTAGCTATGCCTGCCGCTTTCGCCGCTGAAGACGAAGCCGCAGCAAAAGAAACAAAAGTGACCATTACTGGTTCTCGTATTAAGCGTGTTGATGTTGAAACTGCACAACCTATTACTGTTATTACTCGCGAAGAGTTAGATATGTCAGGCGACACTTCTGTTGCTGATGCACTTCGTAACACTTCTGCTAACACCTTCGGTTCTTGGAAGGCTCAATCAGGCTATGGTGCTGGATACAGCGGCTCTGCTGAAATCGATCTTCGTGGCGTTGGCGCTACTTTGGTATTGATTGATGGACGTCGTATGCCAGGTGCTGGTTATGACGGTGGTCAAACTCAAGATTTGAACAATATTCCATTAGCGATTGTTGAGCGAATTGAAATTCTTCGTTCAGGCGCGTCAGCCATTTACGGTTCTGATGCGGTAGCTGGGGTTGTAAACATCATCACCCGTAAAGAAATGGACGGCGCGGAGTTTAGCGTGCTTTATGAACAGCGCGGCGTAGATGATGGCTCTAAAGTTAAGTATGAATTTGCTGCAGGTGTTACCGGCGAAAAAGGCAGCATGATTGTTACCGCAGAGCATCAAACTGTTGATGAAATGGTTGATAACGACGTGACCGGATTCGACAACGGTGTATCATGGTACTCTCCAGTAGCTAATGCATTCTATTACAGCCAAGGCTATTACGATTATTATCTAGATGAGTTCACAAATGACTATGATCCAGCTGTTCATGGTGATTACGCGACGGCCGAAGAATATGCCAATGATCAAAATATCGAAAACTGGCCTGCATTTTTTGATGCATCACTATGTGGTGCCGTGCCTAATACAATAAATAACGGTTATCGTTGTGGTTATGCTTATTCTAATGCTACTTGGCTTTATCCACAGCAAGACCAAGACTCAATCATGACGAAGTTCAATTATGAGGTTAATAGCAATCTTAGCTTTAACGCTCGTATAAGTTTCGTTAATGCTAAGTCGCACTCTCGTTATGCCCCTACGCCGATTTCTACTGCTACTCCAACAATGTCTTATGACAATCCATTGTTACCTCCTTCAATTGCAAGTGATATTCGCTTTACTGGAGACAATAGTCGTCCTACGGTAAACTTTTATCATCGTTCAGCGCTATTAGGTAATCGAGATTCTTATTTAAATAAAACCGCATATGATGCTGTTTTTGGATTTGAAGGGTTCTTAGACGCTGGTTCCGGGTTTGATTGGAGCGTCAATTACCAGAGAACAGTTTCAAGTGAGAATTTACAAAATACAAATTTGATTAACGACCGTATGTTCCAAGCGGGTGTTGATAATGGTGAGTTTGATGTTTTCAACGTTGGAGGCATGACTCCTGCGGCTTGGTCTGCCCATGCGATTGAATTCTATCGTTCAGTTGCTCACACCGGCACATTAGATGTTGCTCAGCGTAAAGATATAGTGGACGGTACTTTTGGTGGTGAAATCATGTCGAATGATTTGATGACTGCTAATTTTGTTGTAGGTGGTGAGTTTGAAAACTTAGACTTCACCTATCGCTCTGATCCTGAATCTGGTCAAGGCTATATTTCAGGTGGTTCAGGTGGTGATGATGTTTTCGCAAACCGTGAACGTACTGCAGCGTATGCAGAGTTTGCTTTTGCGTTTGACTTCGGTCTAGAAGCAACTGTGGCTGCTCGCTATGATGGTTATGATATGGAAGGTGATGTAGGTGATAGTTGGGCAACTAAAACTTTCTCAGATACCACAACTATGTTCTCGCTTGCTTATCGTCCTATGGATACTTTATTGATTCGAGCGGTTGTAGGCGAGTCTTTCCGAGCTCCTTCTATGAATGAACTGTTTGCTAGCAGAAGTTTTGGCTTCCCAGATGGTTATGACTACTATTACTGTGAACCAGTTAATCCTCCTGCTGATTCGGGTAATCCCCCAGGTCTAGGTAATCCGGCCAATGATCCAAGCTACTGTGATGTTGGTAACTTACCTCAAATGCTTTATTGGAGTGGTGGTAATCCAAGTTTGAATCCAGAAAGTGGCGATAACATCTCTTTTGGTGCGGTATGGAATGTTACTGACGACTTAGTTGTTGAGGCTCAATACTATCATCTTGAATATGTAGATAAAATTGGTGGCGTTTCTCTCGACCGAATCTTAGAGTTAAACTGGTTGGCAGGTGGTGAAACTTCTGCGGTTGTTCGTGGCTCAAATGGTCAGGTTGAATATGTTAATGGCGGTACGATTAACCAAGACTCTGTGAAGACTTTTGGTTGGGACTATGCTGTTTCTTACAACATGGATACCAGCATTGGTAAATTCAACATTAAAGCGGACTTAACCAATGTAAGTGCTTTCGATGAAACTACTGATGGTATTTTGTACCGTAATGCAGGCTTAAGAGGCGCTCCTGAAATAAGAGCAAATCTTCAAGTTAGCTGGGCAAAAGATGATTACTATGCAGCATGGAGAACTAATTATATCAGTGCTCAAGAAACAACAAGTAGTAATCCTAATATTCTTGACCTAGATGCGATTATGTATCATAACGTTCAGTTTGGTATGTACACTCCTTGGGACGGTGAGGTTGTTTTAGGTATTCGAAATCTTCTTGATGAAGGATTACCATTCAATTCTACCGCTGAAGCATGGCGTGACTTCAACACTACTCTATACAGTGCAGAAGGTCGTACTTGGACGCTTCGTTATGAGCAAAAGTTCTAATTTAATAGATTAGAATTAAAAAAGGCGACTGAAAGGTCGCCTTTTTTTTACTCTCTTTTTAGCTATGATTAGTCGAATGGAAAGAAGCTGTTGCCGTTGTCTATTACATATCGACACAAAAGACTATATTCGGACCACTATTCCCATGCAGAATAACTAAAAATCTATCTTTTCTACATCTGAAAGAGGTTCGCAAAGTGGTTTGTAAGATCCTTGTTGATAGCTAGTTAGCCTCTTTGAAATTAAGGCTCTAATAAATATTTTTAGAAGCTATATTTCTAGTATCAATGATGACGCTACGAGGTTTTTTTAAGGAATACTAGATGCCACGATAGGATTTGTAGCACTTTCTCGAATACATCCTGTATATGAACCAACGTAGAGCTATTTGCACTACTGAATTGAGAACTTTACAAGAAAACTGGATTTTATCGACAACCGAGCCCGTTAAAAGCAAGAAAGTGCGTAATGATTGTTCGTTATTATGAAACTTATGAGAAAGTACAATTGATATATAAATTGAAGTTCAAGGGGCGCTTGTCATGGTTTGTTCGTTGAATAAATGCGTAATTAATGTATAGCGAGTCCCTTCAGTTGTTTCAGTCACTTCATGTAATAAAGAAGATGAAAAAATTAAAACGGTTCCAGGGTCGCCTTTATAACCATTAGGCGAAAATTCATTAAAGACTATTTCTCCACCCTGATAATCTGAATTTAAATTCATTGAAAAAGCAAATCGACGATAAGCTGTTCTAAATCCGGTGTTATCTCGATGTCCCATTTCAATGCCTAATCTTTTTCCAGTGTAGCGGGCTATGTGTAAATCTTCCCTGCGCGTAACTGAAAATGAAAAGGCTTTCATAATTAAAGGATTCACGCGTTCATGGATTCGTTTATCTAAAAATTCTTTAACGTTCTTATCATTAATTATTTGATCAATCCTATCTTGTCTATCATGTTCATAAATGGGCATTTGAAAGTCTTGACCCATTTCACTTTGATGTAATTTTGCAACTTTGTAATTTTGGTTTTTTTCAAAGTATTCAATAAGTTGACGACATTCTTCGCAAGACAAAACATTAGGAATCATTAAAATTGGTGCATGTGAAGAAAACCACTTTGTATCCTCTTTTGGAGGCGCATAATTTAAACTGTTATCAATCGACATCATCACCTCTTCAATATTTTGGTTTGGCTCAAAAATGCTCATTATTTGCTTCAGGGGAGATATTAGCACTACTTTTAATGCAGGAGCATCTAACATATGTATGCCATATTTCGCGAAGACGGTCCCTCCTGGGTCTCCAGCAATTAAAAAGGGTACTTGAAACTCGCTTTTCCAGATTTTATTTTCACTTGCACAGCTGTTGGAGGAAATTATTAAAAAATTGATTCTCTTTGAATCATACCTATGAATATTGCTTTTTAGACCTTGAGTTAAATCCAAGAGTGCTTCTGGCTTTAGATGATTGGCAAATAGTAACACTTGGAATTTGCCAGACAAAAAATCATCTGTATTGCTAATTTGTCGACCATCTTGATCTCTTAATTCAAAATCAGGCGCCAAGTCAAAACGATTAGGCGTGTTTATATAATTTGCAACTTGACTGGCTGAGCGTTGGTAGCTTGTTGGCATAATGTAATCTTAAACTTTAAAAAAGCTCAGCGCATGCTGAGCTTTTACAAGGTTTATTTTAGGTTCTTGGCAAAGAATTTTTCCATAGCTTGGTAAAACTCTACTCGGTTTTTAAATTTTTGGTAACCGTGCCCTTCATCTTTAACCATCGATTGATAAGGGATCTTGGCTTTATCTAAAGCTTCGATTAATACGTCGTATTGTTCCATTGGAACACGCACATCTTCTTCACCATGAGCAATAAATAAATCGGCTTTGATTTTTGAAACATTTCGTGCAGGTGAATTAGCTCGAAGCTCCTCTTTGTCTTCACCCAAAACGTGCTTTAGGTACCTAATTCCGCTTTCACGTTGTATTATATCTCCAGCCTCGTACATGGTTTCTAAGTCGTATACGCCTACATAACCGAGCCCGCATTTATATAAGTCAGGCTCTTTAACCACGCCCATTAATGTCGCGTATCCGCCGTAACTACCCCCATAAATACAAATCCGTTCAGGATCGGCCACTCCACTTTTAATTGCCCACAAGGTTGCGTCAGTGACATCGTCCTGCATTTCTCGCCCCCATTTTCGGTATCCTGAGCTTTCAAATTCTTTTCCGTAGCCACCAGAGCCTCTAAAATTCATCTGTAATACTGCATAACCTCTATTGGCCATAAATTGAACATCAGGATCAAACCCCCAAAAGTCACGTGGTCCATGTGGGCCTCCGTGAGGATGAATGATTAGAGGTAGGTTTTCTGATTTACCTTGCGGGAGAGTTAAGTAACCTTGAATTTTAACTCCATCTCTTGTGGTGTACTCAATTGGCTGTACTTTAGCCATTTGTTCTGGCTTAATCCAGGGCATAGTGCTCATCAAATATTTCAATGAATTATCTGCAAAATCAAATAAATAAAAGTCACCTGGATTGGTGTCGCTGCGAACGAATACTGTCGCTTTTTCACCATTTCGTGTATAGCTAGTGAAAGTTACATCGCTGCCGGGAAACGCCGTATATAATGCTGCTAAGGCTTTTGCCTCAGGATGTTCAGTATCAAAAAATTTAGTTACATTGTAGTTTGGAGAATAATTCACTCCGATTATAGCTTTGTCGTAGGCACGAACAACTCCTCCCAAATCTACAATGTTATCTTCGAAAACTTTCTCATATTTGCCACTCTGAAGGTTGACCCTATAAAGCGCAGATGTCTTTTCTCCACCCATATCGCTCACTACCAAGGCGTTATTGCCATCAGCTGACAACCCTCTAAAAGAAATCCTCTTATCGGTGTATTGCGAAAGATTTGATTCAATCCAGCCTCCATGTTCATTTTTAAGGTAAATTTCATAAGTACCCCAACCGAATCTTTCTTTGTCAGTGACATATCGTGTCGCAATCCGCATTTGGTCATGTTTATCAAATAGGATATTGCTAACTTGTTGTTTTGGATGTCCTCCTAACTTGTTCGTGCGAGCAGTGTTAATATTTAATTTAATGGCATTAACGTCCATCGTTTCATCTTCGCGGTCGTAATCGTTTCCATGCCCTTTAATCAATAAAATATAATCGTCTTCTGCTTCAAGCATCGAAACTATTTGATAACCAGCATTACCTGAAGTAAATAGACGTTTTCGATGTTTACCATCAATATTGGCAGCATAAATATCAGTTGCACTTCCTTTCTTGTCTAAGTATCCAACAAATTTTTGGACTTCCATAATCACTCGTTTATTGTTAGCCCAGTGAAAATTAGACACTTGATACCATTCACCAAACTCAAATTTACCTGTTATCTTTTTAGATTTAATGTTCATTACGGCTAAGTTAACTTGAGTTTCATCTCTATAAGAAAAAGCTAAGTGTTCACCATCTGGTGATATTTTTATGTTTCTAAACGCGGCGTGCTTGGCAAAGTCTTCTACCGCAATCAGTTCTGCCATGCTAGTTAAAGGAGCTATCAGCAGGGCAAAACCTACAATAGCAAGAGATATCCATTTGAACTTCATTTTAGAGCCCTTTATCGGTGTTAAGTTAGGTTGTTATTGGTTAAACTTGCCCATAAAACCAGAACCAAGCCATAAATTCAAGGTGAATAATTAACAATGCCAGATTTATCGAGTAAGCAGCGCCAACAATTTGAAATGGCCTGTATGTATATTAGGCAGGGAAGACTAAATTTAGCTAAATTACAGTTTGATAACCTTATTCTTAAAGTCAATGATATTAATGTTCTTAAAGCGGCCTATTCTCTGTATCGTCAGATAGGTGAAGAACTTTTAAGCGTGGAATGTGCTGTTAGAATGGTAAAATCAGATCCAAGTAATGTTTTGTTTGCGATAGGGGCTGCACAACTTCTCGAACAAACAGGTCAGATAAATCGTGCTATCGAAATATTAAATTTAGCGTTAAAAAACTGTAAGGAAAAATTGCAGGTTGCTGAAGTATTGGCAAGTCTGTACTTTAAAACATCTAACTTTAGATATGCCGAGAAGATAATTAATCAGTTTTTAAAGGATTATACTAGTAGTTCGACTTTGCTTTTAAAAGCTAATGTATTGACTGAATTGAGAAAAGAGCAAGAAGCGGTTGAAGTCTTAGAGCGTTTAATTTTTAGAGATCCTAAACATTTTGAAGCTACATTTAATTTGGCGTCTCTAAAGTCTGCATCAGGTAATTTGGAGCAAGCTGCTGAGCTATTTGAAAAGTCATTTCAATTAGGCAATAGGCATGTTGAATCGTTAGTTCGATTAGCGTATTTAAAAAAAGTATCTTGTGAAAACTCAAATATTTTATCTAGATTAAAGTCTGAGATAAAACAAACAAACCATTCTGCATACGAAAATGAATGTCTGAATTATGCATTAGGTAAGACTCTGGATGATCTAGGACATTATCAAGAGGCTATGGAGTGCTACAGAACAGCAAATCAGCTAAATGCTGACCGAATCGGAGTATATTCTCAGGCGTTAGATTTGGAAAAGCTTAACAACTATAAAGTTTTGGTTGAGAAACTTAAGACTAATCATGAGATTTCAATGAAAACTCCTGTATTTATTATTGGACACTTTCGCTCTGGCTCCACTTTAGTTGAGCAGATTTTGTCTTCTCACTCTCACTTTAACTCTCGTGGAGAAGTTGATTTTTTCTTAAGGGAGCAAGCTCAGTTTTTGAAGCCAATGACTAAGAAAGAGCTAAGTGTTCTTTGTAAAGGATATTTGGACTCAATTAATTCAGAGGAATTTGCACAAGAATATTTTACAGATAAGAGGCCAGAAAACTTTTGGTTCGTTGGTTTTATAAAAGCTATATTTCCTAATGCCAAGTTTATCTTAACGAGAAGGAGCTTCCCCGATAACGCGTTATCTATATACTTTCAACAATTAAGTGACTCTTCACAGTTTGCCTGCAATTTTAAGTCTATATCTGAATACGACTCTGTACTTTCTCAGGTTATGGATTTTTGGAAGCTGCAATTTGGTAGTGATATATTAGATGTTCAGTATGAAGAGCTAGTTGAAAAACCAGAACAAATAGCCAAAAACATGATAGAGTTTGTTGGAGTAGATTGGGAAGACACTTGTCTTGACTTCACTAAACGAAAAAACTTTGTCAGAACAGCGAGTGTTTCTCAAGTAAGACAAGGTATTTATAAGTCGTCGGTTAAGCGAATAGATAATTATCTTCCATATCTCGAGACGAATGAAATAGCTTATTTAAAACTATAGATAATAGAATACTGGCATGCTAACAGATCATTCTTAAAGCTTTAAATATAAAGCTTACTCTTACTTAGTTTGAAGAAAATTGAATGGCTCTTTTTACAGATGATTCGTTTAGCTCTAGGTTTTCCTCCACCCACTTAACTTCAACCCCAAAGTCATCGGTGAGTACTTGGTTCATCAGCACAGCTTCTGAAATGGAGCTGTTTTCTGATTCTCCGCCCACTACCATAATTGGGATGTCGGTTTTTTTATGCAGATAAGCAGCGTATCTTAGAAGTTCTAAAGTTTCAGCATTAACCGTATCGGTGTAGTCGTATTCGGGGGCGGCCCTTTTGCGTCCGGCGCTATAAACAATGATTTTGCTGTTTTCGGTTTTGTTTTGTTTAAAGTCTTTGATTTGTTCATGGGTGTATACCGGAAATGAGTTTTCTTGTCGCTCCACTGATTTGAACAGTGTTGGATTGCCCCACCAGATAAGCCATCCAATAGCAATCAGTGCTAACGGAATCGCGGCAACTTTGAGTTTTTCTTTTAATAACCAAGCTAAGCCCAAAAGCAGTAAACTGGCATTCGGTGG
>JBFHSP010000069.1:0-13737 GCA_041591085.1 Kangiellaceae bacterium | reverse complement strand
TGCGGGGCTTTTTTTTATTGGTTTAGGATTGTTAAAGCACTTTAGTTTGAACTTAAAGCTTTTTGTGCTTTTGAATATTGGGTTGTTAGTTTTTACCTTGGTTACAATGTACTTTTTTACTTTTATCCATAACCAAGCAAGTTATCGAATCATTTCAATATCAACAGCACTCATGCTTCAATCAATGTGTATTGCACTTTATTTGTTTGCCGTGGTTAGAAAAAGTAAAACAGCAAAACAAAAAGAGCGTTTTGTTACTCCAATGTTTGCTGTATTTTTGTTATCTTTTCTCCTATTTGCATTACGAATTTTCTGGACAAGCCAGATGTCATTGAGCGAAAGTTCTCTATCCTCAGGTCTTTTTCATGGATTTACTGCTCAATTATTTTTGCTCATTCTACTTGTTACTTCATTTTCTGTCTCTTGGAGTGCAAATCAGCGGCTGGAAATGAAACTCATTGAGCAAGCCACCATCGATCCTTTAACCAAGGTTTATAATCGACGTGCTATGGAGGAATTTGCCACTAAAATATTGGCTAATGCTAAACGTTATAATCAAACACTCAGTGTCATTATTACCGATATCGATCACTTTAAATCGGTTAATGACCGCTATGGCCATCCAGCAGGCGACGCATTATTGCAAAGGTTTGCAGATATACTTAAAAGTAATATTCGAGGCGAAGATATACTAGCGCGTTACGGAGGCGAAGAGTTTTTGTTCCTACTACCTAACTGCGATTTAAACAGCGCTACATTTCTCGCTGAGAAATTGCGCGTAAAGGTGGAAGAAAGTCAGACTTTGTTAGGTAATGGTCTGTCGCTATCCATTACTGCTAGTTTTGGGATTACCAGTGCTCAAGGTGAAAATATAATTTGGAGCCAGTTGGTAAGTCATGCCGATAACGCACTTTATCAGGCCAAAAAACAAGGACGTAACCGGGTGGTGTGTTATCCAATGAATAGCTAATTCGATGTGAATATTCACAATTTGCGATGTTTTCAATATTTGGAAACATTTATCAACAGCAAGCGTTTCGCTTTGTATTTATAATTCATGCCTTATTTTGCCTATCCAGGCTCAATTTAATTAGAAGGTATGGATCATGTTTAAACCCTCAATCATTACAGCAGCTTTGGCAGTGACTTTGTCGCTGGTTGGCTGTACCACCACTCCTGTTGAAACTACGCATCAAAGCGGTGGCGTTATTATCAGTCCGGCTGATGCCCGTGAGTACGCCACTATGCAGCTCGATAATGGTATTACGGTGATGTTAGTGTCCGATCCATCCGTGGATAAATCGGCGGCGGCTTTATCGGTCGGTGTCGGTTTGTTGCATGATCCAATGACTCAACAGGGGATGGCGCACTATTTAGAGCATATGCTGTTTATGGGTACTGAAAAATACCCTGAGCCATCTGGTTATAGTGAATTTATGAGCCAAAATGGCGGTTCATCAAATGCTTATACTTGGCTTGATATTACCAACTATATGTTTGAAATAAATAATGAAGCTTTCGACCAAGCACTCGATCGATTCTCTGACTTTTTCAAAACTCCCAAGCTTTATCCTGAGTATACCGATAAAGAAAAAAATGCCGTTAATGCCGAATGGTCGATGCGCCGTGAAATGGACTTTTTTGGCATGTTTAAACTCAATCGCTCCATGATGGGCTCGCATCCAGCGAATCGTTTCTTGATTGGTAATTTAGAAACGTTAAGTGACAAAGAAGAATCAAAACTTCACCCTGAAACGGTTGCTTTCTATAACCAATTTTATTCAGGAAACATAATGAAGGTTGCATTGGTAAGCCAACTACCAATTGAGCAAATGAAGCAATTAGCCGAAAAACATTTCAGTGCCATTGCCAATAAAAACATTGAAAAACCTAATGTGACCGCAACAATTGATTTTGCCGAGTTAGGGAGAAAACGTATTCACTATGTTCCTAACCAAGACGTTAAACAATTAATTATTGATTTTACTATTGAAAACAATGTTGACGACTATCGAACTAAACCCAATCGATTTATTTCCTATTTGTTAGGTAGTGAAATGCCGGGTACTGCGGCCTATGAATTAAAAAAAGCGGGTTTGATTTCTAGCCTAAGTGCAGGCGTTTCTCCTGATATGTATGGTAACTACGGTCAATTATCCGTACAAATTGACTTAACTGACGCTGGTATGCAGCAACGAGAAAAAATTGTTGCAGTAGTTATGAATTATATTGATTTAATTAAACAGCAAGGTGTCGATGAGAAATATTTTGATGAAATCAAAACATCGCTAGCTAATCAATTTCGCTTTTTAGAAAAAGGAAATTCTTTTGGTTATGTATCGAACTTGGCCGATGAATTACAAAGCTATGACGCGAATGAAGTTATTGCCGCGCCTTATCTGTATCAAAAATTTGATGCCTCCAGCATTAATAAAGTTTTAGACCAACTTACACCGGAACGACTCAGAATTTGGTACATCAGCAAGCAAGAACCACATAATCAAAGCATGCATTTTTATGATGGCAAATACCAAATTGATTCTATTTCTGAAGAAGAAGTTGCATCATGGTCTCAACCAAAGCAAATGGCATTGAATTTACCTCAAGTAAACACTTTATTACCCAAGTCGTTTGATATTAAGCAGCAAGATAACTCAAGCGGTAAGCCGCAGGTGGTTTACGACGAGCAAGGTATTAAAGTTTGGAAAATGGCTTCTTCAGCATTTAAAGAGCAACCCAAAGGGTTATTAAAGGCTTATATTAATACGCCGCAAATTAAGCAAAGTGTTGATGCACAAATTTACCTAGCCATTTGGACCGATTTATTCAATTTGCAACAAAGTGCCTTATTAACTGAAGCGCAAACGGCCGGAATGAACTTAAGCTTAGCGAATTATTCGGGACTAGAGTTATCTCTCGGAGGTTTTACCGATAAGCAATCGGAGCTTTTAAAGAAAGGTTTACAAGGTCTAAAAGTGACTGTTGATAAGCAATCTTTTAATGCAGCAGTTGATCGTTATATGCGAGATATTGCCAACAAAAGCCAACAATTCCCGGTGCGTCAACTCGGAGGGTTTATGAGCTCAGTGGTTTCTGAGGTGGGCGTTGAAGATGAAGTGTTGATAGCAGAGGCAAAAAAAGTAAGCTTAGATGGATTCAACCAATTTATGCAGCAAACCTTAAGTAATAACGTAGTTCGAATGTTTGCATTTGGTAATTACGACGACCAAGACGTGAACAGCTTTGTGAAGCAAATTCGTAGTGTATTGCCAAAAAATAGAACCGTCTCAGAGTACACTCGCAGTAAACAGTGGAAGCCAAGCTTAAAGCAAAGTTTAGTGTTACAAAAAGACTTGCCGGTGGCTGATGTGGCTATTTTAGATGCTCATATTCATCCTGATCCCAGTGTTAAACAACAAGCTCGAGCCAGAGTATTAATGGGGCATATTCGTACCGCTACATTTGAAAAACTCCGTACAGAAGAGCAGCTCGGATATGCGGTTGGGGCGACCACCCGCAGCATTGATGACTACACAGGCCTAGCGTTTTTAATTCAAACACCGGTCAAAAATGTTGTGGATATGCAAAAACGTTTTGATGACTATAAAATTGAGTACGCTCAAAAGTTGGCTCAATTAACCGATGAAGAGTTTGAGCAGTTAAAAACCAGTACATTGGTAGAGTTAAAAGAAGCTCCAAAGAACTTAAGTGAAGAAGTCTCTCCAATGCTAAATGATTGGTACAATCAAAAGTGGGACTTTAACACGCGTGAAATTTTGATTGCTGAAGTAGAAAAAGTCTCTAAAGCTGACATTCAAGCTTTTTATAATGAGACAATGCTTAATGCAGATGCAGCAAGACTTTCTATTCAATTAAGAGGTCAAAAATTCCAGAACGATAAGTTTGCTGATTTACCCATGCAAACGTTGATTAAAGATTTGGATGAGCTTCATAAAAACATCTCATTTCAATAAGTATTAAGGCCGCGAATGCGGCCTTTTTTATCGGTATAATTTGTCTACCTTAGTAACTGGGTCCGATTATTGTGAATAAGAGCTTCTATTTTCTTGTTGGTTTAGTCCTATTTGCACCTTCTTTAATAGCACATGGCGGTGTTGGAATAGTTAGAGATCCTCTTGGTAATGTTTTTTATACGGATTTGGTTCATGTCTGGAAAATTGACTCTAAAGGTGGGAAGACTATTGCGATCAAAGATGTGCATACTCATGAACTATGGGTCGGTGCAGATGGTGCTTTATTCGGAGAGCATCTTTGGTATGAGGAACGCTCAGATCAATGGATGCATTATGTTTGGAGATTAAAGTCGGGGGAGTTTAACAAAATCAGATCGGCAAAAACTGGATTTAATAAAGATTTTAGTTTTGTTAGAGATTCACAAGGCTTTATGTACATAGTCAATAATGAAAATAAGACAATTGAACGCTTTAAAGAGGATGCTCCGGCTAAGCGAGAAGTGGTCGCCCAAATTGAACACTTTGTACAATGGTTAAGCATTTCAGAAAAGGATGAAATTTTCTTTAGTGATGGATTTTCAATAAAGAAAATATTACCAGGAAATAGTCCCGTTTTTATTGTGGAAAACCTATCGGACTCAAACAAACCATGGAGTTTCAATAAAAATAAGCATGATATTATGGGCATGACAATTACAAAGAACGGAAAGCTCTTTGTTACTTATGCCGAAAACAGAAAAATTATTAGTGTGGATGTAAACGGAAAGATCACTATTGAATATGAAGGTGGATGGCCATGGACGCCTACCGGTATTCTGGTTGATAACAACAATGTACTTTGGATTTTGGAATATTCTAGTTTTAATCAAGTAAGAGTTATTCAGTATATTGATGGTGAGGTGCTAAAAGTTTTCTGATATCTTCTGAGTAAGTTTTAATTATCCAGAAGAAAAATTTCGAGCGAGTTTAGTTTATGAATGAAATATCGTGGAACGATTTTATCAAAGTTCAATTATGCATTGGAACTATTATTGAAGTATCCGATTTCCCCGAGGCAAGAAACCCGGCTTACAAGCTTATTATCGACTTTGGTGATGAGGTTGGTGTTCGAAAATCTTCGGCGCAAATTACCGATTTATATTCAAAAGATGACTTGATCGGTAAGCAAATTATGGCGGTAGTAAACTTTCCAAAAAAGCAGATTGGTCCTTTTATGTCAGAGTGTTTGGTAACGGGGTTTCATAATCAAGACGGACACGTGGTCTTAGCAATTCCGGATCCTACTATTAATCAAAGTACTATTAATAATGGCACGCGCCTTGCCTAATAGCTGTAACTTTTGCCTGATTATGAATTAGAAATGCTGCGAATAGAAAAAGGTCAGTTAGACCATTCAAGCGTTATCGCTTTATTGCAAGAACACTTAGATGAAATGCATAGAAACTCGCCGCCAGAAAGCGTGCATGCATTGAATTTAGATAAGCTTAAACAAAATGATATTCACTTTTTTAGTGCATGGGAAGGTGATGACTTGATCTCAATTGGTGCAATAAAGGCTCATAACGATCAATTAGGCGAAATAAAGTCGATGCGAACCGCGATAGCGCATCAAAGAAAAGGCTATTCGGCCAAGTTACTTACTTTCCTTATTGATTACGCTAAAGAGTTAAACTTGCAAGAGCTCAAGTTAGAAACAGGTTCTCAACCAGAATTTATATCGGCCAGAAATTTGTATGAAAAATTTGGCTTTGGTTATTGCGAACCATTTGCTGATTATTGGAATGATCCGAACAGTAGGTTTATGCGATTAAAACTCTAGCGATAACATTACATGTTATATGAATAGGTAAACCATAATTTATTTCGGTCTGTCGAAGAGTAAGGGTACTGAGGCTTTTGATTGAAGAGCGCAATTTTTAGATCAAACTCATGAACTCGATTGGGTCGATAAGCAACATTAACAAGCCATTGATTGCCAATAAAGCTATTGTCTAAATCATGATTAAATAGATAATAAAACATGGATGCCTTCAAACCTTTTTTTCGCCATATAAGTCCTGTATTTCGGCTTCGCAATCCTTTTGTTCCGCCATGATAGAGCCAATAAGGGCCAAAATAAGTTTCATCATAAGAAAAAGGGGTAGTAAACCAAAAGTTATCTTTAGCCGTATATACTCGATAATTAATGATCGGTTCAATTGATTGATAGCGAGCGCTCGCTTCTAAGTCATAGTAATAGACCAGTTGATTGGTGCTTAACTGGCTAGGATTCTGGACCGCAGTTTCTAGCTGAAACTGATAAGTCACTTTTTGTGGTTTAATTTTATAGACCAGACGGCCTCCCAGTGTTTTGGAACTGTATGAGTTAATCTCTCGGTGGTTTAGCTGTAAGAAATAACCAGCAAATTTGAAGTGATCTAATTCATCATATTGTAGGTCAATTAAATGTAAATCAATATTGTGCTTATTGAGTTCGCGCTGAGGGCGTATTCCATTCAAGCTGTTATAACGCATATCATCAATCGAAAGCTGGCTTCCAGCTTCGCTGCCATAAATGCGATTTACTTGGAATGCGTAAAGGTAACTAAATCGAGATTGAGTGCTAAAATTAGTTGTCCATTTTAAACCATCAAATGATTGTTCAACTGGCCAGTGGCTGAAGTCACTAACTAGCGTGCCCTCATTAAGGTTGTAAGTAAATCGTCCAAATTGAGCTTCGAACTCATTTTGTTTCCAGCTAATAAAGCTTTGATTAAATCGATGACTATTAGGAGCTATGATTAGAATTTTTCCATTATCGGTCACGCCATCAAAATACTGATCTTTCAACTCGCTAAATACATAATCGTACTCGGCATAAATACTAACGTTTTGATTAACATTGAACTGACTGATAAATCGATTCTTAAAAGACAATGCCTGAGCTGATTCTCCATTTTCTGAAAATTTAGCAAACTGAGACTGTAAAGCAAAATCAAAGTCAAAATCAGTCGCCGTCAAATGCGGAATTGAAAAGCATAAAAACAAAATATTGGCATAGATCAGTTTCAAGGATTCGCTCTCTTCTGATTATTCTTTTTATTTTACTATTTATCCCGAGTTCAAGTAATTTAAAATATAAATGAAATCGCGATCAACCTTAAATATTCATTGTATTCGGTAACAAACATCAGCATTTTCTAACCATACTTTGGCATTTTGTTGCTTTATAAGCGCCACAGTCGAATAAAAGCCTGCTAATAAACAGTTTTCGTGATAGATAGAAACACTCTGAAAAATATTATCGATGGGCTCTCCGGTAGACGGCGAAATGATATGGCTATAGACTTTACCCTTGTAGGTAAATTGTCTTTCGTAACTCCCACTTGTTGAGAGCGCACCAGATTGAATTCGTATAACGCTCTCTGGATCGCCCGTCGATTTAATATCAGTTATGCCGAAACACCATGAATGATTAGAGGAATAGTCGTCAATTATAGCAATATCTCCGCCTAAATTTATATAACCAGATTCACAACCATGCTTTCGACTCAAGAGAACCAATTGATCGGCAATATATTCTTTAACAAAACCACCAAAATCCAAAGATTTATTTTTTGGTAACCAAATTCTTTTCAGAGTTTCACACCATCGAACATCGTGCCAACCAACATTTAAAAGAGTTTTCAATATTTGAGTTTTGGATGGAATTTTTTTCTGTCTGAAACTCCATAATTTTAAAAGAGGATTTATCGTAGGATCAAAGTCGCCATTACTGGCTTCATAGGCCAAATCAATAAATTTTAGTAAGCAACAGGTTTCAGCATCGATTGGAAAGCCTTCTGGCTTCCCTGCACTGTTATTAATCTTAGAAATTAAGCTGTCTGGTAAAAAACGAGAGTATTTATCGACATAGTGTTGAAGCTGCTGCAATAGTTCTGGTACTAAAAACTTATATTTCAGTTGCAAAACTATTTCACAAGGACAAGTCATTGCTACAAATCGATGTCGATAATACACAGTCAGTATTCCTTGTATTCACCTAAAAACGATACTCTATTTCGATCCCAGCAACAAAAAAGTCAACCAGTGCCGGATGTGCATCTTGGCTAGAAGATAAACCCCAATCAGCTTTAGAGTTATAATCCTCAATATTTAAAACCAATTGATAGTTTTCTGAGATTATCAATCGGGACTCAAGCGACAAACTTAAAGCTCCATAAGAAGATAGTCTATAGTCTGAACTAAAAGCTCCAGAGCTGGTATCTGTAACCACCGTTTGATAAAACTCGGCTTCGTCTTGTAAATAAAACCTGAATGAAAAACTAATATCCCAATTATCTAATAAGCTGTACGCGAATACAGAATCGAACGTATGTGAACTCAGTTGCCAATCATCTTGGTAGTACCGATAGCGAAAATGGCTCGATAATCCGTAAGCTGGGAAGTGGTGCGACAACCCCGCTTCCAATCCATATTGTAGTCGCTCGCTTGGACGAGCATCTAATGGCATGTTGAGATCGAATTGTTTATAGGGGTCGGTTAAAAAACCAGAGTTATCGGTATAAAACAGACCAATATCTCCAACTGTTGTTTTGTTAATAAGTGTGGAAAAGGCAATCGAAAAACCGGCAGTCTGTTTTTCTTCTTCTATTACTCGATTGTAATTTGGATGTTGGGTGGGTTGAATTTTATCATCAGAAAAATGAATGGAATATTCGAACGATTTATTTTTTGTATCGAACTCAAATTTTTGGCCCCATTTGATATAGTTTGCTTGATAATCATCTTCATTCGAATATCCTAGCAGTAATCGGTTGGAGTATCCTTGATTTAGCTTCTCGATTTGAATTTGATCATCATTACGTTTTTCAAAAATTGTAGCGCCACTCATGGCGACAATCACTTCTCCATTTTGATCATATTGGTTGTACCATGGTGATGCACCAGACATGGATTCTGTTAGGTGATTGAAGTTTATTAGCCATTCTCCGTTAACAGGCACAAACACGTTTAACTGACTTATTTTAATATCATACCTTCTGCCATCACCTTGAAGTGTTTGATCTTCACTGATATTTGACTCCGAGTAATTTGAATGTCGCAAAGTTATACTGGTTTGACCTAAGTTATTTTCAGCTAAGCTACTTTGGCTAGCAAGAACCGTTGTTACAAAAGTGGTTAACTTCGCAAACTGTTTTTTTTGATCTGCCGATATCATAAAGATTTAATCTCTCTTAAAAATGACTCTCAATTACATCCACATCCACCAGCACTTGCGAAGCTGCCACCCGAACTGCCTTCTTTACTGAAATAAATATGAGTTTTTAACTCTGACGACAATTTTGAAATAGGCTGTGTCATTGTGCGTTCGCTTAAGTGTTGCCGCTCCCAAATTGCAACGGGTTGCGATTGGCAAGCGGCCAGTAACGAGAGAAGAATTAAAACGAAAACTCTCATGGTTCGCTCCTTAATCTTAATCACAAAAGCCATCCACGCCCTTAAACTGAATGTATTGAGAGTATATTTCGAAATTATCGGAATTAGAGGGAAGTGCAACGCCTCCTCCATGCGAAACGGCTCCGCTCGGTTTATCGAGTAAATACTGGAAGCCTTCGATTCCAATCAATGAATCAATGTCACTTTGAGTATTCGCAGCGGATGCATGAACGATCCATCTAGCGCCATTAGCTGGAGCCGAACCTCCGTCTACATGACATGTCATGCAACGTGTTTGTAGAATTGGAAAAACACGGTTTGCAAAAAAGGTATCAGGATCTTCGTCACAAATATCAATGGTCGGCGTGGGTGGTTGGTTATTATTATCGTCATTTGAAGAGCTTCCACCACCGCAAGCGGTTAGAAGTAAGAAAGTAATTGATAGTAAATACGTATTGAGGCTCATTTTTTTCTCCATTTTCATTCCTGTATATTTAATACGGACTAAAGGCGGAGAGGTTGCAAAAAAAATGAAAAAACTTAATCAATTGAGCAATGAAACGATTTTAGGTTAAAAACTACCAGTCATCGGCATTACCATCATGAAGAACAGTAACTCCAGATAATCCATCCATTTCATCATACAGCTCATCTGGCATAGGGTTATGCCGTACATCCATGTACTTAAGGCCTACAAAAGGCGTAAGAGACATGGTTTCTAATTGATTATCGAATAAATAAAGTTTTTCTAGACCGTCTAATTTATCTAGCTCAATTCGAGTTAATTGGTTGTTATTGATTTTTGCCTCTTTGAGTTTTGGCAAATCAATAAGCGCGAGATATTGCAATTGGTTTCTAAAAAGAAAAACTTTTTCAAGCGAATGTAAACCCGATAAAGACAATTGAGTCAGTTTGTTTTCAGCAACATTTAACGAAACAAGAGAAACAGAAAGCCCGTTGGGTATTTCTTCTATATCATTCTTATACAACGATAAATTTTCGATTTTATCAAACAACTCAATCCCTTCTAGGCTTTTTATATTCATATCATGGCACTTCAAATAAGTGACTTCACTCCAACTTTGCCAACCATGAGAGAGCATGATTTCTTTGGCGCAACGTTGTAGAGAGGAGTCTTTAATCTGATGCCAATCAATTTCTTTTGCAAAAGAAAAAGAAGCCGTTATTACTAAAAGTAGATATAAAAAGTTACGAATGGCCATAGACATCAACCTGAAACTCTCACGCAAACTCCGCGCGCAATTTGATGCTCTGATGGTTCATCAATCGGTGAGCCGCCCAAATCCTCAAGTGTTAAAATTAAAGACTGGGCATCTTTAATAAGGCGCCAGTGCGCATCTGAAAGAGTGAAACTATTGGTTGTTGTGTCATTTAAAATGGCAATTGAACGCACTTGATGGTCGCTTTTTGAGATAGCCCAAATTTGGAGACTGTGCTCGGAACTTAGTTGTACATCTTGCCATGATAACCACATGGTTTGATCAGAACCGGTTGTCATTGCGGTTAACTTAGCTTCTCCAGATTTATCAGTTAATACTGCTACGTAATCGATTGGAGCTTTCGACTCTAATGGTATCTTTTGCCACATCACGGCAAAAAACGACACTAAAAAGAATAAAGAAGCAAAAGCCCAAGGTATCCAAGTTACTTGATACCAAGCTTGTTTTTTGGTTTCAGTTACAGGATTGATTTTTTGGTTGATCGATGTCCAAAGCCAACTTGGTACGGTAATACTGGCTTCTGTATCTTGTAATACAAACAATCTATGTTCCCAAGTCGTAACCAATTGGGTTAATTCAGGCTCTTTGCTAAGACGTTTTTCAAACTGAACTCTTTCATTTCCGCGCAATAATCCAGTCACATATT
This sequence comes from Kangiellaceae bacterium, assembly GCA_041591085.1. Taxonomy (GTDB): domain Bacteria; phylum Pseudomonadota; class Gammaproteobacteria; order Enterobacterales; family Kangiellaceae; genus Pleionea. The sequence goes on along the minus strand of JBFHSP010000069.1, from coordinate 2,458 downwards.
CAAATGCCTCTTGATTTTGCTCTGCGCTGTGCTCAGAACTCATCGTTCCAGCCTCTTAGATTGAATACACTGAGTTAAAAGGGCTACGCCCCTACTGAGCCAAGACTTCATCGTATTAATTTTTGTTTGGTATAAGTTAGCTAACATTTCCCGAGAGTAGCCTTGCAAATATGCAAGCTGAATAATTTGACGAGACTTAGTTTCAAGCTGAAGCAGGCAGTCTTGGAAGGCTCTTTGCTCTTCATCCCATAATGCCTTCACATGTGGAGCAACTTCATCATTAATTAAAGAGTCCGCAAACTCTGGCGTCAACGGCACACAGTGCTTCTCTTTTTCAAGCCTGTCATAAGCTCTATATCGAGCAATGCTGGTGATCCAGCTCAGAGCAGCGCCCTTGTTTTGGGAAAACTGGCTTGAGTTTTTCCAGATTTGCAAATAGGCTTCTTGTAAAACGTCATAACACATATCTTTGTTTCTAAGTATTGGATAAACCACACTGTGCAATAGTGGCGCAGTTAAATCATATATCGTTCGAAACGCTTGTTGATCTTTAAGAGCACATCTTGCGATCAATTCATCTAATTGCTCGTATTTATTCATTTAATACAATTAAACCTTTTATATGTGCTAATTACGGTAATGAACTGAGAAAGTTGCATTTTTAATTTGGATTCGGCCATTTAAACGTTAAGTAGAAAATGGGACTAAGTCAATCATAGTAACTCAGTTTTTGTTGAATTTGATGATTAGGTTTTAGCAAACTCGGGATTAATTCGATAGTTATTAAGGTTCTACCGATTGGTAATAGAGAGGTAGATGTATTGATCTTTGGTTTAGTTTTCACGTTTCGAGTGAAAGGAAAAATGCTCAAATTTATTAGATTTTTTTTACATAAAAGAAAGGCTCCTAAAAAGGAGCCTTTTTTAAAGTCGGATGCAGGCTATCCTTTTAACGCTTGCTTAATCATATTAGAAATATAAGACTGGTGAATACGGGTATCACCTTGCGTGCCGGTATATTTTAATTTTTTAGCGATGCTATTTAATTGATGAGTTAAAGCTGCACGGCTAAGATGATCGTAACCGGATGCTTTGTCGGCTGCAGCAAGCAATGTTTGCACATATTCAATTTGTAAATTTTGTCGATGACTGTTTACTTCAGAATCAACGTCTGCGTCAAAAATAGCACTGGTTAAATCAGTTAACATATCATTTAAACCATACTCATTACCGTATAAAGAAGTATCGGTCATTCGAGTTAACACATTTTGATGTAGAACATGAGCTAACGCATCTTTTTGAATGTTTAATAACATCGCATGTACTTTAGGATCTTCGTTTTGACCGTACTTGTTAAAACCGCGACGTTGAATTTGCATAAAGGCATAACTGTCTTTGGCGGCATCTAAAACATTCGGAGCAAACACATAATCGGTCAAAACAGTCATCGCTTGTTTTTGTATATCTAAAGGTACGGGAGTATAGGGCTGGGTTGCTCCTGCTTGACCAACGAGTGCTCGATCAATATAAACCCCACCGATGTATCGCGATACAACGCGAGCAGCACCGCGATAATTACCAATAAGTACGTTGGCTCCAGCGACCAAATCATGATACGAATCACCTTGCTTTAACTGACGCGTTTTGAGTTTACCAAAAGTGTCATTGATTAAATCGAATCGACCGACACTATAATCAATCGCTTGATTTGATAAATCATCAATCATAACGCGTGGATCAATATGAACACCGGCACTGCGCATATCATCGGCATCGTTACCAAAAGCGAGCTCTGGTTGAGTCGAACGATTTAATATTTCTTGCAAACGTTGTTCTTCGGCTGCTTCATCGTCTAATCCTTGCGAGTAACCATATTCAATTGCCCAGTGATCATAAGGGCCTGGACGATAACTATAATAATCGCCTTGCTGCATGCCAGGAGGAGCAAGATTGGTGGTGGCATAATCCATTACCGAACCTGCAACAATACCTTGGGTTTTACTGGCATCATGAATGTCGGTGGCATTGTGCAATTGCGAGGCTTTCATATTGTGATTTAAACCAAGTGTATGCCCAACTTCATGTAGGATTAATTCCGACAACGCTTGCTTTTGCATTTTGCTTTTTTCAAATTCGTTAGCGCCTTCAACTTCCAGAATTGCACGAGCTAGACTGGTCTGTAATTGCATTTCGTAACCGGCGCTACACAAAATGGCACCTTTAGGTTGAGGTGGTAACATTTGCTCCATGGTTTTACCTTCAGTGAATAAACCTTGGTACAACCATCGATTTTTTAAGTAGACAAATTCAAGCATAATATCGGAGGCGAATATTTCCCCGGTTTCTGGGTTCGCTACACTGGGGCCGTAACCACCAAAAGGAGGGCGGGGTGATGAGGTCCATCGCAGAACGTTGTAGCGAATATCGCCGGCATCCCACTCGGCATCATCTGGTTGTAT
>JBFHSP010000068.1:0-13755 GCA_041591085.1 Kangiellaceae bacterium | reverse complement strand
TGTTAATATCAAAATGAATGGCATGACCGTATTCATGCAAGATGACATCGACATCTTCGTTATCGGGCACTCCGCCATGACCAAACGCGAGGCGGTTACTGGCTGGTAAAAAATAGGAGTTATCAGCCCCATTGACACCGTTTGAGTCAACCTCGATCGGGCCATTTTGAATGGCGCTACCGCCGGTAAAGCCGAGTGATTGCAAATAACGCTGATTTTGATCGATGTGGTAGTAACTCATCACATCGTAAAACGCGAGATCACCTCTTTTTTCAGTCCATGTGCCATCAAAGGTGGTTGATGGGCGCGAAGTAGGTGCTTCAAAATCGATAATGGTGACCCATGGGCCTTCTAAAAAGTACTCGCCTGAATTTTCGGTAATATCCTGCAAAGTGACGTTGAAATAAGCGGGGTCGAAGGTGGCTGCGGCTGCCGCAGGTGATAAGTTTTCATCATTGAGCGTGGTACGCGGATCAGGGTCGAAAACCAAACCAGATCCTTGTGCAATGACTTTATAGCTGGATTTATTTAAATTCGCGCTGGTTTGATGCTGGTTCAACTCAGCTAAAGCATCTTTTAAATCGACTAAATGTTTATTGTTGGTAAATGCAGTCACTTTGCCCGTGTTAAGCGCTGCGTCGCCATGATTCTTATGCGGCGTGTCGATGCGCTTAGCTTGCAGTACCTTGCCAGTACCGGCATCCACCATCAGTTGCCAACTGCCAAAAGGCGCATTCACTTCAACTGATTGTTTGTAAGCGAGCTTAAGCTCTCCGGCTTGTTCAAAATAACCGAGTTGGCTTTTGGGCGTAGAAAGCAGCTTTCCTGATGGCTGCAAGAAGTTCCAAGCAGCCTCTAATGCGCGGTGTTTATCGATAGTTGCGCCTGACGAGCTTGTTGCTGGTGCGACCGTGGATTGAGTCGTGTAGTTATGTTGCTTATAGAGTGAACCATCGGCGTGTTTTAGCGAAACCACCAGTCCTTTACCAAAAATAGGGAGCCCTTTATAGGTTTGTTGATAACGATAGTGGTTTCCGAGCAAGCTTGATTGAACTTGGTTTAATTCAAATTCCAAAGTAGCTAGCTGGCTACTATTGGCTTTAAGGTAACTCAGTACCTCTGCGCCCGAAGCATTTAAGTTAAAGCGTTGCTTGGAATCTGCTACCCACTGAACACCCGATTGGGTTTTATCAATGGCATAGGTTGTGGTTGAAGCCGTAGCGCTAAACGTTGCAAAGGAGAGAGCAAGGGCTGCAACAAGAGTATTTGGTTTAAATGAATTCATGAGATAACCGGTTTTATTTTAAATGTTAGGTATTGGGTATCGAAGGCTCACTTTAATCGACATTGATTAAGAAGTAAAAGAGGTGTGAATTTAACCAAAATTGGTGTGACCTAATTCAAAGGCTGAATTTGAAATTACCGCGTGATATTTGATGTTGAGCAGAGATTTGTTTCTTGCTTACCGTGACTTATTCAGAAATAGCTACCGCTGCTTCCGTTTCTTTATGCTTGTTGTAACGCTTTTCTAAATCGTTAAGGGTTATCCAGTCGTAGCGATCAACATAATAGGGAAGCATTAATTCAAGAATACTTAAGGTTTTTGCATGCGGATGGCCAATAATAACCACACGTCCATTTAAATCAGCCAGCTCAAAGGCGAGCATTAATTGTTGCACGACTGATCGTTTGCCATCTGCCGGATCTAAAAATACATCGCGAGCCAGAGTATTGACCCCCATCTTATGAGCAACATTTAAAGCGACGGAATCGGAAGATGTTTTACTATCAACAAAAATAAGATCGTGTTCTTTGGCGTATTCCATTATCCATTGCATATGCGAAGTCGATGCGGTTAATCGGCTTCCCATGTGATTATTAAATCCAATAGCACCGGGAAACTGGGCTAAGTTCGACTTTAATAAATCAAGCGTTTGCTGCTGATTATAATCTACCCGTAATGCTTCTGGGCCTAGCAAGTCGTTGCGCGAATAAGCCTCCATTGGAAGATGAAGCATAATTCCGTGACCTTTTGCCTGTCCGAGCTTGGCCAGTCGTTTGGAAAAGGGGGTATTCGGTAAAAACGCCAAATTAAGGGCAACCGGAAGCTGAACGGTGCGATGGCCATATTTAAAAGTATCGCCAATATCATCCATAATTAAAATGACTTGTGGTTTGGCTTTTTTGGGAGTGGAAGATATTGGTGGCTTTGCAAAAAGCGTTTCAGTCATAACAAGAGATAGCGCCAATACGAGCAACTTTTTAGCGAGCATGTTTTTATTAAAGCTTAAGGATTATGGCTAAAGCTTACTGTTTTGCTCGCTCGCGAGCAACATGATTGCCTCTTGAAGTGGTTTGTCATGTTTAACATCGCGGATTTCACGAGTCGCAAACTCTTCATCTGATAATGAAGAGGCTACTTCTAAATCGGGCGTTATTCCAACACCATTTATGTTTCTTCCATGCGGGGTTAAATATCGAGAAGTAGTGAGCTTGATTGCAGAGTTACGTTGCAACGGTAAAATCGATTGCACCACACCTTTACCAAAAGATTTGGTACCGATAATTTTTGCACGTTTATGGTCTTGCAGTGCGCCCGCGACTATTTCAGACGCTGATGCCGAGCCTTCATTGATGAGCACTACCACAGGAAGTTGCTCAAAAATATCACCTGGATTTGCAAAATAGCGGTGTTTAGCATCATCGGAACGCCCTTCGGTGGAAACTATTTCGCCGCCCGATAAAATAAGATCGGCTACATCAACTGCAGCGTGTAAAACCCCACCAGGATTATCTCTTAAATCAAGCACTAGTCCTTTAACGTGCTTTTTGCCAACGGCTGCGCGAAATGCTCGATCCATTTCAATGGCACTGTCTCTTTGGAACAAGGTTAACTTAATCAGCCATAACTCGTTTTCTAAAGCTGCCACTTCAACACTTTTAAGCTCAAGTTTTTCTCGCACCAAGTTTAATTGGATCGGACTTTCGTTGCCTTTACGTTCGATTACCAACGAAATCGCCTCGCCTGCTTGACCACGCATCGACTCAAGGGCAATTTCAGCACCTACTTCGGCAACCAATGCATCATCAATATTCACAATGACATCGTTAAAAAGAATGCCAGCTCTATCGGCAGGCGAGTCCTTTAACACATTGACCACCGTAATGTTTTTTTCTTTGATGGTAACTTCAATCCCTAAGCCATCGTAACTGCCATCAGAAGTACTTTGTAAATCAAGTAAATCGGTTTCTGATAAATACCCTGAATAAGGATCAAGAGATTTCAGCATGCCATCAATGGCGCCTTCGAACAGTCGTTTATCATCGACTTGATCAACATAAGACTCTTTAATCTGCCAATAGGTCGCGGCCAATGCTTTAAGTTGATCAATGGGTAGCATTGAAGATTCGTTTTTTGTTTGGGTCGATTTAGCCGCAGTAATTGGAATTAACGCCGCCAATAAACTCACTAGCAGTAATTTGGTTATTGTGCGACTTTCAAATAATGACATCATCGAGTTCACCTCGTACATCTTAGTGTTACCCAGCTTGGGCAACCACCCTTAAGCTAACTATAGCTAATGACGGAATAAAGGCTAAAAATTGGTTTAAAAAATTTGTAAATAAACCTATTTAAACGATAAACGGTTGAGAACCTAATGGCTCAATATTCCAAAAGAAGGTTAAAAAATAAAATTAAAGAAGAAATAATTTTAAAAATTTTAGGTTTGACCGCAGAGCTGCATTTAAAAAGGCTCTTTGTGAAAAGAGCCTTTAAGTTTTTAATGGAGCCAGCGATGCTCTGCCCAATGAGCGGTATGCAATAAACTTTCTTGGGTTTGCGGGCTTAATAAATTCATCACCGATTTATGCAAGCAAATTAACTTGGGAGTCACATCAATTACATTGCCTTCTTTGTTTTCAATCAATCCGGTTTCCCGCAAAGTGCTTACAATTTGTTGAAACAAGGCTTTATCAAAAGCTTCTGGGGCATAAATATTAAACAATGCCGAAATCCGCTGTGATAATTGTTGGCTTTGCGTTTCGAGCTGAGCACGAGATATCGATTTTTTCCCAGCATGGGTGGCGAGTAAAGTTAAAGTAATGCCATAGCGCTCTAGAGTTTCTTTAAGTACATCGGCGAGTAACATCAATTGCAGGAACTCTTCTGAGTCTTTTTCTGGTCGAGAAAAGTTTGTGTCATCCGTATTGATAAAGCCTAATTTAGTTAAAATAGCCAAATGATTTTTAATTTCTTCGCTAATTGATTCGCAATTATAAGGCAAAAATAGTTCTGTTTTGAGAAGCGGAAAAATATCGCTGCATCGACTAACAATTTCTTGTTCGGTTAATTGCTTTTGTGTTCTAAAACAACAGGCAATAAGAGCTGGCAATGCAAACAAATGAATGATGTTGTTACGATAATAAGTAAGTAGAATCGCCGACTTTTCTTCTAGCTGAATTAAGTTGCCGAGCGGATGAGAAAACTCATTAACCGCACCATGTTGTTTAGCATCTTCTAATAATTGGTTGGCATTACCAGTTGGAATGATCAATTGTTTAGAATTAGGTAGTGCTTTGAGTAATTCCAAATAGCTACTGATTTGATGCAATAGTTCTTGTTTGCCAAGGGTATGTCTTTGAGTTGCGAGTAAAATTAAACTGGTTAAATTAATACAGTTAACAGCTGCACCTTGATTAATCCGAGTCAAAACTTCTTGACCCAACTCGCTAATAACCGGTGACATCCATTGCGGTCGCTCTTCATTTCGATAGTCGCGCCAATCGGATTTTTTGTTGTCTAACCATGCTGCTAAGTCAATCGGCTCGGCAAAATTTACATAGACTTTGCCGTAGCGCTGTTGCAATTGGGTTCTAACTTTAAGTAATTGTCCCATGGATTCTTTTTGTTTTGCGCCGCCTTGCATTTCGCTTACATAGTTTTTGCCTTCCATCATTTTTTCATAGCCGACATAAACCGGAATAATTGCGATAGGTTTTTTACATCCCTTCATATAGTTTTGTACCATCATGCTTAACATACCTGTTTTAGGTTGTAACAAGCGTCCGGTTCGGCTGCGACCTCCTTCAGGGAAAAACTCTACCGGAATGCCGCGATCGAGTAATTGATGGAAGTAAGCGTTAAATACCGCAGTGTAAAGTTTATTGCCGCTAAAACTTCGCCGAATAAAAAATGCGCCGCCACGACGTAAAAAACTGCCAATGGGCCAAAAGTTTAAATTGATCCCTGCTGCGATATGCGGAGGGACTAAGCCTTCGTAGTACAAACTATACGAAAGTAGTAAGTAATCAATATGACTGCGGTGACAAGGTAAATACACCAGCTCATGGGTTTGGGCAATTTTTTGTACGCGTTCAACATTTTTTATTTCTATGCCGCCATAAATTTTATTCCACAGCCAAGTTAAAATGGTGCTTAAAAATCGCACCATTTTATAAGAGTAACTGGAAGCTATTTCATCCGCATACTTATAGGCTAAATCGCGCGCTTTTTTTGCACTGATCTTTTTCTTTTTTTGTTCCCGTTGGATCGCATCAATGACTTCATCGCGAGCAAGCAATCCGGTTATTAATTCTTTTCGGTTTGCCAGTAATGGGCCCATAGATGCCAGTCGCTGTTTATGAAAATAAACCCGTAATAGGCGTATAAGTTTTCTAACGGTGGCTACCTCAGAAGACTCATTGCCCAGTTGAGTTAGGTCTAACTTTGCGCCAAATTGCATAAAAGAATTACGACCTTGATAAAGCAAAATTAAAAACTTTCTAAACGGATTAGCGCTTTCAGTATCAGTAAAAACTAAACGCATTAATGATTTTTCTTTTCCAGGATTTCTGCCCCAGTACAAGCTCACTGGAATAAGTTGGGCTTGATCAAGATTCTCTTTGTGTTGATTTAATAGTCGTTTAAATAGTTCAGAATATTTTTTGATGGTGCGATGTTTCAGACCAAATATTTGTTTGTGCTGGGTAAAAAATACGCCACCATTAGGGATGTTCTGAGCATTAGAAGGAATATATTGTGGTTCGGGTAAACCCAGTGCTTTACACTGTTCTTTGAGCATAATAAAGCTGCTCGTAGCACGGGTGCGCATGACATAGTACACCGGTTTTTCAGTTGCAATTTCTAATGCTTCTATCGGTTTTTCGGGTAACGACTTTACGCGCACCATGGCCTTTAAAGGTAAGGCGCACATTTTAAAATACCAACGACCTAACACTGACATAATTATTCTTCTTTAAAAGGTTAAACCAATACTTCTATAGGAGCCGGATGGCTCAAAAAATCTTTGGGGCTGGCCGTAAAACCATAAGCACCCGATTGATAAACCGCAATCCAATCGCCCAATTCAATTTTCGGTAACATCATATTTTTAGCTACAATATCGAGCGGAGTACATAATGGACCTACAATGGTGACTTTGTGTTCTGCTGCTTGATCCATTTTGTTGGCAACCGCCACAGGGTAGTTCTTTCTTATCACTTGACCAAAATTGCCAGAGTTGGCTAAATGATGATGCATGCCACCATTCACCATCACAAAGGTTTCTCCTCTTGACTCTTTAATATCCGTCACTTGGCAAACATAAAGTCCACTCTCACCAACCAAATACCGCCCAAGCTCTAACACAAACTCGGTTGCACCAATATCGGCATGATAGCTTTCAACCAATTGTCGTAAGTTGTCAGCCACCGGTTGTAAATTAATCGGAGTATCACCTGGAAAATACGGAATACCGAATCCGCCACCTATGTTGATATGCGGTAATGGACTACTCAATTCACAAGTTAAGTCACGAGCTAAAGCAAAAATATTATTATGGGCTTCAATTACGGCTTCGGCCCTTAGGTTTTGCGAGCCGGTAAAAATATGTAACCCGACTAGTTGAGCCGAGCTTTTTGCAATGGCGTTGATCACTCCCGGTACTCGCTCGGCATCAATGCCAAATTGCTGCGAACCGCCACCCATTTTCATGCCTGACGCTTTGAGTTCGAAATTAGGGTTGACTCGAATAGCGACCTTAGCTGGCCTGTTTGATTTTTCAGCCAAACCAATCAGCCTTTTAAGCTCCAGCTCAGATTCAATATTGACTGTAATGCCCGCGGCTAATGCCATCGCGAGTTCTTGTTCAGATTTTGCTGGCCCGGCAAATGAAATAACGTTTGGGTTCATTCCGGCATTAAGGGCTGCGGTTAGTTCTTTTCCAGAAGCGATATCGAATCCATCAACCATCGGTGCAATATACGAAAGCAAAGAAGGCATAGGGTTCGCTTTAACCGCGTAATGCAGTTTGGTGAAATCGCCAAATAAACACTTTAAGCCCTCAACCTTGTTTTTAATGATTGAGCGATCGTAAGCATAGAAAGGCGAATGGCCTATTCGAGCGGCCAACCGATCAACGGAAATACCATTAACCAATAGCTGCGAGCCTTCGGTTACAAAGTAGTTCATTGCTGTGTGTGTAGGTAAAGTCGCCATAATTTGGTGTATTTTTTCAGTGAGGCTGAATTATGCCTGAAAAAGCCCAGAAAATTCATCTAACAATCGCTTGCGGTCGATTTTTCCGTTGGGATTTTTCGGTAATTCAGCCATCACTTCAATGTGTTTTGGATGCATAAAGTTAGGGAGTTCGCTTTTACATTGCTTAAGTAAGGTTTGCGCCAACAGGTTAATATCTTGCTCTTGTGAGCTGCTCACCGCTAAAACAACCGCCTGACCCAGTTCATAGTGAGGCACGCCAATAGCTGCCACTTCATGAACTTGAGAAAACTTTAGAACCAGCTCTTCGATTTCAGCAGGACTGATGCGGTAACCGCTCGATTTGATCATTTCGTCATTTCGTCCGACAAAATAAATAAAGCCTTGCTCGTCGGTATAGGCTAAATCACCGGAAAACACCGCAACTTCGTTGGGATAGCTTGCGAGAGAGGGAGGTAAAGGTTTAAACCGCTCAGCGGTTTTTTCTGGCGCATTCCAATAGCCTTTAGCAACATGAATTCCCCGATGAACCAGCTCGCCTTTTTCTTGTGGTCCACAGCGCTCACCAGCTTGGTTAATTAACAGAATTTCAGCGTTAGGGATGGCTTTACCAATCGAGTTGGGACGCGTTTCAATCTCGCTAGGATCTAAAAAAGTGCTGCGAAAAGCTTCGGTTAAACCGTACATTAAAAAGGGAGTGGCGTTTGGTAGTTGTTGGCGCAACTCAGATAAAATCGATGTGGGCATAGCACCGCCACTATTAGTCCAGTAGCGAAGGCTGTTTCCTGCTTGTTTCCAATCGAGCTTGGCTAATGCAATCCACAAAGGTGGTACGCAAGCAAGCCCAGTAATTTGATGGCGCTCGACCGCCTTAATCACATCTTTGGGTAAAAGGTACTCAAGTAAAACGACTTCGGCCCCAACATAAAAGGCAGTAGTTAGCTGGCTCAAACCGTAGTCAAAGCTAAAAGGTAATACCGCCAGTATTTTATCGCGCGCGGTATTGCTTAAGTATTCAGTGACACTTTTAGCGCCTGCGACCATATTGGCATGGGTGAGCATAACGCCCTTGGGCATACCGGTGCTGCCGGAGGTGTACATCAGTGCGGCTAAATCTTGGTCAATTCTGCGAAAAATTTTTCTACTAAGATCAGATGCTTCAATTGGTTGGTTCGAAACTTGGCTAAATTGCCAATGAATGATCTGGCGTTGTCCACGTGGGCTTTCTACTTGTTCTGTGTCTGTTTCAACGATGCTTTGGCTGTCAAATAGTTTATCTATAAGGAAAATTTTGCCGACTTGAGTATGGTTAAGCACCTGATGTTCAATTTGTTGCCACCTATGACTGCTGGTAATTAAAATACTGGCGTTGCAGTCGTTAATAATGTGGTTCACTTGGTTGTGTTTTAGCTGCGGGTTAATTGGAACCATCACCCCACCCGAATGAACCGCTGCAAAAAGCGCTACTACGGTTTCCAGTTGCTTCGGAAGATAAACCGCAACTCTTTCGCCTGCTTGTGATAATTGCAAACCAACCGATAACTGATCTATGTATCGGGCAAGTTCTAAATAACACAGGCTCTGCTTTTTATCAGACACCGCAATGCTTTTAGGGCACTGGTAAGCACTTTTGAAAATAAAATCAGATAACAATTCACTCATAACAGAACGTCAATGATACTCGGAAAAAATTAAAATTAGGTTGAGCCAATAGGGTTAAACAGGCATAGTTTAGCACGCCCCCTGTATGAAAACAGCACAGCAAGGAGTTGCATGCGGTTATCACTTTTAATTGTTATTGCTTTGATTGGTTATGGATCGCTCTATCCGTTTAACTTTTCCGAGTTTCAATGGTCACTGTTTGAGTTTATTCAGAATGAACAATCATGGAATATTCGTACTAGTCGTGGCGATCGCCTTGGAAATGTCCTGCTGTTTTTACCGCTTGGCTTGATGATGGGGTTTCCTATTAAGCAGCCATCATCAAAGCTGTGGAAGCAATTAATACTACCTCTTCTATTTGGATTGATCTTTGCCGTGCTCTTGCAGTATTTGCAACAAGCACTGCCAACCCGAGTGGCTTCAATGGATGATGTTTTATATAACGGTCTTGGTTTAATCATCGGTATTATTGCGGTAGTGGTTATCCAAAATAGTAAAGTACAAGCCTATTTTAATTACACGCCCAGTTATGTTCTATTTGTAGCATTCGGTATGATGACCTGTTGGCTGTGTTTTTTATGGTTCCCATTTGTGCCATCTTTAGATTGGACACTTATTGAAAAAAGTTTCCGGCGCTTTAATGCTTTTGATGGACTGGCTCTCATCTTATTAATTGATAAAATTATTGCTTGGTGCACTTTCTGGTATTTTGCAGAGAAGTTCAGCCCAAAAATGCATTCACTAGCACTAAAAATATGGGTGTTTATTGGGGTCGCATTTATTGAGGTGATCATTGTTAAAAGTGTGATGAGTTGGCAAGGTTGGTTAGGGGCGATGATTGCCGCACTGCTTATGACTCAAGTGAGAAATATTTCGACCCACCAATTAGCTCTTATTTTATTGGGTTGGATCCTAATTAAATATACGGGATTGTCATCACTTGACGTTAATTCAGTTTGGCACTGGGTGCCCTTTGAAATGTTTTTAAATGGTTCTTATTGGTATCACAGTTTTTATTTATTTGAACAACTGTTCTTTATGGGCAGTGTATTTTTTCTGCTCCAACAAAATAAGCAGCATTGGTTGTTGAATAGTTTTATATTGGCGGGTGTGATCACAGTTACTGAAGTATTGAGGTTCACTATTTTTTATCAATCTGCCGGAGTAACTAATCCCATTTTGGCTTGGATTATTGCTATTACGATGTCGCAGCTTAAAAACTCTGAAGAAAAAAGGCTTCAATATGTTTAAAGTATTTTTATCCATTATATTATCTACAATAACCACTGGCTGTGCTGTTCAATCCGTTGTAAAACAAAACGAGCAATCACCAAAAAATATTATCTTATTGATAGGTGATGGCATGGGCCCTGCGCATATTAAAGCTTATCGTCATTTTATGGACAACCCTAATACACCAGAAATTGAAGCTTTATTCTTAGATAATTATTTAATTGGTACGGTGGCAACCGATCCAGATCAAGATTCGCACTTTAGTGCAACAAAACCAGCATCATTGTTTGTGATTACTGATTCAGCTTCTTCCGCTAATGCTTATAGCACAGGAAATAAAACAACCAATGGGTTCTTAGGTTTATCGCCAAAAAAAGAAAGTCAGTTAACGGCGCTTGAGCTAGCAAAACAAAAAGGCAAAAAAACGGGTTTGGTTGCTACCTCTCAAATTACTCATGCAACACCCGCTGCGTTTATTGCTCATGTTGACAGCCGCAAAAAATATTCAGAAATTGCCGATAGTTTTGTTGATAACCAGTGGCAAGGTCAACCTGTAATTGATGTTTTTTTAGGTGGCGGTGTTAGAGACTTTAAGCGAACTGATCGCGATTTAACTGCAGAACTAAAACAATTTGGATTTGCAGTTATATCAAGCAAAAGCGAATTAGAAAGTACGGGGGATAAAGTAGCAGGGCTTTTCGCAGACGTAGCTTTTCCCTCTGTGCTCGAGCGTGAGAAATATCATCCTAGTTTGGTGGAAATGACCAATGCAGCGATTAATAAACTCAATAATAACAATGGATTTTTCTTAATGGTTGAAGGCAGTCAAATTGATTGGGCCAGCCACGATAATGATCTTGTTGGAATGTTAAACGAGATGAAAGAATTTGAAGCGGCGGTCAAAGCAGCCATCGATTTTGCTCAAAAAGATGGAAATACTTTGGTTTTAATCACGGCCGATCATGAAACAGGTGGTTTGTCAGTTGGTGCGCAATATTCAGAAAAAGCAACGTATTACTATAACTTACGAGCAGTGAGCTCTCTCAAACGGTCATTAAACTTTTATGCAAATGAAATAGCTAAAAGCAAGAACATAGAACAGTTTTTAGATGATGCTCAAATTGTATTGACCGATAAGCAATTTACTGATTGGCAAGCGATAGAAAAAGAGCCCAATAAAATTCGAGACTGGCTAATAAAATTAATTAATAAACAAACTAATACCGGATGGACCACCACTGGCCATACGGGAGTGGATGTTAACCTTTATGGATTTGGCCCAGGTAGCTCTAAGTTAATAGGTCATCATGATAATACTGAAATTGGAAAGTATTTATTGAATGTCTTATAAAACGATTTCAGATGGACAAAAAAGGGTGCTTAATGCACCCTTTTTTTTACCAGTAAATTACTTACTGCAAGTTCCTTTTTTAGCTAACTCTAATCCAGAAACAATCTTTTTACCTTTTTCTTCATCAACAAGCTCTAATCCTGCTCCGCCAACAAATACGCCCATTTTAATATATTGGCTTACAAAGTAGTTTTTACCACTTTCAGTTTTAACGATGAGGTCATTCGGTGAAAACTCAGATTCGGTAGAAAGCTTATGCTCTTCTCCACCAGTGATTTCTTGATAGAAAAACATATTTGGGGCAGTTTCGCCTAAACAAGTACCATCTACCCAAACATCTTTCTTTAATGCGGAGCCAAAAGAACCATCTCGATAAACGTAAAGGCCTGCCATATTAGCAGAAGGCGCATTAAATTGTTTTGCTTGATCGGAAGCTTCTTTGCTTTCCATTGGCACTGACGCACATCCTGTTAGAAATAATGCACCTACTGCCGCCCCTAAAAGAAATTTGTTCATTGTTTTTCCCTTCAATTGTTTTTATTTACATTTGATTTGTACTTATAAGACAGAACTATATCTATTAAGTGTCGTCATTCTACCGATATTAATGTGATGTTCTCAATAGGCAATAAGAGGTAATATAAACAAAGTTAGTACGCGAGTATGCTTTTCTTTGAGGTGTGATTATTGATTTCTGCCTTTTCTATCAATAACTAAGGTGCCAAAAACTACAACAAGTGTAATTGGCGCCGCCCCATACCAAAAAGCATCAATCAGTGCGCCAGACCACGAAGCGTTTATTGCTTTTCCAATTAAATACAGGGTGTACAGCAAATACAGGCCAAAAAATACCCCCCCCTCAACTCGGTTTAATTTCGCACCACTGAAAAACAGAGGTAAGCAAATAACAGCTGCCGCAATCATCACCAGAAAGTCAAGCTGTAGAATTTGCTCGCTAGCGTTAAGGCCTGAACCACTGACTATCGATGAAATGCCAATCACGGCTAATAAATTAAAAGTGTTGCTGCCTACCACATTACCAACGGCTATATCCCTCTCTCCTTTTAAGCTGGCGACTACTGAGGTAACAATTTCGGGCAATGAAGTACCGATCGCCAAAATAGTTAAACCAATAATGGTTTCGCTTACGCCAAATGAGCGCGCAATTGCCACTGCACTACCGACAAACACATGCGCTCCAAAAGCTAATAATCCAAGCCCTAATATAACAAAAAATGTACTTCGCCAAATAGATGGGCTTTCTTGCGGAATATTGAGGTTGATTTCCACATCGTTGACATCTTTTTTACTTTGCTTAAACAAAAATATGAGATAGCCAATAAGCAACACAACTAAAAAAACGCCATTCCATGCACTGATAATACCGTCATAAGCTAAGTAATAAACCAGTAAACTTAATCCGAGCATAATCGGTACGTCTTGCTTTATAAGTTGGGATGAAATGACCAAGGGCGTGATCATCGCCGCTAACCCCAAAATAAATAAAACATTAAAGATATTACTACCAATTACATTGGCAATGGCCATTTCACTTTGACCCGTTTGTGCTGAACTAATACTGACAGCGAGCTCTGGCGCACTGGTTCCAAAAGCGACAACGGTTAGACCTATAATAAGAGAAGATAAACCAAACTTACGAGCTAACTGAGCTCCACCTTTGACTAGGCTATCAGCACCAAAGATAAGAATGGATAGTCCGATGATAAGTAATAAATAGTTCATGTGGCCTGATGGTCTCGGTTTTAAATTTAGCGCGGTACAGTTTTTAGAATGGTAACTATAACAGATTAGGGGGTATGTAGGCCCTTTGACAAGTAAAGACGCTTGGAATTGAAGAGAAGTCACAAGGTAGTTTTTTACTGCTGCAAAACTGCACTCCAGATATCCATGTTTATCGCCGCGTTTTAGGTTTGGTTAACAGATAATACGGGAGATAAAGGCAAAGATCGGACATATAAAAATACTTGTCTGCTCTCAAAGCTTCAGCATT
>JBFHSP010000067.1:0-13827 GCA_041591085.1 Kangiellaceae bacterium | reverse complement strand
GACAGCATTTTATCACTGCCTTTAGGTAGCACTTTTTCATAATCTGGGTACTTTCCGTCAACCAGTTTTGACGTGAAACTAAAATGATCTGAAGAAGCCTTAATGTGGTTATTACTGATCTGTAACTTAACCGCTTCATCGACACTGGATAAAAATCGATTCAGTTCAATCACCCCTTTTCTAGGAATAATCGCTTGTTGTCTATCAGATAGCTCACTCGTGATAGCAATTTTAGATAAAGCTAGTCGATGGCCATCGGTTGCTACTGCTACCAATTGCTGCTGATTAATATCGAACAACATGCCATTTAAATAATATCGAACATCTTGCTGCGCCATTGCGAATTGAGTCGCTGCGATTACATTTTTAAGCTCTGCTACATTAGCGTGAATTTCTGCAAGCCCAATTGAATCTTCTAAATTAGGGAATTCATTAGCGGGTAACGTAGATAAAGTAAACTTAGAACTACCGCTAGACACTTTTACTTTACTGTCTTGAAGTTGCATCGTAATCATATCTTCAGCATCAAGGCTTTTTACTACCTCAACCAATTTTTTGGCTGGAACTGTCACTTCACCTTCAAAGACCTCGCCTACCAAAGCTATTTTAGCAACCATTTCTACTTCAAGATCAGTACCTGTTATGAATAGAGCGTTATCCTTTACCTGCAAAAGCACATTACTTAATACTGGCAACGTTTGCCTTCTTTCTACAGCACCACTAATAAGCTGTAACGGTCCATAAAGAGATTGTTGTGAAATTGTTAATTTCATAAATTAACCTTTAAAATCAATTAGTTAAAATTCTAAATAGATTATTAAAATCTTCTTCGATGCTTGGATCCTGCTCTCTCAGTTCCTTTATCTTTCTACATGCGTGCAAAACGGTTGTATGATCTTTACCACCAAAAGCATCGCCAATTTCAGGCAAGCTCTTGTTGGTTAATTCTTTAGCCAAACTCATAGCCATTTGCCTAGGTCTGGCTACCGATCGGCTACGTCTTTTAGATAATAAATCAGCTACCTTAATTTTGTAATACTCAGCTACATTTTTCTGAATATTATCGATACTTATTTGCTTATTTTGAACGGCTATTAAATCTCTTAAGGACTCTTTTACGAAATCTATGGTAATTGGTTTACCGGTAAATTGAGCATTTGCTAAAACGCGTTTTAACGCACCTTCTAACTCTCTAACATTCGACCGAATTCTTTTAGCTATAAAAAAAGCGACTTCATTTGATAGCTTAACGCCAATTTGCTCAGCTTTTGAAATTAAAATAGCCACTCTTGTTTCTAATTCTGGCGGTTCTACTGCAACAGTTAACCCCCAACCAAAACGGCTTTTTAATCTGTCATCAACTCCATCTATCTCTTTAGGATATTTATCGCTAGTCAATATGATTTGTTGATTACCTTCCAATAGCGCATTAAAAGTATGGAAAAATTCTTCTTGAGATCGATCTTTTTTGGCAAAAAACTGAATATCATCAATTAACAGTGCATCAACCGATCGATAGAACTGTTTGAATTCATCAATGGTATTAGTTTGCAGCGCCTTAACCATATCTGCGACAAATCGCTCAGATCGCAAATAAACCACTTTACCATTTGGCTTTTTTTCTAGAATTAAGTTACCGACTGCGTGCATTAAGTGGGTTTTACCTAATCCTGTTGCTCCATAAATAAATAACGGGTTATAAGCACCACCGGGATTTTCAGCGACTTGTTTAGCTGCAGCAGAAGCAAGTTGATTAGATTTACCTTCTACAAATTTTTTAAAATTAAATTCGCCATTTAGGTTTGATTGGTGTAGTTCTGTTGCAGATTCCTCATTAACTCGGTTGTTGGTTTTATTAACAACATTGACCGCTGGTTTTATGGATTCTTTTGTAATGGAGGTGCTATTCGTTTGATCATTAATAATCAATCTTAGCTTTTTAACTGAATCGGTTGGACTTTGATCTTTGATAATCTGATTGATCTTACCAAGATAATTATCTTTAACCCAATCTAGAATAAATCGATTTGGAGCCATTAAAATAATTTCACTTTCACTTTCTTCAACTTTTAATGGGTTGATCCAAGTATGAAATTGAGTGGGCGCTAATTCATCCTTTAATTCATGTAAACAATGACGCCAGATCATTTTATCCAAAACAAGCTTATATTTTTAACAGGTAGCTAGTGTAAATCAATTGCTAAGCTGATCGCTATAGTTTTCCACAGAAATTTGTAATAAAGGTGATTTTATTGAATAACTAAGCAATGATTAAAAATTACACAAAACTAAAATAAACTAAGACAATACGCGATCAAAATTAAAATATAACTGTGATTTAATTGTACAAAAGTAAGTAATTCTCCAATTTAGTTTAAAACATTCACAAACTGTATACGGTATAACCCCAAGAAACACAGCTGTTATT
Organism: Kangiellaceae bacterium; assembly: GCA_041591085.1. GTDB lineage: Bacteria > Pseudomonadota > Gammaproteobacteria > Enterobacterales > Kangiellaceae > Pleionea. The sequence continues at coordinate 11,399 of JBFHSP010000067.1, read as the reverse complement.
TTCAACTTATCATCAAAATAACTTACTGTTTTTATTGTATAAATGATACTTATCCACAAATAAAAGCAACCTTAATTATTAATATAATAAAAGATCTTTTTATTTATTATTATTTAATATAAATAAGCTACTTGTGGATTACTCTTTTGAATTTTTGCTTTAGTAAATGCATAACTTCTAAGTTTATTGAGATTTTTACGTAATTTTTACATTTAAAAAGAAAATAATAAAAAAAACATATCCACAGCCTTAGTTACAAATACTATATATAGTGGTGTTTTCCAGAGGCAAGCGACTAAATCTAGTATTTCTTATTTTAATGAACTGTTAAGCCACTTTTTAGTGGGATTTTTGTACAATAAAGCGTTGATCTTGGGAGTTACTTCAATTAGAATTCCGCACCCTCTCCTTCCGAGGAGATATGTTTATAAAATGGCAGGCTGTTAACAATGAAACGTACATTTCAACCTAGTAACTTAAAGCGTAAGCGCACCCACGGATTCAGAGCTCGCATGGCAACTAAAAATGGTCGTGCCGTACTCGCTCGTCGTAGAGCAAAAGGGCGTAAAGTTCTTTCTGCATAATAAATCCATCAGGGTTTATTGAAGGCTCCTGTTGAAAATATGAGGGATGAAACTGATTTATCCTTTGGTTTTGGACGGGAGCTTCGTCTTTTATCCCCCCAGCAATTTTCATTTGTATTTGAAGAACCTACTCGCTGTGGTAATCGAGCATTTACTCTTTTAGCTCGTCAAAATAATCAAGATCATGCTCGACTGGGTATGGCCATTGCTAAAAAGCATTTAAAACTAGCTGTTGCACGAAATCAGATCAAACGAAAATTGAGAGAGTCATTTCGTTTAACCCTAGGCCAGTTGCCCCATTTTGACTTCGTTATTTTAGTTCGTCGAGATATTGCCCAAATGGGCACTGCAGAAATAGATTCAGCGATTGCACATTTGTGGCGAAAGGTTAAAAAACAATGCGTCGAATCTTGATAGTGATCATAAAAGGTTATCAAAAATTGATCAGCCCTTTAATCGGTCAACATTGTAGGTTCACTCCGACTTGCTCTTCTTATACAATTGAGGCCATTTCAACCCATGGCAGTTTAAAGGGTTGTTGGCTTGGTATGCATCGAATTGCTCGATGTCATCCTTTAAACGAAGGTGGTTTTGATCCGGTTCCGGATAGTTTCAGTTGGACACGAAAAAAACAACCTAAATCTAACCAATAGAGCTTACATTATGGAATCTTCAAGAGGCATACTTTTTTTAGCCTTAGCTTTTATCAGCTTTCTACTTTTTCAACAGTGGCAAACTGATTACGCTCCTAAACAGACAACGGCTGATTCGTCGATCAATCATCAACCGATGAGCGATGTTCACTCGGATATTGCCCAAATAGATTCCTATACGCCGAGTGATTTGCCTGTCTCCGATATTCCATCGGCTGAACCTCAATCACAGAAAGCTGTGACTAACCAGTTATTGAAGTTGGAAAACTCTGTTTTACTACTTAAAGTCAATCCTAAAGGTGGCGATGTTGTTTTTGCACAACTAAAACAATTTAATCAAGAGCTAAACAGTGAAGATAGAAAAATACAAATTTTAGAAGAAACTGCGAATAGCTTATTTGTTGCTAAAAGCGGATTACTTGGTAAAGGCGCACCTGATTCAGAAAAAGAACGTGCTTTATATCAAGTGATTGATCATTCTGACTCGATTTTAAAATTGAGCTGGGTCAACTCTGAAGGAGTTGAGTTCATCAAACAGTTTGAAATAGCTGAAAATAGCTATCAGATTAATGTGAGCTACCAGATCAATAATCAGTCTAATACTGCCAATCAGGTACGATTATTCACTCAGCTCAATCGTGATAGAAATGTACAAGCCTCTAATATGGGTGGATTTGGTGTTCAAGCCTATACGGGAGCGGCGTATTCGTCAGAAGAAACTCGTTATGAAAAATACGATTTTGATGATATGGATGACGCCAACTTAAATATTAAAACCAAAGGTGGTTGGGTTGCTTATTTACAACACTATTTTGTAACCGCTTGGATCCCTGATCAAAACTTGATGAATGAACTTTCATCACAAGTGTTAAATGATCAATTTAAAACATCCTTGGTTCGAGTAATTCAACCTTGGGTGGAAATTGGCGCCAAAGCAAGCAAAGAAATCAACACTGTTTTATATATTGGTCCTAAAGATCAAGATGTATTAGCTAATATCGCACCTAATTTAGACTTAGTAGTGGATTACGGAATTTTCTGGTGGATTGGCCAACCTATTTTTTGGTTACTGACGTTATTCCAAGGCTGGGTATTCAACTGGGGTTTAGCAATTATTTTAGTAACGGTCACAGTTAAAATTATTTTATACCCATTAGCAAACGCGCAATATCGTTCGTTTGCCAAAATGAGAATGTTGCAACCCAAAATGCAAGAGCTCAAAGATCGCTATGGTGAAGATCGACAAAAAATGTCGATGGCCATGATGGAAATGTATAAGAAAGAAAAAGTAAATCCTATGGGTGGCTGTTTACCATTACTGGTTCAAATGCCCGTGTTTTTTGCCTTGTATTGGGTGCTTTTAGAAAGCTTTGAAATTCGTCATGCCCCTTTCGCTTTTTGGATTACAGATTTATCGGCCGCCGATCCTTTTTATATATTGCCAATCTTGATGGGGATTTCGATGTGGGCAATGCAAAAAATGCAACCTACGTCTGCTGCCATGGATCCGATGCAGCAAAAAATTATGCAATACCTTCCAGTTATGATGACTGTATTTTTTATCTTTTTCCCATCGGGTTTAGTACTTTACTGGTTAGTGAATAACTTACTATCGATTGCGCAGCAGGTTTATATCACGCGTAAAGTTGAAAAAGAATATGCTACTAAAAAAGCGTAATAGCGGTTTTTGATCTGTGGATAGTACCGATACCATTGTTGCTTTAGCCACACCGCTTGGCAAAGGTGGAGTCGGTATTATTCGAATTTCTGGAAAACACGCTTATTCTATTGGCACTCAAATCGTTTCTTCCCAAGTTTCTCCTAGAATAGCGTCATACCTCACGTTTAAGGTTGATGCCGACACAGTTATTGATCAAGGGATAGCGCTTTATTTTAAATCTCCTCATTCTTTTACTGGTGAAGATGTTTTTGAACTTCAAGGCCACGGCGGTCCTGTGGTTCTTGATATGCTACTTAAACGCTGCATTGAGCTTGGCGCTCGAATGGCTAAACCAGGAGAGTTTTCCGAGCGCGCTTTTTTAAATGATAAAATGGACTTAGCTCAAGCAGAAGCCATTTCTGATCTCATCAATGCCTCATCTGCTCAAGCAGTAAAAAGCGCTGTTAAAAGTATGCAAGGTGAATTTTCTTTACTGGTTAATAATTTAGTAGAGGAACTGATTCATCTTAGGCTATATGTTGAAGCCGCCATTGATTTTCCCGAAGAAGAAATTGATTTTCTATCTGATGGAAAAGTTTCACAGGATATTAATCGTCTTATCGCTTCGGTTGAACACTTGCAAAACAAAGCTCAACAAGGAGCACTGCTACGAGATGGCATGAATGTCGTTTTGGCTGGTAAACCTAATGCTGGAAAATCGAGTTTATTAAATGCATTAGCGGGAAAAGAGTCGGCGATAGTTACCGATATTCCAGGTACCACTCGTGATGTTCTGAGAGAGTACATTCATATTGATGGTATGCCCCTTCATATCACTGATACCGCTGGGCTTAGAGAATCCGATGATCATGTTGAAAAAATTGGTATTGAACGGGCTTTACAAGAAATTAATACTTGCGATCGGCTTTTGTTAGTTATTGATAGCACCGAAATTAATCCGCTCGATCAAGCAAAACAAACTGTAAAAGAACTCAAACTTAAAAACTCAGAGCTCCCACCGGTCACTTTTATTATGAATAAAAGTGACTTGTCGGGCTTACAAGAAAAAATGATTGAAGAAGACAATCAAACCATTATTTTCTTAGCGGCCAAGCAAAAATTAGGGTTAGACTTACTCACCCAACACTTGAAACACTGCATGGGCTATGAGTCACAACAAGAAGGCGTTTTTATTGCAAGACGCCGTCATCTAGATGCGATAGAAAAAGCTAAAAACTCAATCTTAAATGGACAACGGCAATTATTAGAATTCAATGCCGGCGAACTACTCGCTGAGGAATTGCGGTTAGCACAATTGAGTTTAAATGAAATCACCGGTGAGTTTTCCGCCGATGATTTATTAGGAAGAATTTTTTCGAGCTTTTGTATTGGGAAATAAAATTAAAAATTATTTTAGTAATTCAATTTTCTCAATATCGTTTAAATCAAAACTTAAAACTAAAGTACCTTCAAAGTTTTTCACTTCAAACTTCAATTTTCCCCATTCAATCAATAAAGGTTTACCTAGATAGTTTTTTTGATTTTTTAAAGTGATTTTTGAACTTCGATTCAATATTTCTGTTATCTGAGCTTCGGTAGGTTCGATAAGAATGTTAGGGTTAACTTTAGGTTGAACATTGCTAGAAACAATTTGTTCTTCCGTTGTTTCAATAGGTTCTTTCACAATCATTATGGGCTGCACAGACTTTGAGTTGATTGTCATTGCCAATCCGGTAGAGGTTAAAAACTCCGCATAAGACATTGCCGCAAGCTTGGGGACTTGGATCCCGGTTGAAGGCGTTAAAGTTATCGAAAAGTTTTCTGGGTTGGCAATAAAGTCTAGGTATTGCCTTTTAAGATCGGATGAGATTATCCACTTATTAGTTAATAAAAAAGAAAATACTTTATTTGCATGGTCTTGTAAAAAAGTCTCAATCGGTTGCTCTAAACTTTTAGCACAGTGATCGTGAGTTTTACTTAAAAATGGTATGTTATAAAATACCCACTGGCTCGAGACCAAATAAGGAATTCGGGTACTATTGGCTAAAACATCATTAAGCTCTAAGTTCCACTCGATCCCTATAAAATCAGGAATATTTATTTCAGAGCTCAACTTAAGCTTGGTCGATAATTCAGTATAAGAGTAGTTGCTTTTAATATCACCTTTAAGTTCGGTGATTCCCATTTCAATTAAGTTACGAATGGTTAAATCAGTTGTAGGCTCACAACCTTTTAACAACAATTGAACTAACCTTAGTTCGCTCGGCTTATCATGTATATCAACTAGTTGATTCAGTTTTAAGGTGAATTTTTCTCCAATGAATTCTGCGGTCTCAGGGAATTGATCGAGTTTTAAATTGTGTTCTAAAGAAAAATATTCGTTCCAATGACTTGGTTTAAAAATCAGTTTATCAAACTGTAGAAACTCCCCACGGTGTGCCCAAGAAAATCCAGGGTTGATTAATATGAGGTTGCCATTGACGTCAACGAAATGATAATCGTATGAAAGGGAAACACCAGCTGGCAAACTCGTGCTGCCCGCTTCAATAATCTTTCCTAATTGCATCCAACCCCAATAAGCGATAGCTACAACTAGAAGCAGCAGAAGCATGATATGTCGCAATATTTTCCTAATCATAAAGATCCTTTACTTTAATTTTGCCTAATTGGGCGATTTATAGCATAAAATCAACAGGTTAAGCGATTATAGCTGATAAACAGGTAAATAATGCTGTGATCTCGTTCAATATTTGAACAAACTCAGGTAAGATCAGCGCCCGAAAATTTTCTGTGGTTTATTTTAATGCGTTTTTCAGAGCATTTTGACGTTATTGTGATTGGTGGAGGTCATGCAGGTACAGAAGCTGCACTGGCTTCGGCTCGCATGGGCGTTAACACCCTTTTATTGACCCACAATATCGAAACTTTGGGTCAAATGAGCTGCAATCCAGCTATAGGTGGAATTGGTAAAGGTCATTTAGTAAAAGAAGTCGATGCGCTTGGCGGTATTATGGCCCAAGCCATTGATAAAGGCGGCATTCAATTTCGCATATTGAATGCCTCAAAGGGCCCGGCAGTTAGAGCCACACGGGCACAAGCTGACCGAGTTTTATATAAAGCTGCAGTAAGAGAAGCTCTAGAAAACCAACCTCACTTAAAAATATTCCAGCAAGCCGCCGATGATTTGGTGATTGAGCAAGATCGGGTAGTTGGCGTCAAAACCCAAATGGGCTTAGAGTTTAGAGCGACCAGTGTGGTTTTAACTACAGGTACCTTTTTGGGGGGACTTATCCATATTGGATTGGAAAACCACAGTGGCGGAAGAGCTGGTGATCCACCTTCAATTGCTTTAGCGCAAAAATTGCGTTCGCTCCCCTTTAGAGTCGATCGATTAAAAACCGGAACACCTCCAAGAATTGATGCCAAATCCATTAACTTCGCTGTTATGCAGGCTCAGCCAGGTGATACACCCCTGCCGGTGTTTTCATTTATCGGATCGCGTCAAGATCATCCTGCGCAAGTTAATTGTTACATTACCCACACCAATGAAAATACCCATGAAATTATTCGCGGAGGCCTTGATCGTTCTCCCATGTACTCAGGCGTTATTGAAGGTATTGGCCCTCGTTATTGTCCATCGATTGAAGATAAAATCATGCGGTTTGCCGATAAGTCATCGCATCAAATTTTTATCGAACCAGAAGGATTAAATACCCATGAGGTTTATCCCAATGGAATTTCAACGAGCCTCCCTTTTGATGTTCAATTGGCATTGGTGCGCTCAATCAATGGTTTGGAAAACGCCCATATCACTCGCCCCGGTTACGCCATTGAATACGACTTTTTTGATCCTCGCGATCTTAAGTCTTCGCTAGAAACTAAATTTATTGATGGTCTGTTCTTTGCCGGTCAAATTAACGGCACCACCGGGTATGAAGAGGCTGCATCCCAAGGTTTATTAGCCGGGCTGAATGCCGCGCTACAGTCAAAAAATAAAGAGGCTTGGTCTCCTCGTAGAGATGAAGCCTATTTAGGTGTACTGGTTGATGACCTAATTACTCAAGGCACTAAAGAGCCTTATCGTATGTTTACTTCGAGAGCTGAGCATCGCTTGTTGTTACGAGAAGACAATGCTGATATTCGTTTAACCGAAATAGGCAGAAAGCTAGGATTGGTAGATGATCATCGCTGGCGTTTATTTTCAGAAAAAATGGAATTGATAACAAAAGAAACCGAGCGCTTAAAATCCGGATTCATTCAGGCCAACAGTGCAGCAGCAAAACAACTAGAGGCCTACATTGAAAAACCATTAAGCAAAGAAGCAAGGCTGATGGATTTATTAAAACGCCCAGAACTCGATTATCAAAAGTTGATGGCGGTTGAAGGTGTGGGTCCAGGAGTCAATGACGATCAAGTTGCGCTGCAAGTAGAAGTGCAAGCGAAATACGCCGGTTACATTGATCGTCAGCAGTTAGAAATAGAAAGAAGTTTGCGATATGAAAACTCAGAAATTCCGAATGGTTTAGATTATGCCCAGATCAAAGGTTTATCTTCGGAAGTCGTGCAAAAACTGACCGATGTTAAACCGCAAACAGTGGGGATGGCTTCTAGAATTTCCGGTGTAACTCCAGCGGCTATTTCGATAATTTTGGTGTACTTGAAAAAGAACAACTTATTGAGAAAGTCGGCTTAATGGAAAGACTTCAACAAATAGAGCTTGGATTAGAAAAGCTTGGCTTAATGGCCCATACGAATCAAGTTGAACAGTTTAACGTTTGTATTGAGCAGTTAATTAAATGGAATAAAGCATATAACTTGACCGCTATTCGCGATCCAGACCAAATGCTGGTACTGCATTTATTTGACTCATTATCGATAGCACCTTGGTTAAAGCCCGGTCATTTACTCGATGTTGGCACTGGTCCAGGTTTTCCTGGAATACCTTTGGCTATTTTACAACCTGAGCGATCATTTTCGTTGTTAGATAGCAACGGAAAGAAAACGCGCTATATGAAGCAGTTGGTGTATCAACTCAAGCTCGATAACGTGACAGTGCTAGACACTCGCGTCGAACAGTGGCAACCTGAGCGACAGTTTGATGTGATTGTCAGTCGCGCCTTTGCTTCTTTAGATAAAATGATTTCGCTAACCCAGCACCTTTTATCACCTACAGGTTATTGGCAAGCGATGAAGGGAGAAGATATTGAAACTGAGCGCCAGGCACTTTCTGCCTCAGTGGAGGTTGTGGAATCGCGGAGTTTATCGGTTCCCGATTTACAAGCATCCAGACACTTAATAACACTAAAAAAACGTTGTTAAATTGACGTTTCATAGGTAACAACCAGAGGTTTTTGTGGGAAAGATAATAGCAATTACAAATCAAAAAGGTGGTGTTGGTAAAACCACCACCAGCTTAAATATTGCAGCCTCCTTAGTCGCAACAAAAAGAAAAGTATTATTAGTCGATCTTGATCCGCAAGGTAATGCCACCAGCGGCTGCGGTATCGATAAAGCAGAGCTGGAGTTTAATGTATTAGACTTACTGCTTGGCGAACAAAGTTTTGATCAAGTCGTTACAAAAGCTGCGCATGGCGGATTCGATGTGTTGCCCGCTAACGGTGATTTGTCGGCTGCAGATGTTCATTTACATGAGTTAGAGCAAAAAGAATCGCGTCTAAAAATGGCGCTTGAACCGGTAAAAAGTCGTTATGACTTTATTTTTATCGACTGCCCTCCTTCTCTCAACATGCTCACTGTTAATGCACTGGTAGCAGCGAACTCGGTGCTAATCCCGATGCAATGTGAGTACTACGCACTTGAAGGAATTTCTTCATTAATGGAAACCATTGAGCAAATTACCGAGCATGTAAACTCAGATTTGACCATTGAGGGGATTTTGCGAACCATGTACGATCCGCGCAATCGCCTAGCTACTGAGGTATCCAATCAGTTGCATGAATATTTTGGCGATAAAGTCTATCGCAGCGTTATTCCAAGAAACGTTAGGCTTGCAGAAGCACCTAGTTATGGTATGCCAGCATTGCAGTACGATCGATTATCGAGCGGTGCCAAGTGTTATTTAGCACTGGCAGGAGAAATGATCCGCCGAGAAGAGTCTTCGGCCACAGCTTAACCAAAGAGAAAAGTTATGAGTAAACGATTAGGTCGAGGCTTAGACGCATTTATCAGTAAGAAGATCGCTGAAAATAAATCAGTAGCCACTCCTAGCCCAGAAAAAGCCCCGGTAGAAAACAGTGAGCTCAAAAAGCTTCCGATAGAGTTTTTACAACCTGGTCAATATCAACCGCGAAAAATAATGACCGATGAGGCGTTAGAAGAGTTGGCTGAGTCGATCAAAGCGCAAGGGGTGATCCAACCGATTGTGGTTAGGGCTGTCGGTAAAGATAAATATGAAATTATCGCGGGTGAAAGACGTTGGCGGGCCTCTCAACTAGCGCGTTTAACCGTAGTTCCGGTATTAGTGAAAGATGTGCCAGATGAAGCAGCAATAGCTATGGCACTTATAGAAAACATTCAACGTGAAGATCTCAATGCCATTGAAGAAGCAACCGCGTTACAGCGGTTAATGGATGAGTTTGCTCTGACTCATCAACAAACGGCAGATGCCGTCGGTAAAAGTCGTACCACAGTCACAAATTTACTGCGTTTACTGCAACTCTCAGAAGCTTCTAAAACTCTACTTGAGCGCGGTGATATTGAAATGGGTCATGCTCGAGCGCTGTTATCGTTGGATAAGCAACAGCAATCTGAAATTGCACGACATGTGGTCGCGAAAGGTCTTACTGTTCGAGAAACAGAAAAGCTTGTTAGAAAAACCATTAATCCGGTGACGGTGAACAACCCCACCAAAGATAAAGATCGCCATATTGAAAAATTAGAGCAACAAATTGCCGACAAATTAGGCGCTCCTGTTACTATTCAGCACTCTAGTCGAGGTAAAGGAAAACTGACTTTAAACTATTCATCGCTCGATGAACTCGACGGAATTTTAAGCCACCTAGGAATAAAAGAAGAGTTTTAGTCTAGCGCTATGCAAAAATGCAGCGATCAAGGCCACTTTTAAGTGGTCTTTTTTTTGGGGCAAGTTTGAGCCATAAAAGATCGAAAGTTTTATTAAAGTGTGAATATTTACTTAGGGAAACAGCTATTTTTATTTATTGAACCTCACCGCAATAATAAGGATATATTTAGAGACTAACTTGTTGATTTTATGAAGTATATTTAGTTTCTTATTGGTGTACATCTGTACGCTATTTGTAATTTTGTACTAGTAAACTTGGTAATATTACATCTTGTTTTATCTCGTATTGTTATGGCATTTTCAGTGTCCTCTTGGAGAAAAACGATCCAGTGCAAGGACCAATCACATAGTTGGATCAACTAATAATTACATTACAAAGAGACAGATAATCCATGAAATCACAAAACTTGTTCATCACTACCTTAGTGGCGAGCTCAATCACAGCCGCTTTAACTTCAAGCGTTGTGGAAGCAAAAGAGTTCGACACGGCTAGCATCAAGCAAAATGCTTCAATCACCGCAGAAGCTGAGCAACGATTCATTATTAAATTCAAAGACAACAGCCAAATGTCTGCTAAAAATGCAGCGGGCGTTGCAATGTTAAAAGTTAAAGAAGCGCAAAGTGCTATCAGTAAAGTGGGCGGTCAAGTAAAACTAGACCTACCTGCTAGCAATGCGATTGCTGCAGTTTTAAACGCTCAAGCAAAAAGTGCTTTAGAGCAAAACCCAAATGTTGAATATATTGAAATTGATCATCCTCGCTATTTAATGGCGCAAACCCAGCCTTATGGCATTGGGATGGTTCAAGCCGACCAAGTGAGTGATGCGGTTGCAGCAGCTTCAGCTGGCGGTAAAAAAGTATGCGTAATCGACTCTGGTTTAGAATTGCCACACGAAGATATGGGGGCTCAAGGCGGCACTATTAACGGTACTAACAATTCAGGTACGGGCAACTGGCATGATCACGGTGGTCCTCACGGAACACACGTTGCAGGTACTATTGCAGCATTAAACAATGGCGTTGGGGTTCGTGGTGTTATTGGTTCAGATCCTTCAATGCATATAGTTAAAGTATTTAATGCAAGTGGATGGGGTTACTCTTCTTCTTTAGTTTCAGCAATTCAAACTTGTGCTGATAACGGTGCAAATGTTGTAAACATGAGCTTAGGTGGCTCTGGTTCATCAACGACTGAATCAAATCAGATGACCACTATTTATAACAGTGGTGTTTTGTTAATTGCAGCTGCTGGTAACGATGGATCAGCTACTTCAACAACTGATGCTATGTCTTATCCAGCATCTTACGATTCGGTAATGTCTGTTGCAGCAATCGACAGCTCTAAAAACTTAGCGGATTTTTCGCAAAAGAACTCTCAAGTTGAAATTGCAGCACCGGGCGTAGACGTATACTCAACTTACCCAACCGGTACTGGAACTGTGGTTGAACTCAGTGTTGGTAGT
>JBFHSP010000066.1:0-14037 GCA_041591085.1 Kangiellaceae bacterium | reverse complement strand
TTTTGCTCTAAAAACTGATAATCGGTCAAAAATCGAACAGTGTTAGCAATTTATTGTTTACTAAACGAGAGAAATGCTTCACATTTTGCTACCCTTTATCTGTCTAGAATAAGCGCAACTTCTCTTTGGCACTTCATGATATGAACTCAAATATTCGAAATTTAGTTTTGATTATTCTACTGGCTCTGGCTGCAGTAGGATTGACATTGCTTACATGGCTCTGGCAATACCAATACCATAAATCAGCTACGCAAAACTGGCAGCAATTTCAACTAACTCGGGTTGAAGCTCAAGTCAGCCACTTTTTTGACCAATTAAAAAGCATTAACCAGCTATTACTTGACCAATCCGTAGCAGATGAATTGATCGATCCTGTGTTGCGAGAAAAATCGCTTTATTTAATGAACCGAGCATCCAAAATTCCTGGTGAAGTCGTTTTTTACAATAATCAAACCAACCAGTTATTTAGAAGTGGTCACTCCACTTTGGAGAATAGTTATTTAGGCTTAGAGCCGATTATTTTATCTCAAGTCAAAGCTTCAGAAGCTAGGTACGATATAGGCGAGTTTTCAAAACAGAAAGCTTTAATCTTTAGCTATGGTTATCGCCAAAGTAGGGAGCTTATCGGAGTGGTTATTAGCATAGTTCCATTAACCGATGATTTGTTGTTTCACTTAAACAACCTAACCGGTGCTGAATTTCAAATAAATATTAATAATCAAGTGATTAAGCGCGCAAACCGATTACAACCAGAAGTCTTACAAATAGCAACATGGCCTTTTGAAACTAAAATTAAAGCACAGGTTCAATTTGGATTTGTCGATACTAAAGTTGAGTCAGGTATCAGTGTGCTTTGGTTCTTAATAAGTGCTGCTTTGATATTAATTGTAATGGTATTAGCAGCGTCTAGCATTATTAAACAACAAACCGTATTTAAACCTTATAACTCAGCGAATAACCTATCCTCTCCTCAGCAGGCTATCGACTTTTTAAACTCGATTAAGGTATCGCCTCAAGTCGATAAAGTTCACGCTGAACTTTCATCCCTTTTACAGAACCAGTTATTTGAACAAAAAAACAACCAAATCAATATCCGTCAATTAAACGATGAGGTTAAGTCTCTTCAAGAACAGCTAGAAAAACTAGAACGTGAAAGAGACAGTGCCAAATCAGCGCCTAAAACCAAGTCTGAGTTTTTATCACGTATGGGCGATGAAATCACAACGCCCATGAAAACTCTGTCAAGCATGCACAACTTATTATCTGAATATGATTTATCTGACGAACCTAAAGAGCTTCTTAATATTGCTCGTCGATCTGCAAGCTCTTTAATCAATAACTTGAACAACATTCTCGACTTTTCCAAACTTGATGCAAACTTGTTGAAACTGAATAAAGTTCAATTTAATACTCATGAGTTGATTGAGGCGATTGTTTTAGAGTATCAACCTTATGCAAAATCAAAATCTTTAAATTTATCTTCTAGTATTTCACCTGAAGCGCCAGAAACCATTGTTAATGACCCTACGAGAATTAAGCAAATCCTTAAAAACTTAATTGGCAACGCGATTCGATTTACTAAACAAGGTGAGGTCAATGTGTTTTGTGATCTTATTATTGAAAATGGGAATCAATTTTTACGCTTTACGGTAAAAGACACGGGCCTTGGGATCTCGGAAGAAGCACAAAAAGGATTATTCGATTCATTAGAGATGCGCAGTAAATTAACTAACAGTTCTTTAGCTGGTCGTTTGCGTTTAATAGTTTCTAAAATGCTTGCTGAGTTGATGGGAGGAAAAATAGGTGTCAAGAGCGAAGTAGGAAAAGGCTCCCGTTTTTGGTTTTCTGTTTCCATGCAATAACCAAGAAAGAGTAGGCACTGATGAAAGATGATTTAAAGCAACGAATTGGAGAACTCGCTTATCTTGTGACTCAAGAAAAGCATACCGAACGCCCAGGCACCGGACAGTATTGTCACTTTGATGAGCATGGAACCTATCACTGCATTTGCTGCCATCAACCATTATTTACTTCGGAACATAAATATAATTCAGGATGTGGTTGGCCTAGCTTTAATGACCTTATTGATAGTAAAAATATTAAGCAAGTAGTTGATCATTCACACGGTATGCACCGTATTGAAGTAGTTTGCGGTCATTGTGACGCTCATTTAGGCCATGTATTTCCCGATGGCCCAGCACCAACCGGATTAAGATACTGTATTAACTCCGTATCATTACAGTTTGAAAAACCTACCGATTCTACAAATCAGTAATTTTGATTGGTAAGATCACGAATTAATAAAGTCTTGATAGTTTTGAGTGGCTCTGATTAATTCTTTTTCTTGTTTTTTGCCGTACCATATAGATACAGCAATCGATACCACAATAATCAAAGCGCCGACAATTAAACTGAGCCACGCGTATGCATCTGTCATTTTATTTGGTTCGGTCATCCATTTAAAACTTGCCCAACCTAAAAGAGATAATAAGAAAACAGCTAAATATATCACAGCGAAACGCGCTAATTTAATGCCTGCCTCAGCTCTTTTAATTAGGTGAAGAAAAGTATCGTTAGTTGAATTAGGTATCTGCCAAAGGTCCTTTCTTAAATAAAAATCAAAATAAACACCGACAATTGCCAATACACAAATCAATGAAAACCAAACCTTAATGCTTAAATCAGGCTCGGTAATAAAGATAAAATAAGTAAACGGCAGTAAAACCAATAATGAAACTACATCCAACAAAAGAATGATTTTCATCCGCCATGCTAACCAGCGCATATTTTTAGTCACTTCTGGCACATCTGGCGCTTGGCTTTGCCAATCTTCTACTGCTTTGTCCCAATCAAAAGAATTATTCATACTGACCTACGACATTGACTCAATGATGTCTTTTAAAGACTTTTTCGCTCGATTTAAACGTACACCTACATTATTCACAGTAATACCCAACACGGTCGCAATATCATCATAACTACAACCTTCCAGTGCGAGAGTAACAATTTGTCGTTGGGCAATGGGCAGTTGTTGTAAAGCCTGAAGTAATTGATTTTCACGCCTTTCCGTAACCACCGAATTTTCGGGACAAAACCCGCCAACCAATTCAACATCTTCAGTTGAAGTACTTCTGCCTTCTTTGACATGTTTCGCCACATGACTGATTGAACGGTTATGCGCAATACTTAGGATGTAGGTTTTTAAAGAACTTTGATGATTGAATCGTTCCAAACTACGCCAAACAGCAAAAGCGATATCTTGAATCAACTCTTCTTGTAGCGCAGGGATCGCTTCATAAGATTGAACAACCCTAGCAATAGCCGGTTTGTAAGCCTGCCATGCTTGTTTAAATTCTTGATCTATGCTTTTCATAGTTTGCAACGGCCAACTCGTAATAGTCCATAAATAGGATGGCTTTAAGGCGTAGTCTACCTTGTTTGAACACTCGACTGAAAGAGTTAATAACATAAGAAGGTTCCATCATGAACGATGACTGATGTAAGGTTCTTATGGTGCTTAGTCTTTAACTTTCAATATTCCTTACTGGTTTTAGTTTTTTTCTTGTTCAAACCATTCAGGTTTCATTTCTCGCCAAGGTTGTCGGTATTCAAACGAGTTTAATCGCTCAAGATACCCTTCTAAATTTTTCTTACTAATTGATCTTGGCAGCAATGCTATCGCTTGGCTTTGTATTTCATAAGCTTTGGCGAAGTCACCGATTTCGGCATATGCAGCGGCCAGAGTATCCAAAAATACCGGCGACTCGGGATATTTTTCTAATATGGGCAATAATAACTCGAGTGCTTTTTTGCCATTTCGAAGCGAGTCATCAAAACTGGTTGAGAGTATCCATGCGGCATTATTTGCAGCCATAACGTGACCTTTTGTCGCCGCTTGCAAAAACCAACTCAAGGCCTTTTGATGGTCAAAAAAGGCAGTAACCCCATCCATAGCCTGTATGCCTAAGAGAAATTGAGCGTCGACATCACCACTTTCGGCTAATGGCAAAAGCAAAAGATGCGCTTGCTCGGGACTTTTTTCTGTACCCTTTCCCCACATATAAGCTTTTGCTAATTCTTTTTGGGCTAGAAGATGCCCTTGTTCAGCTGACGCTTGCAACCAGTGAAAAGCCATTTCATACGAAGCTTGGGGATGGGCTTGGTACAAATTCATGCTGGCAAGTAGCCACATACTACTCAAAGAGCCTTGCTTGGCCGCTTTTAAGCAGTACCTTTCTGCCACTACATAACTAGCGGCTTTAAAGTGCATGTCACAATATTGCTCATCATTAATAGGACGTTTTTCTTTACAGCCAACCAAGCCTATTAAAAGCGATATAACGAAAATTCTAAACAACATCTTTGATAATCGACTAACGAAAACGCGATTTTAGCATTACCTTAGGTTAATGTGATGGCATTGTGACACTTGCTTACAATTGAGAATCGTGATCCACTACCCTCCTTTAGCGAAAAATCGGCAATCTCTCACATAACTTTCCGTCATAAAGATGATGCACTGACTTCTTATCATGAGTTTTTCATATATAATGTTTCTGAAGGGACGTTGTAAAGCAAGTAATTCAGTAGATGTTTGCTTGCACTTAGAAAACTCTATTAAGAGCATTTGGAATACGAGAGGGAAAAATGAGTTTGGAACTGACTCAACAAGACAAAGACACTATTTGGCAAATTGTCGATCATGCTGTTAATAAAGTTGATGGATATCACCAACTATTTTCTACTCCACTGGAATTTTCTGAAGATAATAATCGAGTCACATTCAATTGGCCAACATGGATGCGGGCTATCAAAGTTTATTTAGTTAGTCAGTATGGCGTAGAGAAAACTGAATTGTTGACCTATCAAGTGCTTTCCGAAGTTTATAACCCAGAAAAGTATCGTCAATATGTCGCTAACAAAGATAGCCCTTTCAAACATTCAGAGACAGTTATTCCTTTGTGGAATTATCGTCAAATGAAGTGATCTATTGATTAATCCTAAAGATTTATTGCTTGGGTTGACCGTATAGCACTTCGGCACGATTAAACATAACCCAAGATGCCACCACATACTTATCATTAGATATTGGCGTATTACCTCGGTGGGTATGAGTAAATCCAGCCGGTGCAATCACTAATCTTCCTGCTTTCGGTTTTATTTTTTGCTTTTGTAAATAAAACTCAGTTTCGCCACCTTCATCCACATCATTCAAATAATATAAATAAAATAAAATTCTATGTAAGGGCTCACAGCGCTGATCTTGCGGATAAATTTCGGAATGCCAATAGGGATAACCCCCTACACCTTTCTGGTATTTTTGCACGTTTACAATTCCACTTCTTAAAATATTCTGGCTAAGAGCAGCCAAATGAGGCATTCCAAGTTCTGCAAAGTTATCTAAAGTTAAAGTAACCGGTTGCTGAGTTTCGGGATGTAAAACCGTTGGCGCTACTGCGCCTATGAAAGTTTGTGGGTATTCTGCAATGTATTGTTGTAAATGTTCAAAAGTTCTTCGAAGCAACAAACTTTTCCATTCGGTTAAATCAGGATGAAAATCTAATGTTAAGTCCTTACTGTCTTTTTTACTCTTGTCAACACCGGCACCGGTTCGACCATCGACAACTGATGGATGTTTATTAAAAACATCCATCAGTGATTCACATTCTTGTGCACTTAACACATTGTCATAAATACGTACAAAATCCATCGAGTTACTTCCGCTTTAAGTGCTTTTCAAACAATAAATAAATACGAGTATATTCATCAAGCCAACTTGAAGGCTCTCTAAACCCATGAGGCTCAATTGGATAAACGGCTAATTCAAAGTACCGTGTTTTTTCTAGTTCAATTAAGCGCTGAACCAGTCGTACTGAATCTTTAAAAAACACATTGTCATCAACCATGCCATGAGCAATCAGTAGGTGATCAGAAAGACCTTCTGCAAACTCAATCGGTGAACTTCTATTGTAAGCTTCAGGATCTACTTCGGGCGTGTTAAGAATGTTCGATGTGTAACCATGATTATAAGAAGACCAATCTGTAACCGGTCTCAATGATGCTCCAGCGGCAAACTCGCCCGGCGCTTTAAACAGGGCCATAAACGTCATAAAACCGCCATAAGAACCACCGTAAATGCCCACGCTGTTGCCATCTACATTGAAGTTTTTAACCAAGTACTGCTTTCCATCAAGATAATCTTCTAACTCGGGCGTGCCCATTTGCTGATAAATTGCGGTACGCCAGTCACTGCCATAGCCTTTTGACGCACGATAATCCATATCGATAACCACATAGCCTTGTTCGGTTAACAAGTTATGGAACATATATTCTCTAAAATATCCTGACCAACCAAAGTGTGCATTTTGCAAATAACCGGCACCGTGGACGAACATCACCGCAGGGTATTTTTCAGCACGGTTAGAGTTGAAACCTTTTGGTAAATAGATTTTAGAGTAAATTAGTTTATCGGTATGACTCGATGGAACACCAACAATTTGTGGGGCTTGCCAATTAATTGATTTGAATGCTTCTGTTACCGTTTGGGTCAATTGATGAATAGTGTTATTGCCTGTCAAAGATTTCCAAAAGAGTTCGTTAGGCCTAGTCAGTGAAGAATGTAAAAAGGCAACCTTTGACTCATCATTAGACAACACATAATCGACTTGACCACCCAGTTCGGTAATTGACTCAATTACTGAAGTTTTAGTATTCACACGATACACATCATATTGTCCAGGATGCGTTTTATTGGCTTTAAAATAAATCCATTTACCATCGCGAGTTGGGGTTAAATCACTCACTTCAAAAGTGCCTTTGGTCAGCTGACGAGCTTTGCCTTTACTTTTTAAATAAAGATGAGAGTAGCCACTTTCTTCTGATAAATAATAAAACGTTTGGTTATCGCTCATCCAACCAAACTGATTAAAGGTCCAGTCATTTACCCATGCTTTATTGCTTAAACGATCCAAGGTGATGAACTGCTTTTTATTCAAATCGACCTCTGCCAGCCAACGATCTTTATTATCAGCAGAAAAAATTCTTAACGCTAACCGAGAACCATCATCACTCCAAGCAATCCCAGAATTAAACCAAGCATGAACGTATACAGCTCTATTTTCTGTTTGAGGTTTAAATTCTTCACCTTTGGCTTTAGCCGTAGCCCTCTTTAACTTTTCTAACGGGTCATTCTTTATTCCAGGCAGATGATCTAACGACAATGGGAATTGTTCTCCGCTTAATAAATCCACGAAAACAAAGCTAAGGCTCTCGGGGTGCTCTGTTCCTACTAAAGGTCTTACAGAATCGTTTTTAACGTACCCATCGTCAGTGACAAAGCGAGGCATATTATCGCTTTTGCCACTTGGGCTCTCTTTACTTAAAACAACTAAAGTATATTTACCACTTGGAGCTAAACTTAACGTTTCTATTTTTAACTTTTCGCCCAAATAAATCGGCTGATTGAGCGCGTAAAAACTCGCCTCAGCTCTTTGCTCATTTAACGATTCTCGGTGTTGTTTTTCGTCTTGTTGCTCACGAATATAGTCAAACAACCTTCGTTGTTGAGCGCCTAAAAAATCTTTAGGCTCACTCCATTTTTCGGGTAACTTCTCAGTTTTAAAGTGTGCAAGCTCTGATAAAGAATAGTTTGCGCTGTCTATCACTAACAATCGATTACCTTCTTGAAAAGCAATTCGTCCATCATTAAGGAACTGCGAATTTGAAATTTTATTGGATGTAACATACAAAGGTTGAACCTTGTTAGTAGCCACTTCTTTTAGCAGTAAAGAACCATTATTAATGTATAAATAAGCACTGCGATCGCTATTAAAGCTGCCATTTACCGACTCTAAAAGAGCCAAGTCTTTATCACTGATTTGTTCTATGTTGTTGTTTGCGAGGTTGGCTTTAAAATATTGACGAGAAGAATGACCTTCCATTTTTTGCTGAAAAACAATTGAATCATCCTGCAGTGACCACTGTGGAGACTCAGGAGAACGCGCGATCCAGTCAGGATCAGCCATTATTTGTTTTAACGTAAGCGGCTCGGCGGTTAAAACTAAGCTCACACTTGTAGCAAATATTAATAGATATTTAGTTAAACTCATTATTAAACTCAATTACATCCCAATAAAGCAAGAACCTTAAAGCAACCTACGCTCTTTGCCAATACCTAGAGAAAGATTTAATAAGCTGAATGATTTGAAATGAAGTTAAGAGGAATGACGCGCTAATTAATACTTTGTTTGACTTGATGATAAACCACTTTATTACGACCTGCTTCCTTAGCCTCATAAACCGCTTCGTCGGCGGCCATAAATAAGTCTGAAAACTCGGCACTGTCACCAGCAGGTAAATAGGTTGCCCCAAAACTTCCTGTTACTTTAAGCCCGCCCGGTTTAATTTTAGACAACCGAGTTCTTATTTCTTCAGCTTTGGCCATGACGGCTTCTTTTCCGCAGTGCGGCAACATCAATAAAAATTCTTCGCCTCCTAACCTTATAGCCATATCTTCTTTTCTGCATGACTGTTTTAGCAGTGCTGCCACACCACGTAGTACATCGTCACCTTTTTCATGCCCATACGTATCATTAATTGTCTTAAAATGGTCTAAATCACAAACAATTAACGCCGTATCAGACATATGCCGTTTCGCTTCAGCTAATCTTTTAGGTGCAAATTGAACCAGAAAATGCCTGTTATATAGGGTCGTTAACTGATCGGTCAGAGCTATGTTTCTTAATTGTTCTCGCTGCTCTTCCATTCGATTGATGTACTTTTTAGTAGCAATCAAGTTTTTAGCTCTAAGCGCTAATTCTTCTTCGTTTATGGGTTTTACTAAAAAATCAGCAGCTCCATTTTTAAAGGCCGTTATTCTTAAGCTGACATCATCTTTTGCAGAAATCAAAATAACCGGTAAACGAATGCTTTTGCCGCCCTGCTGTTTAATTGTTAATAAAATATCGAGCCCATCAACTGGGTCATTAAGTATGTAATCAATAATAATCAAGTCGAAGTTTTGTTCACTGATGAGCTCTAATGCTTTTTGCGAGTTATCACAGACCATGCACGTCGAACCAGTGGCTTCTATCATCGCCTGAAATACCTGAGCGGTGGGAAAATGATCTTCAATTAATAAAACAGCGCCTATTCCTTCAAAACCATCGGAAATAGAGTCAGCAAGCTCTCTAATAAAAACTTGAAGCGCCGTTGTATTCGCTCGATTAATGATTCGAGTAACACCCGCTGAAAGCGCTTCATTTAGAATGCTACGTTTTTCTTCCGTTGTTAATAAAACAACGCCGGGGATTTCCTCTTGGTTTTGCGCATGCGACTTTCTGATGTGCCTAGCAACATCCACTCCCGTTCCGTCAGGCAATGAATATCCAGCAAATACAAATTGATAAATGCCGTTGTCAATAGCTTCTATCGCCTCTTTAACATTTTGTACAAAATCGGGTTCTATTCCGCACTCGGTGAAAAGCGCCCTTAAAATAATCTGTTGTACCCGAGAATCTTCAATAACTAAGATTTTCATTAATTAAACGTAATCCTAAATTTTCTAAGCTTCAAGCTGACTTTACTTCCAAGAAAAATATGCATTCTTTGATCTATATCCGTTTACTGAAGATGCATGCTTATTCAAGTAGAACGGGTATCTGTGAAAGCCTCTACCTAGTTGATATTAATTGATAAATGGGCAATTCGCTAATGACAATCCAAATTATTCCGATAAAGCATTGAGAAACTCAACAGATTTCAATAGATTACCAAAAAGCTTCATGAGAAGATGATTGTTTAATGGCAATTTTGCTCTTACTGACCAGTTTCTACCAATATTGCTCAGTCTCTTTGGTTGACAGGCGGAAATACAATTATAATATTAAATCTTAAACAGCCATTGGCCGAACCATTAGCTTACAGAATTATTCAATGCTTACTCGCCGTTTTATTACTTTTTCCATATTACTGACGCTTTTTGTCTTAAGCTTCAGTCTTAAAGCAAATAAAGAACCACTAATTCGACTCGAAAGTGGCGCCGTTTACTTGCAGTCTCTTCCTGGTGACTTTAGTCGAGCTTGGAAAATTTGCCCTGTGAGCGGAGTCGCGTCAGAAGGACTTCAAAGCCAATGCGTACCTATCACAAAGGCTGGACTAAAGGACTTTTCCAGTGAAGGAAAAGTAATTTTACGATCAAGTTTTGTACTTGACCCAGCGTTTTCCAATGAGCTGATTGGCATTAAAATTAGAGAGCTCAAAGGAGCTGATGAAGTATACTTAAATGGCTCATTAATTGGAAAAAGTGGCAGCTTTCCTCCAAGGTATGAAAATGCATTCTTTTACGACAGACATTATTTGCTAAACCCGAAGAAAATATATTTTAATCGTCCCAACGAGTTGGAGTTGAGAGTTTATCACCCGAATAATAATCAGTTTTTGATCCATTTAAATTCAGAACTCTCGTTACATGAAGAAATTCAATCCTCTGTATTAAAAAGCGAAATACTTTGGTCACTCGCCATCGGAACTTTAGCTTTTATTGTCATACTTAAAATGTATTACTTTTTTAACATCAAAAGTAATGGTGACACATTAGCATTAGCTGCATTCGCATTAATGACAGGTTTTTATATGATGTTTAACCTAAATCAAGTCATTGGATTAAATTTTGACTCCAACAGTCTTTTGCGGTGGAAAGTAGTTGCTCTCATTTTTTCTCAGTTTGCTCTGTGTATCTATGCGTTGATCCATCTTGATGTTAATCATCTAATTCTAAAAAGGGTTTTATATACGCTTTATATCACCTTAGGGATCAGTATATTAGTCTGGCCAAATACCTTGATTCTTGAATCTGGACTTTTTATCACAAAACTCTTGGGTATAGTTATTTTCACTCTGTTGTTTGTGTTAATTCGCTGGACGCGAAGAGAAACCTTATCTCGCTCACAAAAAGCATTGACGTTTTTATCCATATTTTATGTATTGACCATTGTCATTGAAATGCTTCGAGGCACTCTAATCAAACTGTTTTATGTTGGAGAGAGTGTGATCATCATGCTAGGGGCAATGGCCACAGTCATTGGATTAACGGTTATATCCACCGAGCATTACTGGCAATATTTCAAGGGTGCAACCTACGATCATTTAACAGGCAGTCTATTGAGACCTACTTTTTTACGTCGTTTATCCGAAGAAATGCAACGTTGTCGGCGCAGCAATTTAACGCTTTTAGTGGCGGTAATCGATATCGATCAGTTTAAAATGATCAATCAAAATTATGGAAATGAATTGGGTGATAAAGCTTTAGTGCTTATTTCGGCAACACTTAACAAAGCATTAAGGCAGTTCGATCTTATTTCTCGTCTTACCGATGATGAGTTTTGTATTGCAGCAACTTTGCCTGCAGATGCCGATACAGAGGTGTTTTTACAACGATTGCATGAAGAAATTAATAGCGTCAGTTTAACATCAGAAGACAATATTGAAGTTCAACTTAAAGCAACCACCGGTGCGGTTATTTATTCCAGTAAACGACATGAAATACCCGACATGCTTATTCATGATGCTGAACATGCCGTGACCGAGGCGAAAATAAGAAAAAGAGGCAGCACTCATTGGTTTGATACCGAGAATCCGCCTCTTCAATTTGTATTTTAATTTTAATTTTAAAAGTGATTTTTAATTACAATAAACGCTAATATTTTCGTCTTCTTCAATCATATCGATATTGTCGGTATCGATTAGTTTAAGCACTAGTGGGTTTGATACATCTGATAAAAATCTAAAGCCTAAAACCGCATTTGAGTTAGTGTTTGACATTACTCGGCCATCAATATCGCGCACATTAGCCAAATCTGGATACTCTTTTTTAAGCTCTCGTTTCACTATACGATATTTTTCAGCATCATTTGGACGCAAATGTGGCGCCATAATATTAAACTGCTTTTCTAATCTAACCACTCTTAACTTGCCTCTACGACCATCATCGGCAACAGCCCTAAAGGTCACAAATAGGCGATGTGAGCCTTTCGTTTCTGCCTCTCCCGTTAATGTTAATGAGGAGCAAATAGCTCTCACTTTAAGTAAGTTGTCTAAAACGGAACGATCAAACCGTTGTGAACGAATAACATAGGGAAGAATATCTTTTAATACTTGATTATCAGCAACAAGGCGTTCGTTATAATCAAAATAAATGTCTTCTATTTTTCGATCGCCCAGCTCGCTTTCTATGAACTTATCATCATCATAGGTTCTTACTACTTCAACCCATTGCGCATTTAGGGCATCAACATCATCACCTATACAAATGCCTTCTAGGCACAATTTCGTCTCAGCTGATCCATTGCCAAGCAAGCCTAAGGTCAAAACCAACGCTAACACCTTTTTCATGTTGCTTACTCCAATCAGGATAGATTACATATTTGTAGCTCAGTTATTTCAGTAGTTCCATTAATTGCTTGATTTGCTCGGATAATTTGTTGTCAATTCCTGTTAACTGGGCTAATTGTGACTCAATTTGTTCAGTTTGCCCACCTAGCTTGTCTTCTAGCCTTTTGCTCACATCTTGTTTGATCTTAGCTACTTTTTGTTCTAACTCAGCGCTAACGGCATTAAAAAATAGTTTGTCGAGGTTTGAACTCAAACTGAACTTAGTCTTCCCATCAATTTTTTCCTGAGAAATTGTCATTTTTACCACATTGGTTCGCTGCATTGCAGCAATCAAATACTCCGAATATCGATTAGATTGCTCTAACTTTTCAATGGTAAAACCCTGTAATTCAAGTTGTGCCTGAATTAAGCGTAGATTGGGCTGGTCTTTAACATCAACCGATAAATTCATTGCCGCTTTGGCTAAGTTAACGCCAACGCTTGGTACTTGCCATTGTTCAATAGGCCATTGATTCAACTTAAATTGAGAGTTCAAGAAAGTGGCGTTATTGCGTTGCTTTTGCGCAGAAAAGGTCAAGGCGCCACTTGACCCTGTTTCATGGTCAGAGTTATTGAGAGTAAAAGAAAGATCGCCAGTGAGTGGATGCTCTAATAAAAGTTGATCGGCAATATTACTAATTTCTCCTGAAATAGATCCAGTTTTATCTGAAAAGTTTAATCCTCCAGAAATTTTACTTTGCTTTATCCATAAATGTGGAGCCACACTTTTATTGCCGGACAAATCAATATTCATCCCCATTCTTGGTGCAGGCTTTATCTCTTCGTCTCCTTCGTCTTTCTTGGCGAGCCGTTTTATAATATCTAAATTATTAGTCACTAATTCAAGCCAAGGAAGCGCTGACTCTCCAACCAAAGCGGTTGCAATGTGTTTTAATCCATCGGGCGATAAATTAACAATATCCATCACCGCATCACTGTCTTTAGCAACTTGCTTACGCAACTCCTTCCATTCTGTTTTCGAAGCTGAGACATCACTTTTTACTTTATCGGAAACTTGTTTAATCTCATTTTTATGTTGTTCGACTTTCTTAAGAAATTTTTTCATCTCTTTAAGCGCTACAACTTTTTCGATTACGTTCGCTTTTTTAACCTTGGACTCAAGTTGCTTATATTCAATTTCTAATGCTTTTAGCTCTTCTTCGGTAGGCAATTCGGCTATCGCATTTTTGATTTCGGTTTCTCTGTTTGATAAGGAATCTGAGAATGCTTGATACATTTGTGGAGACTTAATCGAAGCTTTGGCTAACACATCTTCAATATTGGGTAGGTTTTCTTGCTGTAACTGGGTTGAAGGCCAATCAAAGATAGAACTTTGCTCCCCTCCTTCACCAATTTTCACAGCTTTATTTTGACGTGCTTGACCAACTTTAATTCCTTCTATAAATAAAGTGTCGATGGTGACTTTTTGACTGAGCAAATCAAGCGGAGAAAAAGAAAACTCAATATTATCAACCGCTACTCGATTCTTTGTAAGGTCTGCAGGATCAGCTACTTCTAAAGTGTCCAGTTTTATTGCAGCCTCTAAAAATTTGAAGTTTGCTTCGTTTAAGTTAACAGTGGCTTTATTAAGCTCTCCACCAGCTGACT
>JBFHSP010000065.1:0-14180 GCA_041591085.1 Kangiellaceae bacterium | reverse complement strand
TGGGAAGTGGCAACCATCACTCATGCTTTAGCCCTTATTAAAAACAAATATTTTGCTGGCAATATTGATGTAAACAAAGCAGTCGTCACTGCTCTTTACCATGATTGTTCAGAGGTTATTACTGGCGATATGCCATCTCCAATTAAATATCATTCAGAAGCTATAACCACTGCCTATAAAGCTATTGAACACCAAGCAGAAGTCGAGTTGTTAGAATTACTGCCGAGCGATTTAAAACCAGAGTTTTCAAGTTTACTGATTAGCAAAAATATTGAAACAGAAATTCATTTATTAATTAAAGCGGCTGACACAATATCGGCCTATTTAAAGTGCAAAATGGAAGTGACCGCTGGTAACCAAGAATTTGCTAAAGCAGCTATTGATATTGAAAATAAATTGAAGAAACTTGAGTCTCAGGAAGTCAATTATTTTATTGAGCATTTCGCAGGTAGTTACTCTTTAACTCTTGACGAACTTTTACAGTAACAATAAAAAACGCAGCTAAAGCTGCGTTTTTTATTAGAGGATAATACTAATTTAAATTAGGCGTGTTTTCGGCAAAATATTCGTGACTGTCAGCATTTTTAATGGCTGAGTTAGGGTCACTAATAGCTAAGTTTTTTGCACCTGTTTGGCCGTAAACCACATCATCAGTTCCTGCCACTACATTAAAGTGACTCATTTCATGAATAATGGTGCCTGCTTTTGAATCAGTACCTGTGGTATTAGCTGACCAGAACGCGCGACATAAATAAACCTTATAAGGCTGTGATGGATAGACATAAGCAAAATAGCTTTGATTACAACTACAATCGAAGGTTTTGGGTTTGTTATCAAGCGCATCTTTAATCGCATCAAAGTTGCTAGCTACGGTATTGAATCGGCTTGATGTATAAGTACCAAACCAAGTAGTGTAACGAGTACCGGCATTGCCATTTAAATAGCTAACTGAGTCATTAGCCATACCTTTAGCGGCAGTCAGTGCAGACATAATTGAGTTTTGCTCTGAGTTGGAGCAAGCGCCAGTAAAGGTAACATCGCCGGTTTCTCCACCGCCACCACCGCAGTCTTCTTTGCGAGGATTACAGCGTTTGGCATTGCGAACACCTTGCACGTATATATAAGTCGCATTATTGCTTTTCATCATGGTTGGCGTTTTAGGCGCTTTGCCACCTTTTGAAGAGTGCAAATTACTGATACCAAACAGGTCAAAATTTTTGGCTGAAAACTGAACTTCATATTGTCCCATTTCGGTAAAGTCGTAAACGCCAGAAAGCTCTACTTTAAAGGTGCGTTTTTGATTAGGCTGAAAAACCATGTAGTCGGCAGGCGTTGGAGCCGGGCGCTTATAATGACGTCCTAAGTAGGTGACCGCTTTGCCATCTAAACTAATACTAAAAATATCATCTTCAATTTCGCCTTGGGCATTGGGTAAATACCACTTTAAAATTTTGAGCGTTTCATTACTGGTATTGTGGATGGTTACGTTTACAAATACATCTTGATCGTTGTTGACTTTATTAGTCTGTGCCTCAATTTCAACATTAAATGAAGATGGATTTGCCCATGCCGCGATTGAAAAAATGAGAGTTGCAGCAAGCTGCAAGAGAGTGTTCATTTTCATGTGTTTGGTCCTATATGATTTTAATTATTGTGTAACGTTCTTCGTAACCGCTAAATACGAGGACTTTTGAAGAATGGCACTGAATTTGGTATTGGGCAAAATAAATTAACTCAACTCGTAATGTGAATATTTCCATCTCAAATTCGATATATTTTGGGGGGTATACAAGTTTAAACTAGGTGCTGTTGAAGCTTTGTTAGGGTTCTTCAGAAAGTGATTGTATTTATCCCAACATCAGCTTATTTAGCCATTATTTACTTTAGTTGTTAGCATTTAGACGATTTTAGCGCTTTACGAAGCTGCGCTAGAATAGCTTGATTGACAGGTTTTTACTTTAAGGAGTTCAGATAAACTATACAACTATTGTAAATATGACTCCGACAGGGTGGTCTGAACACTTGGGAATGATTAGGTGTGTTTCGATATTTCGTTTGATTGAAGTTGTTTAAGAAGAACTTATTTTGGAGTAAATAGTTTGAAAGCTTCATTTAGTGATGCTTGATTTGCCATGAAGTCGAGGATTTTTAAAAGTATGGTCAGATGATAGTTGTTAGTAGAATGGCGTTGTGCTTTAAGCTGTAAAAGGACTTTTAAAGCCTAGTCAGAAAAGACTTCATTGAGCCACTTGAAAAGCGGATAAAGTTTTATGGTGCTCTTTTCTCCTATTAAAGCTCATCTAAAGCCATCTCCTTACATTGTTTTTGTACTCTTGATACTCATGGCCGAATTTTGCTAATAAATAGGTTTCTTCTTTTTTAACCGCGATATGAAATACCACCCATAATGACATTGGAATTGCTAATAGTAGCCATACACTATCAAGCACAAGGGATATGCCGAGGGTGACAAGGCAAAACCCGAGATAAATAGGATTTCTAGAGTATCGATAAATGCCCGTTGTAATTAAGTGTTTGGTCGGCTTCCAAGGCTCTACTTTTGTTTTCGCTTTGGAAAAAGAGCGAACAAGTGATAGTAGAAGGAATAGAGACCCGATAATAATGCCAACACCTAAATAACGTGCTGCAGAGTGCTCGGTATAATGCAGAGGAAATTGAAAGTGAATGAGATAAAAGCTGGCCATGAAAAGGACAAATACTAGTGGAGGAGGGAATTTAACGCCAGGTCCTTGTTTATCGGATTGTTCCATCTTCGATGCCATTAAGTTAATAAGTTATAAATTTGTCAGTAATTCAGTATAACACCCCCATTAATAAGCTGATCTAACAGAAAGCTATATCAAGTTTTTAAAGGGGCATAAAAAAAGGAGCCTTTCGGCTCCTTTTTCACATCAATTAGGGCTTATAAAGCGATGATGTTCTCAGCTTGTGGGCCTTTTTGACCTTGAGTAATAGTGAACTCAACTTCTTGACCTTCTTTTAAAGTCTTGAAGCCTTCACTTTTAATAGCGCTGAAGTGTGCGAACACATCTGGGCCAGAAGCTTGTTGAATAAAACCGAAACCTTTAGTTTCGTTGAACCACTTAACGGTACCTTTTACAGTAGACATAGTTTATTTCCTAAAATTTAACTATTAATTTTCGCCCGACAGGGCATGTAGTGCTTGGAAAATCAGGTCGAAATTTAATACTTCAGGATGTGGTATTACAAATACAACAGTGAAATCGGTAATAAATAGACTTCTTTCTAGCAGAGAGGATTTTAATGCTTTGAGTTTCAAATGTCTACTCCCCTCTTTTTATTAATATTAATTTTGAAAGAACGGGGGTAAACCTGCAGCAAAATGATGGTGATAAATCGATTCTAGCTCACTCTGGAATTTGGTATTGCTCCCATATCACTGCTATGTTTAAGGGGTAATATTACAAGGGCTTGAGTAGATGAAACCAAACGAAATTATAGAGTTCTTAAAAGTCGCTGCCGATTTTGCTGTATTGGAGATCGATCAAAGGGGAGTTGTTTGTTATGCCTCGCCTGGAGTGAGGGGGCTGTTTAACAAACAAGAAGGGGAAGTAGAGGGCACAAAGCTTAAAGTTTTGGTTTCGCCTTTGGCAGATTTAGTGGTTGAGGGGTATGAGCCGGTGCAAGCTCGCGGTGTTCTAGAGCTCATGGACGATGCCGACATTGAAAAGGCCGGATGTGAGTATTTAGAGTATTTAGCGGCGCAAAATCAGCAAGGCGAAAAATATGAGACTCAGATTGAATTGGATGGTGAGAAAAAATGGATTGAGATTGCCATGTATAAAATGATGGGTGATGAGGGAGTTACTTTTGCTGCCATTGTAGAGAATATAACCAAAAGAAAGCATCAAGAAAATGAAATTAAGGCTTTGAACGAAAACTTGGAAAACCGAGTTGAAGAACGTACAAGGCAAATAAAGAATGTGGTTATTTCGTGCGGTAAACAGTTAGAGCAAATTAATGTTACTTATCAATCAATGAAAGAACAGCAAATGGAGATTATTGAACAGCTCGAATTTAATATTTTGCAAGGCCTACCTGATTTGTCCGATGAATTGGCGGATAAAATTCATGAAATAACCCGCCAGCAGATGATTAAGTGTATGGATTTATATACTCAAGACCAAATTACGGATCAACAATTTCTGATGAGTATCATCGCGTTAAAAGAATTGTTTGATACATCCACATCAAATGAAAACTTGAAACCTGGTCAACTAAGCGGAACCAGTCAAGATGAAGTGGATGATTTGTTGGACTCATTAGGCATTTAGGGCAAACGCATAGATTAAAGGAGTATTCATTGTTTAAGTAAACTTCCTATTGTTGCTTTGTAGACTAGAATGACTAAAACAGATATATTTTTTTTAGCCCACTTTAGAATTAAATTGAGCTTTAAGGGTTTTTATGAGTCCCCCTAATCAAGAATTAGACCGGCTATCAACTGAATTCAAACAAAAGCTACCCAATTATCTTATTCATATTAGGCTAAGTTGGGAAAAGCTGCTATTTGTTAATTGGGATGAGCAAGAGCTTAATAAGTTGGTTGTTTTTTGTCATAAATTAAGAGGCAGTTCGGGCACTTATGGCTACCATTCAATTAGTGAAGGCTTGAAAAAAGTCGAGCATGAACTATCGGCAATTGGCAATTCAAATGATGCGGTTGCTGCTTTGCATAAAGAGTCGATTAGTAGAATTATCGAAGAGTTACAAAGCGTACTTATTGTTCCGGATGAAAAAAATCAATTAACGATACCTGAATCAACTAATCTACTGCAAACGAGAGTTGCAATTATTGATGATGATAAGGATACCGCAGAATGGATAGAGCAGCATTTGCTAAAGCAGGGAGCAAAAGTTCAGTCTTTTTTGACTATTAAAAGTGCGATAGACAAGCTATCGGACTACTCTCCTGACTTGGTTATTCTAGACTCCCAATTCCCTGAAGGTCGTCTTGCAGGTATCGATGCGATTAATGATATTAGAATTGCTAGTGGATTTAGGGTTCCTATCGTTCTGTGTTCTGGACAAACAGATATGCAAGCTCGTCTTAAAGCTGCCAATAATGGATGCGATGCTTACGTAACCAAACCCATAAACCCGAATGAGCTTTTTAATGCGATAAATAACATCATTAGTTTAAAGCCAATGTCTGAATATAAGGTGCTCATTGTAGAGGACGATAGAAGCATGGCCTTGTATTACAATGCATTATTGAAAAAGCTAGGCGTTGAAACCAAATACGTTCAAAATCCGCTTGAGTCTATTCGTATTATAGAAACATTTCATCCCGATTTGGTTTTGCTAGATAACGTGATGCCCGAATGTTCAGGGGTCGATCTGCTCAAGCTGATCAGGCAAGACCCTAAACTGCGTCGCACTCACATTGTTATGATTTCAGCCGATAACCAATCTAATATTGGCGAGCTAACATTTGATCTAGGAGTTCTTGGTTTCCTTAAGAAGCCGGTAAAACCTGATGTTTTTGTGCAAAAAATAAAGTCTTTTTTGACTCAAGCTAATGAACGACAATTGAAAGTTCAACAAATTACCAAAAGAGCTGAGTTTGGTGGCGTTTCTATTCCCTACTTCTTTTCTATGGCGGAAAAAGCACTAGAAAATAAGCTGGGATTAAAAGTCGGTATTGTTTTAGCTGTAGTTGAAAATTTTGAGCAGTTGGTGGCAAAGAAGGGGCGGTATAGCTCTAGCCAAATATTAGAAAAAATAAGTCATCGTTTTGCTGAAATAGCTAGTGATGGAACTTTTTGTGTTTTCGGTAAAAATGGTTTTTTGATGTTGTATCAACATTTAGAGCTAGAGTCATTATTTCAACAGATCCAAGCAAAGGTTGTTTTAATGTCTGAAGCTTCGAAAAAAATAAGCTCAGACATATCTATACGAATAGCATTGGCAAGTGCCGATGGAGGGGTGGCTACACTTGATGAATTGATTGAAGACTGTGAAGTTCTTGTTGCTAAAAACTTCCAAGGAGAGTCTTCTCTTTCAATTGCTCCTCATCGAACAGAGCATGAAGAGGGTACTACCTTTAACATTGCAGAAGCTAATGTTATTAAAAAGCTGATGGCCTCAAAAAGCTTTAGTTTATTGTATCAACCAATTATGAGTCTTTCTGAAGACACTGGGTTTTGTTTTAACTCATATTTTAGATTGTCGACCGAAGATGGAAAATATATCAGCCCAAGTAAAGTGTTTTCAGTAATCAAAGATAAAGAAAATATTAATGCTATTGATCGCTTTGTATTAAACGAAGTCGTTGCTAAAGTCAGTAAAGTTGATGCTAAGGATATTTTCCTTTTTGTTAAAATGAGCGATGTGGTTTTACATGCTAAGGACTCCTTATTATGGGTAAGTAATGTTTTCAAAACTAATAGATTAATATCAAACAATAGGATTGTATTTGAGATTGACGAAGAATCTATAGTTTTAGGGTGGAGTTCATTAAGCTATTTTATTAAAGGAATTAAAGCATTGGGCTGCGGTTTAGCTATTAATGACTTTTGCTCCACTAAAAGAGGAAAGGAAATACTGACTACGTTTGCGCCAAACTGGGTAAAAATTAAGGAAGAAAGATTAAATCATGATAAATCAATTTTAAATTTGGTTTTAGAAAAACAGCGTGAAGGAAAAGTGAATTTAATTTTGACAGAAGTGGAAGATGCCGAAGCGCTTTCAAAAATGTATTCATTGGGGATCAAGTATTTTCAAGGGTATTTTATAGGGAAGCCGCAGCCAGAGATTCATTTTGATAATACACGTATAGAGTTGTAAAAATTATGATTAATTGAAAAAAATATCTGCTTACTTTGTTTCAGCAAGCAGATGGAGGTAAGCGCCAAACAAAGTTTATGCAGGTATTCTTTGCTTAGTTAAACTGGGTGCACGAGATAGAACTCGTGCGGTGTTGTTTGCGATCGATAGGGGATTCTAACTGCTTAATTAATTGTGCTAAAACCATCCAAGCTTGGTAGCAAGCTCAAAGGATTTAAATCCGCCTAGAATAAAAGTAATGATAAAAGGAGCAAAAATAAACAAAAATCCTAAAAAAGTATAAAGTGGCCCCACCTCTTCATCATCATCTTCTTCTTGAGACTCCGGTGATACTTCTCTATTACCTTCATCATTTATTTCTTTAGAGTCATCATCGGAAGACCAAAAACCAAGAACCGGAATTAAAATCGAACCAATCAGCCATGCAATGATGTAGGCAAATTGAAGGATTGAACTTTCAACGGCATAAAAATATAAAGACAGAACCAGAATAGCGCACAAGTATAACAGGTGATAAATTGAAGTTTGCAGATCCCACTTACCTTCGGATTCTTGTTTAACCATCCAGTAAACACCTGCACCCCAAATAAATAAAAGGCCGCCCCACCATTCAATTTCAGTTAACATGATATGTTCCTAATTATTCTGTAGTACTAGTTTTCGGATCGGTAGAAGACTGCTTTTCAGTTTGTTCTTCGATGACTTCCTCATCTAAACCAGCATTAGAATTATCTTCTTGCTCAAGATCGTCAATTTCTTTTTCAGTTGCTTCAGGTTCTTCAGGCTCTTCAACTTCGTCATCTGAAAACTCCTTTGACACTTGGCCCGCATGATACAGTGGCAAAATGATTAACAATAACAGACCACTCACTAGCCACAGCCAAAATCCTTTAAACAGTAAAATAGTGACTACTAAATAAATAATGGCTTGAACCGCGCCCTTAATTAGGGCTCTAATTAACAATACCGATTTGGCCAGTTCCAATGGATTAGTGCCAGACTCTTTACTTGCTTTGCCAAGTTCAAGCATTGTTTTAATCATTTCATTGGCATCATCCAACCTTTGTTGTTCTTTTTTAATCAGTTCTGTAATAGTAATGGGTTTTTTTACGGAAACTATCGATTCTTCATCAGCGTTTTCTAAAAGTTTTTCGATACAAGCAGCGATACGTTGATTTGCTTGGTATAGAAAATTCTGATTGACGAGTTTGGCTTGATGAAAATGATGGCGGGTACTTTCTCCCACTTGATCGTTAAAGGTGTCAATTACAGCTGAGGTCAGGCCACAATTGAATAACTGCTCGAGTTCATTTAACGGGAGCGATTCACTGATGGATGTGTCAAAGTTGATGCAAATGTAATCTGGAGTGGCGTCCACCGAAAGATTAGCCCAATTATCAATCCACTCATCACTTAAAGTTAATCCGAGTTTTGTGGCGTATTGCTTTGCTGCCAGCTTATCGTTTGATTTTAATTTCCAAAAAGTTAATAAACTAAACTGGTGTTTTTTTGTATCATCGTAAAATAATACCAGTGAATGTGAATTTTGTGACATTACCCATCCTTTTATCTTAATAAAGTGAGTATTCAATCCTTATCTGAAGTTGATTAAAAATATAAGGATGCTGGGCTAAAAGATTGCTGGATAATACGGGTGATTTGTATCCATCGCAATAGTAAATATTACAGTATCAAACCGCGTGTTATGAGTGTGCTATTAACAGCAAACTGTTTTTTGTGAGAGCAATAGATGTTCTTAATCGGTATTAAAAAAATCGAGCCACGTTACAATTTGAGCCACAAGCCCCATTTAAATTGATCATAATAGCCGCGCACGCTAGCGACTAGCTGGCCTTGTGAGTCAACAATAAAAGTAAAAGGTGTGGCTGGAGGATTGCCTAATAATTCCAGTAAATGTTGATTCAGTTGAATCACTTTAAAGCTAGGATTTGCTTTGGCAGACCAGCGCATGAGCTTGAAGCGATCGTCGCCTTTGCCTGCGCCCAGTACTTGAACATTAGGATGCCGAGCTACGATGCTATTAAAGCTTTTCATTTGCTTCAAACACCAGTTGCATTGATCTTCAAATACAGTGATCAGTGTCCAATCTTTTTCAGCCGATAATTGAAACGGTTCACCGTTGTAAATATTTCTTAAATTGTGTTGATTAATTTGTCCCAACAATGAACTAGGGTTGGTGGTTGATGGATCGGCCAATGCAAAAGCACTGGCCAATATGAGTAATGGATAAAGCCAACATGGTTTCATGTTTAATAATCCAACTTGATGCCTAAATATATTTCTCGACCACGCAGAGGGCCATAAATATGAGCTACATCATAAGCCGGCTCTCCATTGTCATCAGCCCAAAATAAAGGACTGTCCATGTCCGAAACCTGAGAGAAATCAAGCAAGTTTTTAGCGCCAAAGAACAAGGTGTAATGCTTATTGATGTTATAAGTAAACCGGGCATTGACCAGTGTGAACGCCTTTGCATGGGTTGGTTTGGCATCTTGTAACTCACCCGGGTCGACCAGATTATTGCCATTGAGATCTAAATAAACATTAAATCGATCGGCATAACCATATTCATTAAGGTCGCGACTGCCGACCCAAGTTATATCGAAATACATTTCCCAGTCGTTTACTTGGTAATTGCTGGCAAATTTAATGCGCTCTTCAACAGGAACAACACCAAAAGTAGCCTTGTAGTTGTCATCCATTACATACCATTCAAAGGCTCCGGTGAGTTGCCAGCTTTCGGTCACGTCATAGCCATATACAATGTCAAAGGTTGAAACTTTAAAGCGGTTATCGGAGTTTATTAAAGTAGCGCGACTGAAACTGTCGGTGTCTATAAATGCCAGATGTTTGATATCGGAATGCGCCAAAGAAGCGGTGAGATCTAATTGCTCGCCCGCATAGCTAATTGCGTAATTATATGAGTTGGCCTTTTCCAGTTGATTAATTCGAATATCAAAGCCATCTTCTAAAATGCCATGGTCAGATTCAAAGAAAGTCAGTGGTGCTCGGTAACCTCGACCTGCTGAAAAACGTGAGGTCCATTGTTCGTTGTGGTCAATGCGAAGATGAAATCGTGGGCTGAACATTTTTTCGGAAAGTTCATCTTTTTGTTGAAGCTGCTCAATCCAGTTCGCATTAATTTGGTCATAACGAATGGCAAAGTTCCATTCAATGTTGTTGGACGAGTAAATGGTGTTTTGCCAGTACAAACCTTGGGTCCGGTAATCAAAACTATCGCCAAGAATGGACGGATCCGTGAGTTGAAACTCGGCTAATTTCTTTGATTGAGAACGCATTTTTTCCTGACGTGCGTCTATTCCAAAAGTTGTTAACCAGTCGGTGTTTTGAACGGAAGTCCATTTGAAGTCGGAGAAAATAATTCTGTCAGTATTGGCGTAATCAAAGCTTTCATAATAGGAGTCTTGCTCGTGATCAACCAAACTGGTTGTCCATTCAAAATGATTATTAAAGTCAACCTCGTGGATCCATCGCGCCATCAACTCCTGTCGATTGGTGATGATGGTTTCAGTTGTTTCCCAGGGTTGTCCAAAGTAGGTTTGTCTTACATCGCCATTTTGAAAAAAGCTTCCCGCATCGGTTGCGCCGTTTTGCTCGGAGAGCAGTACTTGGACTAGGCTAGTATTCATGGGGCCGCCAAATACATCAGAATCAAACAACGAAGTTTTAATCTCAATCGCATCGTTTTGGGAAATTTCTTGCTTGATTTTTAACATCACAGACTGGTTGGTCATTCCGGGGCTTTCACTGATCCCGTTATTATCGCCATCGTATTGATCGATCTCACTGAATTGCGCGGCTGCGGTTAGCCCTGTTCGTTTATCTTCACTGATTGCTGTTGCAACAATATTGATTTGACGATCGCCATCATCATGCATCCCAGCATTGATAGCGAGCGAGTTTTTGGTGGCGTTTTTAGTCACAATATTAATGGTGCCTCCCATGGCTTCAGGCGCAATTAACGAAGCGCCAGCGCCACGAGCGACTTCAATTTGCTCAATGCCTGCGGATGTAATGGCATCAATCCCGTAGTAGCTTGAAACCACCGAGTGCATTGGTACGCCATCCACCAGTAGGGTGGTGTGTTCGCCTTTTAAACCGTTGATCATCACTCGTTTCATACCGCACATAGAACATTCGTTATTCACCTTGATGCCGGGTTCATTTTCTATAGCGTCCGCTAAGTTCAATGCCTGCTTTTGTTCAATCGCCTTTTCATCGATTAACTCGGTTTTTTCAATAACGTCGGCTAATCGTCCTTTTTTGGCCAACCGTTCAGAAACGCCGATGATCTCGATTTGGTTTTCTTGTGCCTCAAGTGAATTTTCAGATGGTGTAGCTTGAACTGAAGCCAAAAGGCCATTGAGCAGAAAAAAAGCACTCGCACCGAGCACCCGTAGCGATAACATAGAGACTCCTTTATTTTGGTAATGATAATCATTCGCATTTGATGGGTGCGAATAGTAAGTGATGATTAGTATAGGGTCAATATGAGAATGAGAATTATTCTCGGAAAATTATGGGTAGATCACCGAATTAAATGATTAGTTGATAACCATATTAAATTTGGTCGTATTTTCAGGTTATTTAATGTTTTGTAGTAAGAATGCCGACTAACTAACGATAAGCAATTGCTTAAGTGCAATTTGAGGAATCAGTTAAAGTATCAAAAGGTGTTTAATTTGAATTGTTAGCTTGCATACATAAATGCGAAAAGTTTGCCTTGAACCTTGGCTGATTGAGCCTTTAATTCTGAGGTCCACTCTACCGGTTTCATTGATTTACAACTTAAAAGCCTTTTGAAATAACTACTATTGGTATTTGATTCTTTTTGGGAAAGTAACCTGCCAATTCCTTTGGCTCGTTCAGTAGTAGTACGAGGTACATTGGTTATTCCATAAAAACCAAGAAGTTCAGTTAAACTTTTTTCCTTAAAACCAAGTGCTGACCAAGGAATATCTTGCTGTGAAGACCACCACTTTAAATGTGAAAATTTTGGGAATAAACAAAGAAAATGCTGTCTTTCAATATATGAATCATTATGACTGATAACACCGTAAGCATCATTCAAAAGATTGATGATTTTTGCTTGATCTAATAGTTGCTTGTTATTGGAGATTAGAGGATTTGCAACACGCATCTTAACCGTGTCAGGAATGGGCTTTATTGGCGTTCTTAGACCATGGTATTGCTCAATGATATTTAACACTCGATCATTATTTCGACAATAATTAAAAGCTACTAAAGACAGTTCATAGATCTCATCAGTGAGTGTTTTTCCGGTATAAGCCGCACAAATAGTGACAAGCTTTATTGGATCTGCTGGTAATTCTTCTGTTGACTCGATTTTTTCTTGTTTTGAACTAGTCCGATTGTTGGTAAAACTGCCAACGGTAATATCTGGAGAAATCCACTCGACTTCATCAGAAGCCATCGCTTCTAAATCAAATTTTGCCGCAAGAGCGTCAATATCAAGTGGCCTTTGAGTATCTTGTCTACTTAGATGAATAGCGTTTTTAATTTGCTGTTGTTTTTGTCTAACCAATGCTTCGTCTGTTGGATTCGCTCTTCCTAAATTCAAAAAGCGATTGAGTACTAGCAGTGCCTTTTCAAGGTCTCCCTTTGTTTCAAACAAATGTGAAAGCGTTAAGTAATGGTAACTATCCACAAACTGATCGCGCTGAGCGGCACGATGTTCTTCTTGCTTAATTTTGATTTGTAACTGAGAGGCTACTCGATCGGAAAGCTTAGACACTAAAAATACCTATACAGCTTAAACGCTGCTTAAAAATTGTGCGGCATTTTAGAGAAAATCAACGGATATTTCAATTTGAAATATCCGTTTTGTAGTAAAGAATGGGTAAAACCTAGGTGGTCGGAGCAAAGAAGGTAGTTTAATTTTTGAGCTGGTTGTTTTGATCCTAGTCAATAAGTCAACGAAGACACAGAGGATAATGATCCCAAAAGGTTATAGTTTGCAGGAGAGTAGTATGATCCTTATTGAAGATGTAATGACACCTAACCCGGTAACATTAACTCGGTATAATAGCTTGGCCGATGCTAGGCGTATTATGAAGGAAAGGCGATTTCGTCATATTCCAATTGTTAATGAATTTGATCAGGTAATAGGTATTGTTAGTCACCGTAATGTGCTTCAGCATGGGCTGACTTCACAAAGCTTTCTTGAAGAACACGAGTTAGCGGAAATCGAAAATGGCACGTTGATCGCCGACATTATGATAAGTCCGGTGACTACAATATCTCCGACCTGCACCATTAAAAGAGCCGCTGAAATGGTTCACAAATATAAATACGGTTGCCTTCCAGTAGTGAATAGCGATCGCAAGCTAGTAGGTATTGTGACCGATCATGACTTTGTGGCTATTTCTATTCATCTCCTTGAAATGTTAGAAGATTCTGAGCCGCTAAATTTAGAAGATTAAATTCTAAAATAAAAAATCCGGCATAAAGCCGGATTTTTTATAAGAATGAACTTAAACTAATGGCCGCTTTTACTTTGCTCTAAAGTACATTGATCATTAACCCATTTTCCTGACATCTGCTCACACAAGTCTTGAAGTGTGTGGTGGTTAATTAGTTTTTGTTCGTATAAATAATCGGTGCCTTTTTCTAACGTCATAAATACCATCGCAAGACCTACCAAGCTCATAGTAATGGTGTAAGGGATAGCCATAATTACCATACGTCCATAAGACAAACGAATAAGTGGTGCTAGTGCGGACGTTAACAAGAATAAGAAGGCCGCTTGTCCGTTAGGGGTTGCAACACTAGGAATATTGGTTCCCGTGTTAATGGCAACGGCTAACATATCAAAAGTATCACGAGTGATGGTTCCTTCAAGGGCCGCTTTTGCCACTTCATTGATATAGACAGTCGCAACAAACACGTTGTCGCTTACCATTGATAACACACCGTTTGCAATGTAGAACATGGCGATTTGAGCATCTCCATCCATTTGTAAAACGGCGTTAATAATGGGTGAGAATAGATGGTTGTCAGCAATTACCGCAACAATGGCAAAAAACACAGTTAATAATGCGGTGAAAGGCAATGCTTCTTCAAAAGCTTTTCCGATGCTGTGCTCGTCGATAACGCCGGTAAAAGTGGTACATAAAACGATAACCGAAAGACCAATCAATCCTACAGGAGCTAAGTGAAGCGCGAGGGCAATGACTAACCAAACCCCTACTAAGGCTTGCATAGCAAGAGCTACTTTATCTTTTAAGGTGCGTTTAGCATCTTCCGACTTTGCGTATTCATCCATAACTTGACGAACAGGTTCTGGA
>JBFHSP010000064.1:0-14227 GCA_041591085.1 Kangiellaceae bacterium | reverse complement strand
AGGTAATGCCATCAGGGATGATGATCATTACCGCTTGCTCGACCAGATGATTTTTCGATTAGCCAATTGGCGGGAGAAACATGTTTTGCTTACTTTTGCATGTCTGCAAAAGTGAGTCGCTGAGGAGCGAAATAAGATCTTCTTCATTTGTACGATGTTGAAACTTTGCGAGAAGACAAATATTTGTATATGTCCGATCTTTGCCTAATTCTACCTTATGATGCTTGGACTTATGATCTAATAAAATTCTGGATCTCGCATCAAGTGCGAGATGACAAAAGTCGAAAAATGTCAGCTCTTTGCCTATTTGTGCCGTATTATGCTTGAACTTATGTTCGAATAAAATACTGGTTCTCTCATCAAGTGCGAGATGACCGCAAGTAAAAAGAACGTCATTGCGAGGCGTTTCACGCCGCGGCAATCTCATTTTTCATTCAGAAGAAATGGATTATCGCGTCACTACGTGACTCATAATGACAAACCTCTATCTTAACTAGTGGTCGAAACACTTTCCCTCTAATTGGCAGAAAATTATTTTAGTCGTGCTCAACGCGAAAAAAAGCCCCAAACTAAGTTGGGGCCTTTAAAATCAACTAAATTTAAAACCTATTAAACCCATTCAGCCAATGATGAAACATCAGCATCATAATCAACGGCATCAAAACCGAATCCGAATAGTTTTAAAAAGTCTAAATGATAACCAGCATAATCACCTAACTCAGGGAAGTTTTCCGTGGTTACTTGTGGCCATAGTGCTTTAATTTTTGCTTGGATATGATCATTGGTTTCAACGGTGTCCATACGTAAACGTTTGGCTTCATCAACTGGTGGATTATCAGCTAATAATAAGTTATTGAATAGGCCATAAATTTGCTCAATCACGCCTTCATGCACTCCTTCGTCTTTCATTACTTGATACATCAATGAAATATACAGCGGCATTACAGGAATGGCCGAGCTGGCTTGAGTAACAACTGCTTTTAACGAAGACACATAGGCTTTTAAATTTAACGAGGAATAATCAGCATTAAGTGCTGCAGCCGCGCGATCTAAATCTTCTTTAGCTTTACCGATGGTGGCATGCCCATAAATAGGCCAAGTCAGTTCTTTGCCGATGTAGGTATAAGCAGTAGTCACACAATTTTCAGCTAATACACCCGCTTCGTTCATTGCTTTTAGCCACAATTCCCAATCTTCGCCGCCCATAACTTTTACGGTATTGGCAATATCATCTTCGGTTGCGCCTTGAAGCGTTACTTCATGAACCACTTCTTTGTTGGTATCGAAGGTTTTACTAGTGTAAGCATTACCTATCGGTTTCAGTACCGAGTTATAGGTTTCACCCGAGTCTGGATCGGTACGGCGAGGCGACGCTAATGAGTAAATAACTAAGTCCACTTTACCCATGTCTTGCTTAATTAGGTCGATCACTTGCTTTTTCATATCGTGAGAAAAAGCATCACCGTTTAAGGTTTTGCAATATAAACCGGCTTTTTTAGCTTCTGCATGAAAAGCAGCGGTATTGTACCAGCCTGCGGTGCCAGTTTTGGTTTCAGATGGCTCTTTTTCAAAACAGACACCTAAAGTGTTAGCTTTGGCGCCAAACGCTGCGGTAATACGAGAAGCTAAGCCATAGCCGGTAGAACAGCCGATAACCAGCACATTTTTTGGGCAATTAACGCCGCCCTGCTTTTCTACGTATTCAATTTGCTGACGAACTGACTCTGCACATCCTGTGGGATGCGCATTAGTACAAATAAAGCCCCGAATTTTCGGTTTAATTACCATTCAAACACCTATTTATTAGCATTTTCAAAAGATGCGGCATGTTACCGCGACAGTCACCGCTTGTGAAGTGGTTATAAAGAGGTCGGCTATGTGGCATTGAAAGATTAAATCCCTTAGGATATCGAGCCAAGCAATCACTACTCATATAACGGAAGGATTTACGTGCCAGAACTTATTGAGCTTCCTGAAAAAGACTTATTCCATGTGTTTAATATTATGTTGTTGGAAAATAAGCATCGACTGGTCAAGCAACTAAAAAAATCATTCGCACCCAATGTTTACGGTCATAAAACTTGGGCGTCTAGCTTTTTGTTGATGGATTATATTCAAACCCACCGAATATTGGATAGAAACTCGTCTGTATTAGAATTAGGGTGTGGCTGGGGTGCCGCTTCTATTTATTGTGCTAAAAATGGTGCTAAATCGGTTACTGGACTCGACAT
This sequence comes from Kangiellaceae bacterium, assembly GCA_041591085.1. Taxonomy (GTDB): domain Bacteria; phylum Pseudomonadota; class Gammaproteobacteria; order Enterobacterales; family Kangiellaceae; genus Pleionea. Next base: position 11,996 of record JBFHSP010000064.1, on the reverse strand, counting down.
AGATGAAAATGTATTTCCTTATTTAGAAGTTCAGGCGGCACTCAACGGCGTCAAAATTAAAACGCTTAACAAAAGCTATCAAAAACTGAATAAACGTGACTTACAAAAGTTCAGCATGCTAGTAGGTGCCGATATTTGTTTTTGGAATGATTTAGCAATTTTATTAGAGAAATTATTTAAAAAGGCACTTGAGCATGGTGTTGAACGTATTTTGTTAGTTGACCCAGGAAGACAGCCGTTTTTAGATTTAGCCGATCGCTGTAAAGCGTTTGCAGAAGTACATTTTAGCGAATGGTACGTTTGTGATCCGGATTATTACGACGGCTATGTTTTAGATTTACGACCTAAAGGTTTTTAATGAGTTTCATTCCCTCGGTGAAACGCTCATTTCCAGCGTAATCTTTGTGCACCTGAACATTGATCAATCCGGCCTGTTCAAAAAAAGCTTTCACTTGCGCGCCTTGGTTATATCCGTGCTCAATTAACAAATACCCATGGTCATTCAAATGTGAAATAGCGCCTGCTATGATGGTTTTGATATCGGCGAATTCATCGTCCCCTGCGGTTAACGCGGCAATGGGCTCAAACGGTAAGTCACCTTGCAAAAGATGAGGATCATCATTTGCTACATAAGGAGGATTACTTACAATTACGTCAAATGTAACCTTTTTGCTGACAGGCTCAAACCAACTTCCATGCAAAAATGAAACCTCTAAATTAAGGTCTTTGGCGTTTTCTTTGGCAACCTTTAACGCTTCGTCACTGAACTCCACTGCGCTCACACGTGCATTAGCGCATTCCTTTTTTATCGCAAGCGCAATCGCTCCTGTTCCAGTACCGAGATCCAATACGTTAGGCTTTTGTTTTAATTCCAATATTTGTACAGCTCTATCAACCAACTGTTCAGTTTCAGGCCTCGGAATTAATGTTGCGGGAGAAACTTTGAGTGGTAATGAATAAAATTCCCACTCCCCTAAAATATAAGCGACCGGATTACCTAACCTTCGCCGTTCAATCAATTGCTCGATATCATTTATCTGTTCGAAAGTTAACTCTAAATTTGCATAAGCCTTAAGCCAAGTTCGACTCTTTTTAAGAGCACGCGCAATTAAAATTTCCGCATCCGTTCGAGCACAATCAGGATCGGGCATTAATTGTATAGATTGCGAAATTTTTTCACTGACTGTTGGCATAAAAAGAACTAATTTATGGTATGACTTTTGTGGTCGGCAAGAGCTGACACATTGCTATTTTTTGATCGTAGTACGCCGCTTCATTAACAAAACTGACTAAACAATCAGGGCCGTCATAATTAATCGTATTGCCTTCAATATCAACAAAAAGTGGATCGCCATTTTTTAACGATTGATAATCTTGTCCTTGGACATTTTTATGAATATAAGCGCATATATTTTGCTCAGCATCAACCGGAAAATAAAGCTTGCCAAAATATTCTAAAATATCGACATTCTTATACTCGGTGAATGTTTGGTCATTCCACTGTTGAACAAAGTCCAAAATTTGCAAGGTCGCCTGTTCGGTTTTTTCGATAGCCTGTGCTTGCAGTAAATTTTGAGCAACCGGACCTACTTCGACAATCACTCGATGATCTGCGAGTGCACACAAAAAATGATGATCGGGTAAAAGTTTAGCTTCTGAAGTGATCGTAACATCATCTCTTTTCGTTTTTACCTCAGCGACCATAGTTAAGTGAAATTTGTCGTGCTTTGTTAATACTAAATTAACCCCCATATTGGCGGTAGATGTGTGTAAATCAATAATAAAATCGTATTTACACTCGCCTTTATTGCCTAGCTGGTCAACCAGTTTATGCGCTAATTCAAGTTCAATACCTTGTAACGACTCATCAGTTAATACCGCAGATGAAAAACAACGATTTAAATCTTTATCAAGGTATCGTTTACCTTGTTTAATGGCTTCTTGATTGGCAATTAAAAAATCGACTTTAAATGAGTAATTAGCAAAAATATTTTTTAGTTTTTGAAATTTTTTAACCAAAAATACTCCTGTTAACTCGTTTCCATGAGTTCCACCAACAATGAGTACTTTGTTAATTTTATCCATTAAAAGTTTAACCTTCTGACATCGCCGCAAGTTGATCGGCTTGATATTCGTTCACCAAAGGTTCGATCACTTGATTTAAGTCACCTTGCATAATTTCATCGAGCTTATACAAAGTTAAATTAATCCGATGATCGGTCATACGGCCCTGTGGGAAATTATAAGTTCGAATGCGCTCACTCCGATCACCGCTGCCAACTAAACTTCTACGCGCTTCGGTTTCTTCTGCTTTTGCTGCATCGACTTGCTCTGCCAAAATTCGAGACTTAAGCATTGACATCGCTTTTGCTCTATTTTTGTGTTGCGAACGTTCCTCCTGGCACTCCACTACAATTCCAGTTGGCAAATGCACAATACGAATGGCTGAGTCGGTTTTATTGACGTGCTGTCCACCCGCGCCTGATGCTCTAAAGGTATCAACCCGTAAATCCGCTGGATTAATATCGATTTCATCCATCTCATCGGCTTCAGGCAAAATAGCCACAGTACAAGCCGATGTGTGTACTCGACCTTGAGATTCAGTTTCTGGTACTCGCTGCACCCGATGAGCACCTGATTCAAACTTTAAGCGAGAATAAACGCCATCACCGGCAATTCGACAAATGATTTCTTTATAGCCGCCGTGCTCACCCGGGTTTTCACTAAGCACTTCCATCTGCCAACGATTGTTTTCAGCATAGCGAGCATACATGCGATATAAATCACCAGAAAATATTGCGGCCTCATCACCGCCAGTTCCAGCACGGATCTCTAAATAAATATTTTTTTCATCGTTGGGATCTTTGGGAAGTAATAACTTTTGTAGGGTTAACTCAAATGACTCAACATTTTCTTTGCCTTGTTTAAACTCTTCTTGCGCTAACTCTCGCATTTCAGGATCTGAATCTTTTAGCATTTCTTCAGCAGTAGCAACACTTTCAATCGCTTCCTGATATTGCGAAAAGGTTTTTACAACATCTTCTAGTGCTGAATATTCTTTTGATAAATCCCGAAACTTATTTTGATCACTTATAATGCTAGGATCACCTAGTAACGCTTCTATTTCTTCATGGCGTTCAACTAATGACTCAAGTTTGAGTCGAATAGAGTCTTTCATTGTTATTATTCCGAGCTATTGATGAGAATCGGACGACAATCCAAACAGTCGCTTAATCCAATTTTGTTTTTGTTGATCGTTAGCGATCAGGTCTTCGCGCATAACTTGCGAAGGTCTGTGCATAATTTTCTTAGTTAATCGATGGGCAAATTTTTGAAGTACTAACTCTGATGGCTCACCCGTTTGAAGCTGCTCAAGTGCCAGTTTTAACTCTTCATCTTTTACTTGCTCTATTTGATGACGATATTGCTTCACTAGATCGACTGATTGCAATGACTTTAGCCAACCTAAAAAGTTTTCGGTTTGATTCATCACAATATCTTCTGCTTCTTCTGCAGCAGCAGTTCTTGCTTTCATGTTTTCAGTGATCACATCTTTTAAATCATCAACACTGTAAAGATAAACATCATTTAATTCGCCAACCGCAGATTCAATATCACGAGGTACGGCTAAATCCACCATAAACATGGGTTTGTGTTTTCTCTTTTTAATACACGCTTCGATCATGCCCTTGCCGACAATAGGTAACGGCGAAGCCGTTGATGAAATGACCACATCTGCTTTATGGATCCATTGAGGTAAATCATTTAGTGCGATAGCCGTTCCACCAAACTGCAGAGCTAAAGTGGCGGCACGCTGTTCGGTTCGATTCGCCACAATCATTTTATTAACACCTAAATTATGAAAGTGCCTTGCCGCTAACTCAATAGTTTCCCCTGCTCCTATATAAAGCGCCGTCACATCAGAAAAATCGGTAAAAATCTTTTTAGAAAGCGAAACAGCCGCATAAGCTACCGAAACAGCACTGCTGCCAATTTGGGTATCCGTTCTTACCTTTTTGGCCACTAGGAAGGTTTGCTGAAACAATCGGTCTAGCAGTTGTCCTAAAGTTCCTGCTTGCCTTGCAGATTGAAAGGCATCTTTCATTTGCCCCAAAATTTGTGGTTCACCTAAAACCATTGAGTCTAAGCCACAAGCCACTCGCATAACATGCTGAATAGCTTGTTCACCCTCATGCACATAAGTGCATTGCTCTAGTTCATTCAATTCTAAAGTATGATTAGAAGCTAGCCATTGCTTAAGCCTTTGAGAAGCCAATTCATCACCGCGAAAATAAACCTCCATACGGTTGCAGGTACTCAAAACGGCAACTTCCTCAAGACCTGCATCCTGCTTAAGCTGTTTTAGCGAGTCCATCATTGTCGAAGGATCAAACGCAAGCCGCTCCCGAATTGCTATCGGTGCAGTTTTATGATTGACCCCAAATGCTGAAACTGATTTCGACATGTTTAATAGATAATAACGATGATCTTGAAAGCTAATAACGTCAAGTATACCACTCGCTTCAAGGGTAAGTTAACCAAACAATGCGCATTCAAAGATAAAAATGGGCAGTTTACACCAAAGCTAATTGAACTAATGGTATATCACTGAGTCAATTGGCTTTTGACGCTAAAACCCCCATAATGACCAACCTTAAAAAGAGCATTTAACAAATGGAGTCTTCTTTGCTTACCAATCTGCAGATCGATAGGTTAAAAATCAACCTAAAACGATTATCTTTCGCTGTTGGAATGAGCTTACTCGCGAGCTGTGCCTCTTTACCAAGCAATAACAGCTCAAGCTCTGGCTATGCAAAAAGCCGAGAACTTTCAGCACAAACGAAAGGTGACTTATATGAAGCTATAATGGCCGCCGAATTTGCTACGGTTCAAGGAGACTTTGAAACAGCGATTAATTACTACTTATTTGCTTTGAATTTGCATCCCGATGTAGAATTTGCCAAAGAAGTTATTAAGTTGGCACAACAAAATCAGGATCCACTTGCCGTAATTGAAGGCTCCAAAGCTTGGCTAAAATTAGAGCCACAACAGGATGCCGCCGCCGAAGCTTATGTGCTGGGCAAATTAATGTTATTTGATTTAACGCCCGATGAACGAGAAGCATCTATTAATGATGCAATGAACATGTTACTTAAATGGATAGAAAGGCAGCCAGACTCAACCGTTGTTTACCATCAACTAGCGGGCCTTAATCGGATTTACTTACAAAACTCGACCTTAAATTTATGGCAAGAGTTTGTTCGCCAAGGCAAGTACCCAACTCTAGCTTGGTCGGTTTTATCTCATAGTTATTATCAAGCTGCCATCAATACCAAAGAGTCCAGCTTTTTAGATAAAGCTAATCAAGCCATTGATGCCGCTCTTCGAGAAAACAGTGAGTCTCCCCCTTCAGTAGAGTTAAAAGTATCTATTTTAAAAGCACAAAATAAAGAGCAAGAAGCCCTTAATTTTTTACAATCGTTACTGATATCCAATCCTAAAAATGTAGGAGCGCTTGGTCAGTTAGCGCAAGAACTCTATCGTCAGAAGCGCTATAACTCATCGTTAGAAATAGTTGATCGCTGGTTAAAAGTTGAAGCCAATAACAATGAAGCACTGTACCTTAAAGCAGCCAATCATTACGCCTTAACTCAATTTCAAGCTTCATTGGATTTATTCACTCAACTGATTCAGAACAACTACAAACTCAATACTAGCTTGTATTACTGCGGAGATACCGCCGAAAGACTCAAGCAATTTGACCTTGCTCAACGTTGTTTTGAGCAAGTTAAAGATGGTGATTTTTGGCTGAGTTCACAAACTCGTTTAAGTTATTTATTAATTAATCAAAAACAAGAAGAGTTAGCTTTAAACCGTTTAGATGAACTGACTGTATCGGTTTTTCCCGAGCAAGCTCAAAGCATTGTCGAATTAAAAGGTGATTTACTGTTTCGACTTAATAGACCTCTCGAAGCGCTTGAATGGCTAAATAGACATATCAATACGGAGCTGCGTGCTTTAGGAATTTTAAACAAACATTTTGAAGTGCTTTTCAGTTTAGGTACGCAATCTGACTGGAACGACTATGCGGTTAAAATTGCGGAGAAGATCCCGGAGCATTTAAAAACGCCTTGGTTTCAACAGCTCTCGCAAAATTTACAAGCAAGAAACAAGCTTGAGCAAGCCATTGGCGTTTTAGATTCAGGACTATCAATTTCTCCCGATGACTTTGACTTAAAATTTTCTCGAGTACTCATGTATCAGTTCACAGCTCAAAACGATTTAATGCTCGAAAAACTTGAGCTGCTACATAAAGAAAAACCTGACAACCCAAATATTCATAACGCCTTAGGTTACACCTTAGCCGATATGAATATCGAACTTGAACGAGCACAAAAACTGATTGAGTCGGCGCTAAAACATTACCCCAATAGCCCCGCTATTTTAGACAGTATGGGTTGGTTACAATTTCGATTAGGTCAATTTGAAGCATCGGAGAAATGGTTATCTCGTTCATTATCAATCGAATACAACCCTGAGGTTGCAGCGCATTTGGTCGAAGTATTAGCAGCAACTAACCAAACTGAAAAAGCTCATCAAGTGTTAACTGATTTGAAAAAAAGATTTCCAGATTTTGAAATACCAGCGTCGGTTATAGGGCTTGGCTTACAATGATTAGAGTAAGGTTTCTTATATTAATAGCGGCATTAGCAGCTTTGCAAGGATGTAGTTTATTTAAACCTACTACTGAACATCCCTCTTTATCGGTTGCAGATAGACAAGCTTATTTGAATCGGGCCAGCCACTGGAACTTATCCGGTCGAGTAGCCATTATTGCAAACAAAGAATCTGAAACCGCAAATATCAGCTGGCAAAAACAAGGCGAGCAAGTAGAACTTCGCATTTATGGTTCTCTTGGAATTACTTATGCCACCTTAAGTTATGACTCTAAAGCCGCCCACATTGAGCTACCCGACGACCAACAGGCCTATGGCACTGATCCAGAAGCTTTGCTTTGGGAAACAACCGGTTGGCAAATACCTGTTAAAGAACTTGAACTTTGGATTTTGGGTATTGCCAATAAAGATGAAAAAACATCACTTAATGCTCAAGGATATATTGAACGGATTTCACATCAATCATGGCAAATTCGATTCAAACAATATGATGTTTTTAATGGCTTAACCATGCCAAAACGTATTGATGCCACTCACCCTCAAGTTAAATTAAAGTTTTCAATTTATGATTGGGAAGTCAATGCGTTATGAGTTTTGCAAAGTTGACGCTTCCTGCTCCAGCTAAGCTTAATTTGATGCTGCACATTACTGGGCAGAATCACAAAGGTTACCACTTACTGCAAACAGTTTTTCAAATGCTCGACTTTGGAGATGAACTGACTTTTACAAGCAATAAAGAGAGCCAAATCAATTTAAGCTCAAATGTCACTGAATTAGAAAATACCGACAATCTTATTTTAAAAGCTGCCAGCTTATTATTGCCTCATGCTAAATCTTTTCGTGGAGTTAATATTCACCTGAACAAAGTGTTACCTATGGGAGGCGGTATCGGCGGAGGAAGCTCAGATTGCGCAACAACTCTGATAGCTCTTAATTATGTTTGGCAGTGTGGTTTTTCCTTGGACAAATTGGCTGAACTAGGGCTAGGGTTAGGTGCCGATGTACCTGTATTTATTAAAGGCCAAACGGCATGGGCAGAGGGCATTGGAGAAGATCTGACCCCGGTTGAAATGCCAGAACTTTATTACTTGGTGACGCATCCTGAATGTTTTGTATCCACCCAAGAAATTTTTTCTCATAAAGCGTTGACAAGAAATTGCGAAATAAGCACAATACGCGCCTTCCTCGCTGAGGGGGGGCCAAAACAAGGCACTAATGTTATGGAGCCGGTTGTTTTTGAGCTTTACCCAAAGGTGAAAGAGGTGCGAGATTGGCTGCTGCAGTTCAATCCTCATGCAAGAATGACTGGAAGTGGAAGTTGTTTGTTTGCACCCTTTGACAATGAGCGAGAAGTCAGTAAAATAGCGTCCCGTTGCCGATGGCCACACTTTGTAGCTAAGGGAGTCAATCAGTCTCCTCTTCATCAGCAGCACGCTTATTTACTACAATAAGATCACTTTTACACCATAGGGGTGTCGCCAAGCGGTAAGGCAACGGGTTTTGATCCCGTCATGCGTTGGTTCGAATCCAGCCACCCCTGCCATTTTCTCTAGTTATCACCGGTTTTGAAGTCACTTTTGATCCTTTCTTTGTGTATTGGGCGTTGGTTCCTGCCACCCTGCCATTTTCTTTCCTAGCTAAAGCCTCACGCAACAGGTTTTGATCCGCTCTTTATGTATTGGGCGTTGGTTCCAGCGACCCCTGCCATTTTCTTTCCTAGCTAAAGTCTCCTGCAACAGGTTTTGATCCGCTCTTTATGTATTGGGCGTTGGTTCCAGCCACGCCTGCCATTTCTTACCTAGTTAAAGTTTCCTGCAACAGGTTTTGATCCGCTCTTTATGTATTGGGCGTTGGTTCCAGCCACCCTACCGTTTCTTTCCTAGCTAAAGTCTCCTACAACAGGTTTTGATCCGCTCTTTATGCATTGGGCGTTGGTTCCAACCAGCCTGCCACCTTTCTTACTAGTCAATAGTTTGCAAGTACGTTGAAATCCGCTCTTAATGCATTAGGCACTGACTTAAATGAACTCATCCTGTAAAACACTTAAAATTCATTTTTTATTGCCTATTAATCAACGAGTTAACAAAAACACTTGCTTGCATTTAGTTTAGCTAAATTGAATAAACATTAAGAGCTACGAAATAAAGTCGATCAAATTTAGGCTTTGCGGTTTTCAAAAAGCTCATTTGCGGCTAAAATTCAGCCTCACAAAATGTCACCTCCATTTTTTATCATAACTGGGATTAATCCATGTCTGATATGATGCTGTTTCGTGGTAACGCCACACCAGAACTTGCCGAAAAAATTGCTAGTAATCTTGAGATCCCTTTAGGAAAAGCCAAAGTCGCTAAATTCAGCGATGGTGAAGTAAACGTAGAAATTTTAGAAAATGTCCGAGGAAAAGACGTTTTCATTATTCAATCTACTTGTGCTCCAACCAATGACAGCTTGATGGAAGTGGTTGTAATGGCCGATGCATTACGCCGAGCCTCTGCGGGTCGTATTACTGCGGTCGTTCCTTACTTTGGTTATGCCCGCCAAGATCGCCGAGTACGCTCTGCACGTGTACCTATCAGCGCAAAAGTTGTAGCCGATATGATGGCAATCGTTGGAATTAACCGCGTGTTAACCGTCGATTTACACGCTGACCAGATCCAAGGGTTCTTCGATATTCCAGTAGATAACGTTTATGCAACACCGGTTCTGCTCGATCATATTTTAAAGTCACACACCAATAATATGATGGTGGTATCACCAGATGTTGGTGGGGTAGTCAGAGCGCGAGCCGTTGCCAAACGGTTAAGCGATTCCGACCTTGCGATTATCGACAAACGCCGACCTAAAGCTAACGAAGCCGAAGTAATGCATATTATTGGTGATGTTGAAGGACGAGATTGTATTATCGTTGATGATATGGTTGATACTGCAGGCACCTTGTGTTTAGCGGCTGGCGCTTTGAAAAAGCATGGCGCTAAATCAGTCATTGCTTACTGTACTCACCCGGTTTTATCAGGTAAAGCCATTGATAACATCAATAGCTCATCGCTTGATAAGTTGGTGGTTACCGATACCATTCCGTTAAGTGAAACCGCATTAGCTTGCGAGCGTATTGAGCAACTCACTATGTCGAATATATTAGCTGAAGCGATACGACGGGTTAATGAAGAAGAGTCGTTATCTAGTATGTTTATTCACTAAGCAAAGCAATTAGCTGAAAAAAGAGAGCTTTATGCTCTCTTTTTACTTTTTAATACCTAAAAATTCTTTTTCCATTGCTTTTTTAGGTTTACCCTCCAATCGCTTAACTGTATAATTTGCCGCCCTTTAATAGGGCTGCGAGTCAATTTTGGTCGCAAAAATTGACAAAATATTTAATTTTGGAGAAAACCATGAATTTATTTGAATTAAAAGCTGAGCTTCGTTCAGATTTAGGGAAAGGTGCGAGCCGCCGCCTACGTCGTTTGAACGACAAAGTTCCAGGCATTGTATACGGTGGAGACACTGCTCCGACCCCAATCATGATTGATCATTCAGAAGTTTTACATCATGTTGAGCACGAAGCATTCTACTCACATATTTTAACTTTGATTATCGATGGTAAGAAAAACAGCGTTGTTTTACGTGACTTACAACGTCACCCATTCAAACCGAAAATCACTCACATGGATTTTCAGCGTGTAAAACAAAACGAAACTATTCACATGCAAGTGCCACTGCACTTCATCAATGAAGAGAAATGTGTAGGCGTTAAAGCTGGTGGTCAAATCATTCATAATAAAGTAACTGTTGAAGTTGAGTGTAAAGCAAAAGACCTTCCAGAGTTCATCGAAGTGGACGTAGCAGCATTAGAGTTAGGTTCAACCTTACACTTATCTGATATGACTCTTCCTAAAGGCGTAACTTTAATGAACGCATCTGACGATGAAGAGTCTGATTTAGCCGTTGTTTCCGTTGCTCACTCTAAAGTTGCAACTGAATCAACTGACTCAGAAGAGTCTTCTGAAAAAGCTGGCGAGTAATCGCTGTTGAGACAATAGGCTATCCTTCATGTCTCAAATAAAGCTCATTGTGGGCCTCGCTAATCCGGGGCCCCAATATCAAGACACCCGTCATAACGCTGGAGCTTGGTTCATAGAAGAACTCGCTCGAAGCTTTCAAGTTAGCTTATCTCCCGATAGCAAATTTTTTGGTTCCATTGGTCGCAGCATGATAGCCAATACCGATGTTCGACTCTTAATTCCTTCCACTTTTATGAATTTGAGTGGTAAATCGATCGCCGCAGTCGCACAATTTTTTAAGTTAGAACCTGAAAATATTTTAGTGGCGCACGATGAGCTCGATATTGCACCAGGCGAGGTTCGGCTGAAAAAAGGCGGTGGTCATGGTGGCCACAACGGATTAAGAGATACCATTAGCAGCTTAGGCAACGACAATAATTTTTATCGTCTTAGAGTGGGTATTGGTCATCCCGGAAATAAAAGCCAAGTTACCGGATATGTACTGGGAAAACCAGCCAAAGAAGATCGTGAAAAGATCGATCAAGCCATATATGAAAGTGTCCGCACCATTGAAACAATCGTCAAAGGTGAACACGACAAAGCTATGCAATATCTGCATAGTTTAAATTAAGCAGATTAACAAAAGGTACATCATTATGGGTTTTAATTGCGGAATTGTTGGATTACCTAACGTTGGAAAGTCCACCCTATTTAATGCACTCACCGATGCCGGCATTGATGCACAAAATTACCCGTTTTGTACTATCGATCCTAACACCGGAATTGTACCTATGCCTGATCCACGCTTAGATGCACTGGCGGCTATTGTTAATCCGCAAAAAGTATTACCTACAACCATGGAGTTTGTTGATATTGCGGGTCTGGTTGCAGGCGCTTCAAAAGGCGAGGGACTTGGCAATAAGTTCTTAGCGAATATTCGAGAAACCGACGCTATTGCTCATGTGGTTCGATGTTTTGAAAACGATGATATTGTCCACGTTGCTGGAAAAATTGATCCTATTGCCGACATTGAAGTAATAAACACTGAACTTGCGCTCGCTGATTTAGAAAGTGTAGAAAAAGCCATTCTTCGAGCAACCAAATTAGCAAAAGGCGGCGATAAAGAGTCAAAAGCACGCCTCTCTGTTTTAGAGCAATGCAAAATTGTTTTAGATGAAGGCAAGCCTGTACGCTCTATAGACTTTGATAAAGAAGAAAAAACTATCTTAAAACAACTTCATCTAATTACCTCAAAACCCACAATGTATATCGCCAATGTCAATGAAGATGGGTTTGAAAATAATCCTAATCTCGACAAAGT
>JBFHSP010000063.1:0-14231 GCA_041591085.1 Kangiellaceae bacterium | reverse complement strand
AGCTTGATAATCGCTTAGCCAATCAAATTGCGGCCGGCGAAGTGGTAGAAAGACCCTCTTCAGTGGTTAAAGAATGTGTTGAAAACAGTATTGATGCCGGAGCACGTCGGATAGAAGTTTTAGTTGAACGGGGTGGCATTCGGCGAATTCAAATTATTGATGATGGCATTGGGATTCATCCTGATGATCTGCCATTAGCGCTCAGCCGACACGCAACCAGTAAACTGCAAACCGTTGAACAACTTTCTGCGATAAGTTCTTTGGGTTTTCGCGGTGAAGCACTTTCAAGTATTGCTTCGGTGTCGCATTTTTCGATGACTTCTCGTCCCAAAGCATTTGAAACTGGCTGGCGAGCTTTCGCCCAAGGACGAGATATGAAGGTTGAGCTGAGTCCGGCTGCTTCGGTTGAAGGAACTCATATTGATGTCAGCGATTTATTTTTTAATACGCCGGCCAGACGCAAGTTTTTGCGAACGGAAAAAACCGAATATACCCATATTGAAGATGTGATTAAGCGCCAAGCGCTGGCTCATCCCAATATTGCGTTTGTATTAAAACATAATGGCAAAGTCACCAAACGATTTCCGGCAACCGCAAACTCATTAGAATCAATCAGTAATGACCAATATCTTGATGCTTTTGCTAAAAGAGTGGAGCAAATAGTAGGTAAATCCTTTATGGAAAATGCTGCGATGTTTTCCGGCGGGATTGATACCTTTAGAATTTGGGGTTGGCTTGGCGCCGCTCATTTTCATCGCAGTGAAAGTGATGGCCAAACCATTTTTATTAATGGGCGTCCGGTTAAAGACCGATTACTCTCTCATGCCATTAGGCAAAACTACAGCCATTTATTGCCTGAAGGGCGATTTGCCAGTTATGTGATTTATATCGATTGCCCGTGGCATGAAGTCGATGTCAATGTGCACCCAACCAAGCACGAAGTGCGTTTTAGGCAGCCTCGGTTGGTGCATGATTTATTAGCAAAATTAGTGGCCGATAGTTTACAAAGTTCCCCCTCAGAAGCGCTTCATATTAAACCCCAACTATCGCAGGCATCAAAAACTAGCTCTCAAGCATGCTTTAACAATTTAAGTCATAGCTATTCATCAAGTTTTCAAACCAACCGAGAGTTAAATCCGCAAGTTCGCGAACAAGCATTTGAACAAAGTCATCAAAAAGCGATTGCGGCATCAAAGCAATTTTATCAAGAAAATAAAAACACTCATGCAGAAGTGGTTGCGCGCGAGTCATCAACATTATGGCAACATCGATTTTTGATTGAAACAAATCAAAACACCGTTGAATTCATCGATTTGTGGCAGTTGTTTGCTTTTGAATTTCAGCGTGCATGGCAAGCCTTTGTTGAACAGGCGAACCAAACCTCGAAACCATTACTGGTTCCTCAGGCGGTTGCAGTGGCTCACTCAGAATGGCTTGAAGAAGATTGGCGTTTGCAGCTTTTTGCTGAAATTGGAATTGAATTATCAGCCATTGGGCCTTCACAAGTTTTGCTAAGAAGTATGCCTATTTTTAACAATAATGAATTGTGGAAACTTGCCCCTTCTGTTTGGGTTAATGCACTGGCTCATTTATTTGCGCAATCGCCAACTCAAACGGAGCTAGATTCGTTATCCAAAATGGCATTACTCGAAAAGCTTATGGCTATTATGACGTTGCAAATCGAGCAATACTGGCAACAGCCGTTAGGGCAACAGGCTTTACAACACAAGTCAAAAGCGTTGTTAGAGTTGAATAAAGATTCAAAACAGTTTTCGATGAGTGTCGATGCCAAGCAAGTGTTAAATACCATAGCTAAATCTTCCAAAAACAAATCAGCTAAACCATTAGAATAATCGGTGCAATATGAGCGGACAGTCGAAATTACCGGTTATTTTTTTGATGGGGCCTACAGCGTCGGGAAAAACCGATTTGGCGATCAGCCTGGCTCAGCTGTTAAATGGAGAAATAATCAGTGTCGACTCGGCTTTGATCTATCGGGGTATGGATATCGGCACGGCCAAACCTTCTAAGCAAGAATTGGCCTTAATACCACATCACTTAATTGATATTAAAGATCCTTCAGAGTCTTATTCGGTTGCCGAGTTTCGTCAAGACGCACTTGATTTAATCGATACTATTTATGCAAAAGGTAAAACGCCTATTTTAACCGGCGGTACAATGCTCTATTTTAAAGGGTTACTTGAAGGATTAGCCGAATTGCCCAAAACTGATCCGGGGATTCGCGAGCAGGTACAAGCTAAACTCAATGAACACGGCTCTGGTTATTTGCATGATAGGCTTTTACAAATTGATCCAGACTCTGCAAAAAGGTTACATCCTAATGACCCACAGCGCTTATCAAGAGCCATTGAAGTGTTTTTAAGCAGTGGTAAGAGTATGACCTATTGGCATCAGCAACAGTCGTCGCAGGTGTTTCCTCATTTAAACTTGCAGTTAGCCATTGCGCCACAAGATAGAGCGGTCTTGCACCAGCGGATCGAACAGCGTTTTGATCACATGTTAGCCAACGGGCTGGTTGAAGAAGTAAAAGAGTTGTTTGAAAGAGGGGATTTGGATGCTGAAATGCCTTCGATTCGATGCGTCGGCTACCGTCAAATATGGTCGTTTTTACAAGGAGAAGTGTCGCTGGATGAGGCTCGTTACCGCGGGATTGTTGCTACTAGGCAACTGGCTAAGCGTCAATTTACTTGGCTTCGAAGCTGGGAGAGTTTGCATTGGCTCGACTCACTTGAAAAAAACAATGCCAATAAGGTATTGAAATTGATTAATAGTACCACCATATAGCAGAATTATTGGAACGTGCTACACTCAAATCGAGATGGCACAAAAGTTCAGTTTCAGTCGTTTGAACTTTTGAACCAATAACGAATCTTATGAATTCGTAACATTCGGCCTTAATTTCTTTTGAGTTAAAGCTGCTTAAATTCCGTCTGCAAGAAGCCAGTTAATGGCATAACAATAACAAATTCTTTAAGGAGAATTACCATGTCAAAAGGGCAGTCATTACAAGACCCTTTCTTAAATGCTCTTAGAAGAGAGCGCGTTCCAGTAGCTATATATTTGGTTAACGGTATTAAACTTCAGGGTCAAGTAGAGTCATTTGATCAATTTGTTGTTTTGTTAAAAAATACGGTGAGTCAAATGGTTTATAAACATGCAATATCGACCATTGTTCCTGCTCGCAATGTGAAATTGCCTCATGCAGGTGCAGAAGACTCTGAAGAAACTTCTGGAAACGAATAGAAAATTCTCGTTGTATTGAAGTTTATTACGGCGCTCGGTGGCTTTCCATCGGGCGTACTGATTGTGTAATTTATAGAATATTATAATTTGATCCCTTTTCTATGGTCCCCCCAACTTTTAATCGGTCACTTTTTATTACAGGCTTTTAAACACCGTGTTTGAACGTTATGAAGGTGGCGAACGCGCCATATTAGTTCATGTGGATTTCCCTGAGCAGTCGAATCAAGAAGACTGCGAAGAGTTTGTTGAGCTCACGACTTCCGCAGGTATTGAAATTTTATCCATTATCACCTGTGCTCGTTCAGCTCCGCAGGCAAAGTTATTTGTTGGTAGTGGAAAAATTGAAGAAGTGGCGGCCATGGTTGCAGCACACGAAGCCGATGTTGTGTTGTTTAATCATGCATTAACCCCATCACAAGAGCGAAATATTGAACGAGAAGTGAAATGCCGTGTGGTGGATCGAACCGGATTGATCCTCGATATATTTGCCCAGCGAGCTTTTACCCACGAAGGTAAGCTCCAAGTTGAACTAGCTCAACTGCAACATTTATCAACTCGATTGGTTCGAGGTTGGACTCACTTAGAAAGACAAAAAGGTGGGATAGGTTTAAGAGGTCCTGGTGAAACTCAATTAGAAACCGACCGTCGATTACTCCGAGAACGAATTAAAACCATCGGTAAAAGGCTTGAAAAAGTAGAGCGCCAGCGAGAGCAAGGACGGCGTTCGCGTAATCGCGCAAATATTGCGTCGGTGTCTTTGGTCGGTTATACCAATGCTGGAAAATCAACTTTATTTAACCAATTGACCAAATCGAGCGTATTAGCAGCTGATCAGTTGTTCGCGACCCTCGATCCAACGCACCGCAAGCTTGAGCTTAACTCGCAGCAATCGATTATACTCGCCGATACGGTAGGCTTTATTCGCCATTTGCCCCACGATCTGGTGGCGGCGTTTAAAGCAACCCTGCAAGAAAGTCGAGAATCAGACATTTTGTTACATGTTATCGATGCATCGGATGAACGCCGCGAAGATAATAAAGAGCAGGTTTATATTGTGCTTGATGAAATAGGTGCTGCCGACAATTTGATTGTGGAAGTGTACAATAAGGCCGATAAAGTTGAAGGTTTGCAGCCTCGAGTTGAGCAAGATCCAGAAACCGGACGTTATCGAGCTTACTGTTCAGCCGTAACCGCTGAAGGTTTAAATGATTTATTAGATTTAATCGCTCAATTGCTGGAAGAAGATTGGCTAGAAATGACGGTGCAATTGTTTCCCAAGCAAATGAATATTAGAGCACAACTTTATCAATTGAAGTGTGTAGAGCAAGAACAAATTTTGGACGATGGTAATTTTGTATTAAACATTCGATTACCGCTAGCCGACGCTAAACGAATGGAGCGTAAAGGCGGATTTGAATTAAAGAGTTTTGAAGTTGACACCAAATCTGTGCAGAATGACGTCCAATAAAGTAACGTTTTAATTTAATTTTAACTATGTGGAGATAAACAATGACCTGGAATTCACCGGGCGGAAATAACCAAGACCCTTGGGGAAACCGCAAAAAACAAAATGGGCCACCTGATTTAGATGATATGTTTAAAAAGCTCTGGCAAAACATAAGCGGCGGTGGTTCAAACTCTAATTCTAGCCCTAGTGGTAGTCCTAAAACGGTTATAGCGATTGCTGCTGTAGTGTTGGTAGCTCTGTGGGTATTTAAAGGTTTTTATACCATTAATGAGCAAGAACGTGGCGTTGTGTTGCATTTCGGTGAGTTTAAAACAATTGTTGGCTCTGGTTTGCAGTGGGTTCCAGCCGGCATTGAAGAAATTCGCAAAGTGAATGTGAATAAGTTGGAACAAAAACGTGTTCAAGGCGTGATGTTAACCAAAGATCTCAACATTATTGATGTGGAAATTGGCATTCAATACCGAGTAGATGACCCGAAAAACTATTTATTCCAACTTTCTAGTCCGGATGAAACCTTAATTCAGGCGGCCGAGTCTGCACTGCGACAAGTGGTGGGTGACTCAAGAGTGGATGATCTTTTAACGACTGAAAAAGATCGTATCCGCCGAGAGCTACAAGCTGAGCTAGTAGAAGTGCTTGATTTTTATCAAACCGGATTAAAAGTCGAACAAGTAACTCTTGAACGAGCAGCGCCCCCTAGAGCCTTGAATGACGCGTTTGAAGATGTCAACCGCGCCGAACAAGATGCTAAACGAGAAGTGCAAAATGCAGAAGCTTATCGCAATCAAGAAATTCCTTTAGCAACGGCTAACGCTGAACAATTACGCCAACAAGCCGATGCTTATAAAGCATTAGTGTTAGCAAAATCTAACGGTGAAGTGGCTCGATTCCAACAGCTATTACCCCAGTATGAGGCGGCTAAACAAGTGACCAGAGATCGCTTATACATTGAAATGATGGAACAAGTTTTGAAAAATTCAACAAAAGTAATGGTAGATGTTGATGGTGGTAATAACATGATGTACATCCCACTTGATCAACTTATGAAGAATAAAAAGGAGAATAACTAATGCAAAATAAAGCAATTTGGTTAGGTCTTCTTGGTTTGGTTTTAATCTTGTTTGGCGTTAATTCAATTTATGTGATTGATGAAACTCAAAAAGCATTGAAGCTTAAGTTTGGTAAAGTTCTCCGTGATGCAGAAGAGTTGCCGGTAGTATTTGAACCTGGTTTACACTTTAAAATTCCGGTTATTGAAACCATTATTTTTCTTGATGCTCGCATCCAAACAATGGATGGTGATCCCGATGTATTCACTACTTCAAATAAGCAATTTCTAGATGTTGACACTTATGTGCAATGGCGCGTACAAAACTTTTCTCAGTTTTACTTGCGAACCAATGGACAACTGCGTCAAGCAGAGTCTTTATTGGAGCGTTTAGTTGATAATGCATTACGTGATCAATTTGGTACTCGAACGCTACAAGAAGCCATTTCTGAGCAACGCGAAGATTTGATGGACCAAATTAGAAGTGATGTGAACTCACGCGTTCCTGAATATGGAATTGAAGTGATTGATATTCGCGTTAAAAAGGTTAATTACACTTCTGAAGTTGTGAGCCAGGTGTATGAGCAAATAAAATCTGAGCGTAAAGCAACCGCGATAGACATTCGATCTCAAGGCATCAAAGAAGGTAATATTATGCGTGCTAAAACCGATGCCGATGTGCAACGAATTTTGGCTCAAGCCGACGAGTACTCACGAACGGTTAAAGGTAATGCCGATGCTGAAGTCGCTGAAATTTATGCAAAAACCTATAACAGAAATCCAGAGTTCTATGCATTTTTGCGTAGCTTAGATGCTTACAAAGCTTCGTTCAGTAACAAAGACGATGTGTTGGTAATTAAGCCGGATAGCGAATTTTTTAAATATTTGAAAAGTTCTAAAGGCACTAAGTAATTGATAGGCTTTTGAATTAAAACCCACCTTTATGGTGGGTTTTTTAATGGGCTAATTTTAATGGAGAGCTATTTTGACAGAATTGTGGATTGCACTGGCATTAGTTTGCGTGATTGAGGGAATGATGCCGTTTTTAGTGCCTGAAAAGTGGCAAAAAATGCTGTATGCCGTTAGTCAGCAACCGCCAAAGAGCATACGAATATTTGGTTTGATAATGATAGTAACGGGAGCTGTTTGGCTTCACTGGCTTAAGAGCTAGGCCATTCTGAGCAAGAACCTGGTTTTTACCGAATAAAATCCGAAAAAATTACGGTAATTTGCGCTGATAAGCGTTAAAATTAGCGGTTTGGTTCATCCGTATTAACAAGAAGCATCCTATGGCTAAAAATGTTGTTGTTTTAGGTACTCAATGGGGCGATGAAGGTAAAGGCAAAATTGTTGACCTTCTCACCGATCGCGTTTCTGCAGTGGTTCGATATCAAGGTGGGCATAATGCAGGCCACACTTTGGTGATTAATGGAGAAAAAACCGTTCTCCACTTAATTCCATCTGGAGTGTTGCGTGAGGGTGTTATGTGCTACATCGGAAATGGTGTGGTGTTATCACCTGAAGCTTTACTGACTGAAATGTCGAAATTAGAGCAAAAAGGCGTTCCAGTTAAAGAGCGTTTAAGAATCAGTGCGGCTTGTACTCTAATTTTGCCTTATCACATAGAGCTAGATAAAGCGCGAGAAGCAGCGCGAAGTGGCGAGAAAAAAATCGGTACCACAGGTCGTGGAATTGGACCTGCCTATGAAGATAAAGTCGCTCGTCGCGGATTAAGAGTAGACGACTTGTTTTATCCAGAGCGATTAGCTGAAAAATTAAAAGAAGTGCTTGAGTATCACAACTTTGTATTGACTCAATACTTCAAATCAACCGCCATTGAGTTCGATACTCTGTACAAACAATGCTTAGAGTGGGCGGAAGTGATTAAACCTTTGGTGGCTGATGTGCCAGAGGTGTTGCATCAAGAACGTCAAAAAAATCACTCCTTATTGTTTGAAGGAGCACAAGGAACGTTATTAGATATTGATCATGGTACTTTCCCATTTGTAACCTCTTCCAATACCACCGCTGGTGGCACCGCAACGGGAAGTGGATTTGGTCCCTTATATCTTGATTATGTATTAGGTATTACTAAAGCTTATACCACTCGTGTAGGCGGTGGTCCTTTCCCAACTGAGTTATTCGATGATGTAGGTAAGCGATTAGGTGAAAAAGGACATGAGTTTGGGGCGACAACCGGTCGTCCAAGACGTTGTGGTTGGTTAGATGCGGTCGCACTACGAAGAGCCATTCAAATTAACAGTGTAACCGGTATTTGCTTAACTAAGCTGGACGTTTTAGATGGTTTAGAAACGGTTAAAATTTGCACCAGTTATACCTGTCCTGAAAATGGCGAACTATCGGTAACGCCAGTAGGCGCGGAAGGCTTTGCTAAAGTAACTCCAAACTACATTGAAATGCCTGGCTGGAGTGAAAACACATTTGGCGTTAAGTCAATTGAAGAATTACCTCAAGCGGCTCTTAACTACATAAAAAAAATTGAAGAAGTGGTAGGTGTTCCTGTTGATATTATTTCGACCGGACCAGATCGTGTTGAAACTATGATTTTACGCGATCCGTTTGCTGAGTAGAGCTTAGAGCATATAAAAGCCCATTGAAACGTTTGTTTTCAATGGGCTTTTTTTTAATCCGCTTTTTTTAACCTTTGATCATCATTCCTTGTCATCTGGTAGCATTTTGCGATATTTTTCTTCGAGTCTTTTTTCCAAGTAATCGTACATGGGCTTTTGAGTAGCAGTTGACTGCTTTTTGTTTTTATTAATCGCATCCAGAAATTCTTCATAACTTCCTTCTTCGACTTTATAAGTGTGTTTGTCTGTAATAAACATAAGCATCCTAGCTAATTGAACTGTGTATTTATTTTAAATATTTATTAAAAAACGCTGTAGTAAAAATTTCTGCGATAAGCCCTAAGACATTTCTTATATAGTTGTAAGACATTAGTCTATTTCGTGCGTTTGTACAATTTATAACTATACTGAGAAATAATGTTATGAAAAGTGCTCAAGTTGATGTCAAACCGAACCAAGGAAATAATGCAAGACAAGGGGTATGAGCTTAGTAAGTTAGCTTTAGCTACCATATCTCTTGATTCTAAAGGAATAGTCCAGTGGTTAAACTCAGAAGCAACCCGGCTGTTTTCTTTTTGCATTGAAAATAAGCAACTCTCGCAATCTCTTTTTGAGAATATTTCGCTGCATACTAATGAAGTCAATACGGCTTTTAAGCTTAAAGAGATCATTCAAGGGATCATCAGCCAGAAAACAAAGCCGTCGAAAAAAGTATGGACAATGCAAGCCGGAAATAAACGCTGCCAGTTATGTTTAAGTTGGGAGGAGTTTTCGCAGGGAGAGAAAGCGGGTGTTTTTTTACTCCATTTTATTGATATCAGTCACTTTATAAACCGTCAAGATGAACTTCAACTGCAGTCCGAAGTGTTTGGTGCTGCGGGTGAAGCTGCAGTGGTCGTTGATAAGCACTTCAAAGTATTAGAGGTTAATCAAGCCTATGTTTCAATTACAGGATTTGAAAAAGAAGAGTGTGTCGGCAAAAAACTCAATCTGTATAAGCTGTTACGAGAAGAAAGAAAAATATTTAATGAATTACGATATTCAATTGTCCATAAAGGCTTTTGGAATGGAGAGGTTTGGAATGTTCGTAAAAGTGGCGAGCGTTTTCCGATATTGTTAACGGCTTCTCGAGTTGAAAGTAAACTTAACAAAAATGAATTTCATTACGTTATTATTTTCTCTGATATCACAGAGCTAAAACTTGCGCGTGAACGACTTGATTTTCTTGCCTATCATGATCAATTAACTTACCTGCCAAACCGAAGTATGAGTAAACTTCGGTTTCAACATAGTATTCAAAGAGCGTCTAGAAACAACGAAAAAGTAGGTATGCTTTTTATTGATTTGGATGATTTTAAAACTATCAATGATTCACTGGGACACAGTAAAGGAGATTACCTTTTAAAGCAGCTTTCGGTGCGATTACAGCGCGTTGTGCGAAAGCAAGATACCGTTGCGCGATTAGGTGGCGATGAATTTTTAATTATATTAGAAGATGTTAAAAGCCCTGAGCAAATGGCTGCGGTAGCAAAAAAAATTCTGCATGCTTTAGAGTTTGTTTTTGAATTAGGAGAGCACGAACGATTTGTCGGAGCCTCTATTGGAATAGCCATGTATCCAGATGATGGTTTGAACTTTGATGAGTTACTTAAGCATTCTGACTCAGCAATGTATGCGGCCAAGGCATTAGGTCGTAATCAAATGCAGTTTTATCGTAGGGAACTCTCAGAAAGAATTAATCGACGATCTCAACTCGAGTTTGAATTAAGAAATGCGCTCGATGAAAAAGCATTTTCGCTGTTTTATCAGCCGCAAATTAACTTGGCAACGGGCGAGGTTATAGGAGTTGAGGCGCTTATCCGCTGGAAGCATCATCGAGAAAAATTTATTTCTCCGGTTGAATTTATTCCAATTTTAGAAAATACGGGCTTGATTATTTCTGTCGGTCGTTGGGTTGCCAAAACCGCATTGGAGTCTTTAAAACGGTGGCGAGCACAAGGCTATAGTCTACCTGCCGTTGCCATCAACGTTTCTGCCATCCAGTTACAAAAAGACAATTTTGTTGATTACTTACTCGAGCTATTAGATGAAAATGGAATGACTCCAAAGGATATTGAAATCGAAATAACGGAATCGGTATTTGTTGATAACCAGGTCATTCCAAAGGTTTTGCAAACTTTTCATGAAAAGGGATTTATTTTGGCATTGGATGACTTTGGCACAGGATATTCCTCTTTAAGTTACTTGACCCGATTGCCCTTTAATAAAATCAAGCTCGATCGTTCCTTTGTTAATGATATTCCCGAACAGCCTTCCGCTAACTCCATGGTGGAAGCGTTGGTAGCTTTAGCTAAAACCTTAGGATTTGAAGTGCTTGCTGAAGGTGTTGAAAATAGTGATCAAATGCAGTTTTTATTAAAACATGGCTGTGATGAAGCCCAAGGATATTTTATTGGTAGACCTTTACCCGAACAGGACCTTTTAGAGTTTTTAAAAGGAACTCGATCCTATTCAACTTCTCACCCGATTAACCAAGTTAGCTAGTCGTCTATTCTGTAGTTCATTTATTTGTAGGTTGATCAGCATCAATCCATGTCCTTGTAATCACTAAGGATATTAGCTAGTCTTATTTGCACATAATTTAAACAAAACTTGGGTTGGGTATGTTGAAAAAAGGAATTCAATGGCTGAGAAAACCATCGGTTTCGTTATCCGTTGCTTCATTACTTGGAGTTGGTTTAGCCATTGGCGTTTTCAGTGTGGTCACTTTTGGCGTGGTAATGGACGCAACCAATACCGAAGAGTTTTGTACCAGCTGCCATGAAATGCAAAGTGGCCCTTTTGCCATGATTCAAGAAACTTCCCATTTTAGTAATCGTTCTGGCGTTCGTCCTATATGTTCTGATTGTCATGTTCCCCGAGAATTCTTTCCTAAAATCTGGCGAAAAATACAAGCCAGTCGAGAGGTGTGGGGACATATCACCGGTAAAATTGATACCGAAGAAAAATATCTCAGCCACGTTAAAGAGATGAAAGATCGTGAAGTTGCTCGGATGCGCGCAAACGACTCCCAAGAATGTCGAAACTGCCATGATGTCAGTCGAATGTTAATGTCTGAGCAAAGCGCCAAAGCGCAACAGTTTCATAGTGTGATTCAAACCAATGGCAAAACGTGCATTGATTGTCATCAAGGGATTACCCATATGTCTTCGCAAGTAATAGAGGCACTTGAAAAAGAATAAATTAGGATTGCTTATGCGCTTAAAAACACAGTCAGTATTGCGAGGTCGAAACCTGTTTATTCAAGTGGGATTTTCGTTTTTGTTTTTAAATTTATTCAGCTTGAGTTTTGCCACAGACTGTAAGAGCTGTCATGAAGCGCAACCTAATTCACCTATACACCATTTGCTTTTGAGTAAGCATGGAGATAAACAAAACCCGAAGTCGCCACAATCAAAAGGCCAATGCATCAGTTGTCATGGAGATAGTGAAAAACACAAGAACTCACCACTGAAGTTTTCTCCTGAAGTAAGCTTTGGCCCCAGATGGATGAGTAAGGTCGAGGAGCAAAATCAATCGTGCTTAAGTTGTCATGCTGATAATAAAACGCATATTAGTTGGATAAACAGTTCACACAATACCGAAAATCTGACGTGCGCTAATTGCCATGACAGCCACTCTAAAACAGATAAAGTATTAAATAAAAAAACACAGGTTGAAGTGTGCACTACCTGTCATAAGGTACAAAAATCAGGCATTCATGCACTCGAGTCGATGACGCCAAAAAATCCAAAATGTACCCTGTGTCATGATCCGCATAATCGAGCGGAACCTCAATTTCAAATGCTTACGAATCACTCACAAGGCTGTCGTCAGTGTCATGATTTATCCAGTATGAATGATGATTCTTCTGTTAGTAACCGTGCAAAAAGTTATCATCGAGTCATGAATAATGCTAATAGAACTTGTATCGATTGTCATGTAAGTGTCGCACACATTGATAAGAAAAATTTTGCTCAATTGAAACTTGGCGGTCAAAAGTTGTTAGAAACTTCCTTATTTTATCCTGGAGAAAAAGATCGACAATGGTTACTAGAAAACCATCCCGGTAGCCAATCTTTGCGACAAGGTAGAAACTGTCAACAGTGCCATTTGGGTGAATCTCAAGCGTTAAGTCAAGGGAAGCCCGCTCAAAGTCTTTCGGAGTCAGTAAAAATAAGAATAGAAACTGAAAGGCTGGGAGAATATTTTCAAATTAGATTATTTTGGCTTGGCAGTGATAAAGACAATCAGTTATCGATTATGTTTGACAATGGCGGAAATAAAGAATTTACCCAATTAGGTTGCTTTAGCGCATGCCACGCCGATCTTCCTGGAATGAGTAAAGATAGAGATCAAGGATTATCAAAATATTTGAATAACTCTTTAAAGCAGGAGCGTCAAATTGGTATGCCAAAGCAAAAGCTCGATCAGGCCGAACTCGATCAATTATTCCAAAGCAATCAGTATGTTTCATTGTGGCAAATACCGCTAAATCCGAATGCTTTTAGTGAGTTTCAAGCAGTAATAAAAAGTCGAATACTTGATGCGCAATATCCCAATGAACAGTCAGATGTGTCGGTAAAAACGCGATTTAATAATGGCGAGTGGCAAGTGGTGATCAACCGTCCATTAAAATCCTTAGAAAAGACTATTGTTAGTGGTGCAGAGTTGACGTTTGCGGTTGCTTTGCATGGTGACGGTCAAAGTGGTCGAAGTCATTGGGTTTCGCTTCCTATGACTCTTAGTGTCAGTGGGCAAGATACTCAATTAATGATGAGCAAATGATGAAAAAGTACTTTGGAATAATCGGCGGTTTACTATTGGCGCTCAGCTTATTAACTGGCGAGAACTTAGTAGCTGATGAAGTCATCAAAAAGTCTGTTCCAAAATGTCTGAACTGTCATACCGAAGACGCTGATGATCCTGTGCATGCTATTTGGAAAAATGTTCATGGCCAAATTTTTCCTAATAGTGCGGAAACTTGTGTGTCTTGTCATGGAGAAAGCCAGAAACATCAAAGAAGCCCGACAAAGCAAAAGCCATCAGTCATTTTTTCTATACCCGATGAAAACGGTGAGCAAGCGAACTCCTGTTTAAACTGCCATAAAGATAAGGTTGAACACGCTTGGACCCAAGGGACGCATCAAAAAGAAGGTTTGAGCTGTGCCTCGTGTCATACCTTGCATAAGCAAGTTGATCCAGTGTTGCAACCAGAACAACAATTGAATGTATGTTCGCAGTGTCATACCCGAGTTAAATCAGACTTAAATATGCCTTCGCGTCATCCCATTAAAGAAGGCTCGACCCAGTGTACGGCTTGCCATAATCCGCATGGCTCAATGAATGTCGCAAATTTAACTAAAATGAGCCTGAATGAAACCTGCTTGTCTTGTCATGCTGAAAAACGAGGGCCGTTTTTGTTTGAACACGCGCCGGTAGCTGAAGACTGCAGTGCTTGTCATAAACCGCATGGTTCAGTGAATCAAAATTTATTGACCAACAAAGCGCCGTTTCTTTGCCAGCAATGCCATATGGCCGCTAATCATCCGAGTATTCAATTTTCGCAAAATTCATTCAGTGATAGTGAAACGAGTGGTTATCTTGCGGGAAAAAACTGTATGAGTTGCCATAGTAAAATTCATGGAACTAACCATCCATCGGGGGCTAAGTTGACGCGTTAAGAGAATAAGTGAATGAATAATCGTTTTAAATGGCTTTGTATTTTATTGTTTCCTTATTCGGTTTTCGCTGAAGAAGTGAGAAGTGATTTTTCTGAAATAATCAACGATGAGCGCCCCATTGAAACCATTGAGCAAGT
>JBFHSP010000062.1:0-14318 GCA_041591085.1 Kangiellaceae bacterium | reverse complement strand
CTGGATCTAGCATCAAGTGCGAGATGACAAAAGACACAAAACCTCTGCTCTTTATTTAAATCAATCTATTCAAAATCTAGTTAAATCAAATAATCTGTGTCCCGCATCGAGTCGGGTATGAAAATACGATTATCTAACGTCCGACCTTTTTAACTTAGCCAGTCCTAGGTAAAGCTCAAATAAAACTTTAATGACAATGTCCATCCTGATGTGCATGTCCGTGCTCTAATTCGGTTGGGGTAGCAGGTCGAATTGTTAAAACTTGTACATCAACTTCTACCAACTGCCCTGCCATAGGATGATTCGCGTCAACGGTTACAAAATCATCGGTTACTTCGGTAACGGTTACCGTATGTGAACTTCCATCGTCGGTTTGTGCCGAAAGTTTTAATCCAACTGTTAAATTATCAATATCACCGAACGCGCTGCGGGGGACTTTGTTGGCTAAGTCAGGTTCGTAGGGGCCATACGCTTGTTCAGGCAGCAATGTCATACTAAAAGAATCCCCTATTTTTTTCCCAAGAAGCTCAGGTTCAAGCCCTGGAATCACGCCACCGAATCCATGTAAATAGACCCAAGGCTCATCACCCTTTGATGTTTCCCAAATTTGACCATTTTGATCTTTAAGGGTGTAGTCGATGGCTACAACCATACCTTTTTCAATATGCATATAATCTCCTCTGTTGGCCCGATCATAGTGGTTTAACGCTTATGTGAAAAGTGTTGAGAGCTATAAGCGCTAAATATCTCTTTTTTTAAACCAAAAGGTACTAACGTATTAGCCAAACTTGCGCTAGACTAAAAATAGCAGATGGATTTTAACTGTACTAATGGAGGCAATATGGCTGTACGTAACGGTGAACTTAGTAAATCTTGGTTTAGAAGTGACCGCTTCATTCATACCAATCAAGGATGGTTTTTTGTAACTAGAGAACAAAACCAACAAGGTCCGTTTACTTCTCATAAAGAAGCAGAAAACGAACTTAATCTTTATATTCGACAACAATCAGATGATCTCTTTCAGCGATCTCACTAGCCTTCCTGAATATTTGAAGCAAAAAAAACCGCGGCTAATCCGCGGTTTTTAATTTTAAGCTATGCTTAATTAAGGAAGTAAATGACTAACAGCATCACGCTCTTCAGCTAACTCTTGCTCAGTCGCTTTAAGTTTAGCTTGGCTAAATTCATTGATATCTAAGCCTTGTACAATTTCCCAGTCGCCATTTTTGCAAACACATGGAAATGAGTAAATGAGGCCTTCTTGAACGCCATAAGAACCGTCTGAGTAAACCGCCATAGAAACCCAATCATTCGCTTCGGTACCTAAAGCCCAATCACGCATGTGATCGATAGCAGCGTTGGCTGCAGAAGCCGCTGATGAAGCGCCTCTAGCTTTAATAATGGCTGCACCACGTTGCTGCACTGTAGGAATGAAATCGTTTTCGTACCAGTCTTGTTCAACCTGGTCGATCGCAACTGCACCTGATACTTTAGCGTGGAATAAGTCAGGGAACTGAGTTGAAGAGTGGTTACCCCAAATAGTCATATGCGACATTTCAGTAATCGCTTTACCTGATTTTTGCGCTAACTGAGACATTGCACGGTTGTGATCTAAACGCGTCATTGCTGTGAAGTTACGTGGGTTTAAACTTGGTGCGTTACACTGCGCAATTAACGCGTTGGTGTTAGCAGGATTACCCACTACCAATACTTTAATATCACGGCTAGCGTGATCGTTCATGGCTTTACCTTGAACTGAGAAAATCGCCGCATTAGCTTCTAATAGATCTTTACGCTCCATACCAGGACCACGAGGACGCGCACCTACTAATAAGGCGTAGTCTGCATCTTTAAATGCAACGTTTGGATCGTCAGTACAAATCACATCTTGCAATAATGGAAACGCGCAATCATCCAATTCCATTTTTACACCTTGGAGTGCATCCATGGCTGGAGTGATGTCTAGTAATTGCAATATAACGGGCTGATCGTTTCCGAGCATAGCGCCAGATGCGATTCTGAATAAAAGTGCATAACCGATTTGACCAGCGGCTCCGGTCACTACAACGCGAGCAGGTTGTTTCATCCTGTTTTCCTCTTGGTTTTAGAAAGTCGTGTCACCACGACACGTTCGATATTTTGACCTTTAATTATAGAAGGCCAGCTAAAAGTTGCGCGGATTTTAGCATATACACCAATAAATGAGCATAATTAGGAAAAGGATATTTATGCCTGATTGGCGATAATCAGACGATAATTTAGACAACTTTGGAGCAAATCCTTGAGTTTGTGTGCCAATCTTCCGCCAAATGGTCATCTTCATTACAAAACGGCTCAGCCTATTGCTTGGCTTTCTTATTACCTTAGCTTGGCAATTAAAAACCATTTACCAATGGCATGGCGATTATTTAACCGTAACTTACTCTGACACAAAATTTAAACTGTATTTTCGATCCAAAAGTTCTAATTGATGGAAATTATTATTTTTTAGATATACTTTTTTTGTGGATGTGTAGGAACGCCTAGCAATGATCTTTTCTTTCCTGTCATTTCGCACTTGATGCGAAATCCATTACTCTTTTAAGACATTAATTCGGTCATCGTGGGTCGGATTTAGGCAAAGATCGGACATAATTTCATCTCGGAGTTTTGTTTTTAAACTAAGCATGGACTAAGTGATTTATATCGTGTTTCGCTACTAAGCGAGGGATAGGATTTCGACTGCTGGTCGAAATTTCATACGCCGCGACTTCAATGCTCGCAAAAACCAATTATTTTATCAGCTACCTTGAGGCATGGATGCGGAAAGGAGGTTTTGCCGAGCGGGATTGCGAGTCAAAACCGGTGGCTCGATAAAAATAATTGGATTTTAATTGATGAGCATTGTGGAGCAAGGGCGATTTACTACGGGATTCCTTCCATTTACGCAGGCTAAAATATCCAATCAAATTTTTTTGTTACGGGTGGAGTATAATCATCTATCCACTCTGACTTTAACATTATAATAGAAGTATTTGGAGTTTTCTTAAATACACTTTTAATTTCACTTCTATGCCAAACGTCATCTCTAATAGCAGGGAATATGTGATAAGGTCTTTGTATAAATATAAGAGGTGGAAATCCTTCTTCAAAATCCATAGGACTCAAATACTCAAACTCTATGCTTTCATCTTCAACATAACCAATTACTGATCGTCTGTGACATTCTGCGCACTCCCAGTTTCTTGAGAATGTTATTGGATAGTCAGAACCTTTAACTCTAGATAGCGAATAAATCTTTTTCGGTACGACCTCATAAAACTCTATGAACTCTTCTTTATACTTAACTTGGACAATTGAGAATTCTGATTTACCTATAACTTCTAAAGCCTTAATGATTCCTTCATCGTATATTAACGGATTTGGCAACATACCCTTTAGAACGGATATTCCCATTTTTGGTCTAGTTGAAACAATCAATGGATTTTTCGTTCTTCCATCAGTTGGAAAGCTACAACATGAGCAATATGTTTCGAAAATTTTAGAACGATTTTGAACAGATAATCTATTCGTATAGCCTAATCCATAATATTTTAGGTCACCATATCGAGAATACTCTTTCAGTTTAGGCGTAAATGTTAAAATGCTTTCTCCATCACCATATAGTTCAAGAGCTTGCTCATGAAGTTTTTCTTTTAGGTCATCAATATCAAGAGCAAATACATAGCTAGCTTTAGTATTATCAATTTTTCCTTCATATCCTTTTTTAGTCTTTTTCCAAAAGCAAGAATAAACTTTACCTTCTGACATAATTATTCTCCCAAAAGCCTCTATTTACTCAATACTATTAGTATTCAAATAGTGATTTTTTAATGATCAATCATAATTAATTCAGGCAATCTTCGAGTAATGCTCTTTATTACCGAGCCATCGTTCTATCAACTGTTCGCTTTCATTCGGGTATTGCTCAATCAATTGCTTAGCTATTTGATTCACTTGCGGTAGTAAATGTCTATCTCGCAATACATCAGCAATTTTAAATTGGACCAATCCTGTTTGTTTTGTACCGAGCACTTCACCTGGGCCTCTCAGTTCTAAATCTTTTTCGGCAATAATAAACCCATCATTGGTGGAACGCATGGTTTCTAAACGCGCTTGTGCATTGAGCGAAAGAGGCGCGTGATACATAAGCACGCAATGACTTTCGAGTTGCCCTCGCCCTACTCTTCCACGGAGTTGGTGTAATTGAGCTAATCCAAGCCTTTCGGGATTTTCTATCACCATCAAACTAGCGTTGGGAACATCCACTCCCACTTCAATAACGGTAGTTGCAACCAATACATCAACATGACCTAAACTAAACTGTTCCATAATGTGTTGTTTGTCATCGGGTTTCATTCTTCCGTGAACGAGCTCTATTTTTAAATCGGGTAAATTTTGTTGCAACTGAGTTTGAGTTTGTTCAGCCGCTTGGCACTGCATTTCTTCTGACTCTTCAATTAAGGTACACACCCAATAGGCTTGTACTTTTTGATCTCGGCATGCAGTTGCCACGCGCTCGATGACCTGATCGCGTCTGGAATCTGGCAGCACCACGGTTTGAATTGGTTTTCTGCCGGGAGGCAGTTCATCAATAACCGAAGTATCTAAGTCAGCATAAGCGGTCATCGCTAACGTTCTTGGAATGGGTGTGGCAGTCATTACCAATTGATGCGGCAGTTCATGACTGTGATTGGATTTGTCTCTCAGCGCCATGCGTTGATGAACGCCAAAACGATGTTGTTCATCAATTATGACGAGCGCTAAGCGATTAAATTTTACCGACTCTTGAAACAGAGCATGGGTGCCTATCACCATTTTAGCTTCGCCACTTTCAATATCAGCCAATGCTTGTTTTTTTTCTGCTAACTTTAATTTGCTTACTAAAAACGCACATAAAATGGGTTCGTCGAAATTATCAGAAAACCACCCAGAAAAATTATTCCAATGTTGCTCAGCTAATATTTCGGTAGGCGCCATTAATGCCACTTGATAGCCTTGCTCTATAGCTTGTAGGGCTGCCATAGCGGCAACCAAAGTTTTACCCGATCCAACATCACCTTGCACTAATCGCAACATCGGATGCGGCAACTGCATATCAATTTCTATTTCATTGATCACACGCTTTTGCGCAGCTGTTAACTCAAATGGTAAACCTTGTGTTAATTGATGTGTGAGCTTAGTCGGTGCTGAAATGATTGGCGCAGCTTCTCGAGTAATTTTTTGCCTTAGCTTAAGCAGCGATAA
The DNA here is from genome assembly GCA_041591085.1 of Kangiellaceae bacterium. Taxonomy (GTDB): domain Bacteria; phylum Pseudomonadota; class Gammaproteobacteria; order Enterobacterales; family Kangiellaceae; genus Pleionea. The sequence goes on along the minus strand of JBFHSP010000062.1, from coordinate 9,053 downwards.
GTTATAAGCAATGAGCTCTTCAATAGCGAGCCGCTGTTTAGCAGGATGTTCACCACTTTTCATTTGCAGTTCATCTACTCCCACTGGTGGCCGATGAACAAAATGGATCGCATCGGCTAAGTCCGATAATTTTAACGACTGACACAAAGTGTGTGGCAATAACTCTTGTAATTGACCACGTTGTAAACGTGGCAGTACTTGATCAGAAATTTGCCGTAACAAATGTTGACTAACACCTTCAGTGGTGGGGTAAATCGGCGTGAGTTGTTTGCTTAAAGGCGGCGTTTGACTCATCGATAAATATTTCACTTCGGGGTGAATGATAGAAACAGAATGACGACCAAAAGAAATATCACCAAAAACAAGAAGCCTTTGGCCTGGCTGCATTTTATTTTTTTGAGCCGCGGAAAAATAAAAAAAACGCAGTTCTATTACGCCACTGTCGTCTTCACAGTTCACCACCAGCGATCGTTTTTTACCAAAAGTAATCGCGCTTTTTAATACGGTAACGACCAATTGCGCGGCCTCTCCTACGCGCGCTTGTTTAATCGTTTTTATCCGAGTGCGATCTTCATACCGGTTGGGTAAATGAAACAGAATATCTAAAAATGTGTTTATGCCAAGCCGCGCTAATTTTTCTCGCGCGGCGGGTCCAACACCTTTTAGTTCTGCAACATCGTAATCGGCAAAATTCATAATCGATTTAAATTACGATTTTGCAACCGCAAGTGGTCCCCACGCTTGGCAGGTAGGCATCACTTCAATGTTATTAATGTTAACGTGCTCGGGTTGATTTGACGCCCAAACCACTGTGCGTGCAATATCGTCGGCAAATAACGGGTGAGTACCTTGATACACCGATTGCGCTTTATCGATATCGCCATGAAAACGCACCACCGAAAATTCAGTTTCAGCAAGCCCTGGTTCAATATTGGTTACTCGAATATTTTTGCCAATTAGGTCTGCGCGCAAATTACGAGAAAACTGCTGAACATACGCCTTGGTCGCGCCATAGGCGTTACCACCTGGATAGGCATAACTGGCGGCAATTGAACCAATATTAATAATATGACCTTTGTTACGTTCAACCATATGGGGTAATACCGCGCGAGTCATGTAGTTAAGCCCTTTAATATTGGTGTCGATCATGGTGTCCCAATCATCGAGCGAAGCTTTGTCGGCAGACTCCAGCCCTAATGCCAATCCGGCGTTATTCACCAGTACATCAATATTCAGCCAATCTTGTGGAATTTGTTGCATAAAATTATCTATGGCATATTTGTCACGTACATCGAGCGAATCAGTGAGCACATCAGTTTGCTGAGCAAGCTCCTCTGCAAGCTGTTCAAGCCTTGCTTCACGTCGCGCGCACAAAATTAACTTAGCGCCTTGTGCCGCAAACTGCTTTGCGCAGGCTTCACCAAATCCTGAGCTGGCACCGGTAATAAACACTATTTTTGACATAACAAAGCATCTCTTAATATGATCACTGTAAAATGAGGCTTCACAATACCCAACAGATCGATTTTTGTGAATAGCTAAAACCGAGTTTATCGCAAACTGATGAGTTGCAATCTCAGACCTTTTAAGCGTGTTACGCTAAGGAATTTAGGCATTTATGGCCGAACAATTTTTAATCGACACCCAAGTGTTTTATTTACCTGAACAATCCGATGCTAACAAGCAGCAATTTGTGTTTGCGTATACCATCACCATTACCAACAACACCGATCAAATTGCACAGCTTATGACTCGTCACTGGTTAGTGCATGATGCCAATGGCAAAATTCAAGAAGTTCATGGCGAAGGCGTGGTGGGTGAACAACCTGTTTTAAATCCTGGTGAGTCTTATCAATATACCTCCGGTGCTGTACTGGAAACGCCTATTGGAACCATGCAAGGTAGTTATCAAATGAAAATGCAAAGCGGAGAAATGCTTGATGCTCCAATTAAATTATTTTCATTAACAAAGCCAGAGACGCTCAATTAATGGCTACTTATGCGGTAGGCGATATTCAAGGTTGTTTTAGTGATTTATTAAAACTGCTCGATAAAATGAAGTTTGACTGGGATAAAGACAAACTATGGGTGTGCGGCGATTTAGTTAATCGAGGTCCGCAGTCTTTAAACGTCGTTCAATATTTATATCAGTACCGCGATCGTGTGCGTATTGTGCTTGGCAATCACGACTTGCATTTACTGGCTGTTGCCAATGGTATTGGCGATATGAAGTTTAAAGATACCTTTCGCGGATTATTATCACCACAAAATCAGCATCTCATAGAATGGCTTTACCAGCAGCCACTTGCTCATTATTCAGAAAAATGGAATACCCTGATGGTACATGCTGGTGTGGGGCCAGACTGGAATTTAAAACAAACCCTAAAATACGCCGATGAGATCAGCAGCGTTTTAAAAGACCCAAAAAAGCGACTCGAATACTTTGCTTCTATGTATGGCAATGAGCCCGACACTTGGAGCCCTAAGTTAAAAGGCGTTGATCGCTGGCGTTACATTACCAATGCCTTAACTCGAATGCGTTTTTGTTACCCAGATGGGCGGCTTGATATGCTGAATAAATCGGCACCCGGGAAACAACCTTCTGATTTAGTTCCATGGTTTATTTTGCGGCTTAAATTAGAAAAAAAGGTTCGAGTAGTATTTGGTCACTGGGCGGCTCTTGAAGGCAAGCTTTCGAATAAACGATTTGAGGCTCTTGATACCGGAAAAGTATGGGGCGGTCATTTAACCGCTATGAATTTAAAAACGAGAGAGCGCTTCTGTGTTTAGTAATAAAAGAAAAAGGTAAGCCACAAATACTGATTTACCTTTTTCTTTTTGATGCGGAGCTAGAAACTAAACTTCAAATTTCACGCTGAAAATTCAACACCACTGAATTTAAATCGAGTGTTGTATTGTAGTTAGCCAGCAGCTCAATTGTCAGACTGTTGTTATTACCCACGTTAATCAGATTGCCATCAAATGGCACCATATGAGAATGAGAGTAAGGACCACCTAACAGATTATTAGCGCTACCATTTCGAGAATCAATCTCTGAGCCATTTAAGCTAATATTGATAGTTGCAGGCAAGGCACCATTAATTTGTTCTCAAAGTAATAAATAAGGTCGTTGTGCCGAGTCCGTTTTTATCACCGCGCCTGACACTGTAAACTCTAACGTATGACTTTGATTACTCCCAATTTGAACAACGGAATCATTTAAAACTTTGTAATCTGCTAATCGTTGCATAATAAACTCCTTTTATTTAACGAATGTAACTTGGTGGCGCTCTCCAATATCTGGCATTTTTGCTAGATCATTTGGGATGGTTCGAACGGTTTCGTGTATTTCCTTAAAAAACTCATGCGAGTTACTGGGCGACTCAAACGCAATGACTAGCCCTTCTTCGTCAGACAATCCAGAGAAACCATGGGTAAAACCTGCTGGAACTCTAGCGTAATCGCCAGGATACAAATGATACCTTTTATCTCCAACGATAATTTCAACTTCACCTTTTAATACATAAAAAGCTTCATCCCAAGGATGTTTATGCGGCGGCGCTCCAACGCCCTTGGGAATAGTATTGAGCATACTTGAGTAGCGGCCTTGACTGTCTTCTCCGGTACACAAAAATTTAATTTTCATGCCTAATACGTCAAGCCATTCCCCTTCACTTTCAGTTTGGATGATGGGGAGAGTTGCTAAAGAGTTGATGACTTCAATGGTTGCGTTATTCATAAGTTGAACTCCCTTTCTTTTTAATTAGCATGTGGACACAATATAGTTAATGTCATACACTATGTCAATAACGCATAATTAATGCCATGAAAATGACATCTCTCAATATTAAAAAAGCCGAATTTACTAAGAAGCTCCTGTTAGACGCGGCTTGTGAGCTTGCTCAAACCCTTGAAATAAGCGATTTAAGTTTCAAAGTCGTCTCAAAAAAAGCGGATATTTCTCAACGAACAATGTTTCGTTACTTTTCAACAAGAGAGGAGTTTCTTAACGAATTGACGGTAAGGCTTTATTCAGATTTAAACCTCCCTGAATTTCCAAGCTCCATAAGTGAACTTTTAGTTTATACCAAATCATTATATGAAAAACTTGAAGAACAACCGCGAAAGGTGCTGTTATTGCTTAGCGCAGATCTACTTCCAAAAATTTTAGAAACATCAGCAAAAACTAAACATGAATTACTAAAAAAACTTCTTTCAAAACACTTCCATAATTCAAGTAAATCAGACATAGAAAAAACAGCGGCTAATTTTCGCTATTTAATGAGTGCGTCTAGCTGGCGTTATTATCGATTCAGTTTTGGATTTGATTTACCTACCAGCATTGAATGTGCATCAATGGTGATAGAACAAGGACTGGAGTATTTGCAAAAGCAAGAAAAATGACTTATTTACTTTAAAAAATCCCCGATAATTTCGGGGATTTTTAGATTACTCTTCTCGCTCGATTCTGATCACGTTTAGCTTTCAAACTCGACAGGACTGAAAGGAATTTTAGGACGCGTTGATGATGTGGTTTCAAACAAGTGATAAATTTTATGTAAGTTTTGACGATTAATTTGGGTAACGTCTAAGTCTTTAATTAAGCCATCTTCAATACCGTAGATCCATCCGTGAATAGAAAGCGGTTGACCTCTATCCCATGCATGTTGAACCATTTTAGTTTTAGCTACATTAAACACTTGAGTTATTACATTCAGTTCACACAAACGATCAACTTGCTCTTTTTTGTTAAGAGGTAATAACTTATCTTCGTTATTGAAATAGATATCGCGAATGTTTCTGAGCCAACTGTCTACCAAGCCGACTTCATTCGGCTCTAAAGAAGCTCTTACGCCGCCGCAACCATAGTGACCACAGACGATGACGTGCTCAACTTTTAATACTTCAACAGCGAACTGTAATACCGACATGCAGTTAAAGTCGGTATGCACCACCACATTAGCAATGTTTCGATGAACAAAGAGTTCGCCTGGCGCTAAACCGACAATTTGATTAGCGGGAACACGGCTATCAGAACAACCAATCCATAAGTACTTAGGTGTTTGTTGCTTGGCTAAATTTTTAAAAAAGTCAGGATCTTGCGCTGTTTTAGCGTCTGCCCAGACTACGTTATTACGTTTTAAATCATCTAAAGCCATGAAAGATCCTCACACTGGTTTAAGCGGCGTGGATTATAGCAAATTCAGCCAAAAGTTTAATCAAAACCGAATGGTAAGAGCAGTATAACCTCAAAACATTGAGGAGTAATCAATTCCTAAAACAAACTGAAAAATTTTGTACGAAGATGAGACAAGGCAAATTTTGATGAAAGAGCAGTTTACATAGAGTAAATGAGCATATTGAGTCAAAATTTAACAATGCATCATTGAGTAACGCATTTTTCAGACTATTGCATGGCGTGTCGCTCATCTACGCCTAAGTCGATCCCTTCTATATTAGCTTCATTGATTAACTGGGCCAAATATTGAGCAATGGCTTTGCGCTCTACTTTTTCTGACAAGTAATCGTTAATTTGTTGCTCAACCATATCAAAAGGCATTTGCTTTCCCTCGATCTTTTGATCAATTAGAACAACATGAATGCCGTAGCGAGATTCAATAGGTGTAGGTATTAAACCTTCATCAAAACGAACTAACGCAGATTCAAATTCAGGAACGGTTTGCCCTTTAGAAAGTTGGCCTAATTGACCGCCGGTTTCTTTAGATGGACAAGCCGAAAACTGTTTAGCCAACATAGCAAATTTTTCAGGATCGCCTTTTAACTGCTCAATCAGTTGCTCGGCATGCTCTCTTAATTTTTCTCTTTCATCTAACTCTTCTGGCGCCGCTTTTAACAAAATATGACGCGCGGCAATAAGAGGAAATGTTTTAAACTTAATTTGGTTTTGATCATAGTAACGCTGACAATCTTCTTGGGTTGCCGAAGGTGTTTTCACATCGTGTTCGAGCACTTTATCGTGAATGTCATCGCTTAAAGAGTCTTCATCTCCTAATAAACTTAAGTCCACCGCGCGCTGACGGATCAGCTCTTCAATAATCAAAGAGCGACTTGCTAAGAATTGCGCTTCATCGAGCGAGTTGGCTGGATGATATTGCATTTCGTTAAAAATAGCGTCTTGTGGTATTTCTTGTTTATTAACTGTGATCATTTTCGTTTCTCAGTTTTTTAGGATGAACTCAACCAAAAATCATTATGTCATCGCGAGCAAAGCGCGGCGATCCCTGTCTAACAATCTCGCTGCTTATATCATTCGAGATTGCCACGTCACTTCGTTCCTCGCAATGACCAGTGTACTTCAGATTTTGTACAAGGATGGGGGCAAACCCATCTTTTTAATCTGATGGGTTGGGCTCTCGCTTCACCGCATCCTACACTATCGACTAAATGAGAGAGCGTTTTATCTCCCTCATCCTAACCGTCTCCCACATGGGGAGAAGGAATTTTTATACCTACTTTAAACTTAACATTCCCCCCTCCAGAGGGAGGGGGTTAGGGGCGGGGATAATTCCCTTAACCTTTAGAACGCACTACTTGATAGTTACGACGGAAGTATTTAACCGGTACGCTCCACACATGAACCAATCGGCTGAATGGGAACAGTACAAACAAGGTCATACCTAAAAAGATGTGTAACTTAAAGATAATGTGCACATCGATAACTGACGCCGCAGCTTCTGTTGGGTTTAAAATAACAATGGATTGTGCCCAGTGCATTAATTTTAACATTTCTGCGCCATCCATATGACCGGCTGAAACAAAAATACTGATTAAGCCCAAAATTAATTGTGCGTAAAGGAGCAACAAAATGGTTAAGTCCATGGTGCTGGTGATGGCTTTAATTCGTGGGTTGGTCAATCGGCGATGAATTAATATAGTCATACCAATAAAACAAATCACGCCAAATACGCCACCGGCTCCCATAGCAACCGCTTGTTTGAAAGCGGGTGTCACTCCAAGCATGTCCCATACGAAGTGTGGCGTTAACAAACCGACAAAGTGGCCGATTAAAATTAAAATCACACCAATATGAAATAATCGAGAACCTATTTTCAGCTTTTTGCTTTCTAGCATTTGGCTTGAACCGGTTTTCCAAGTGTATTGTTCACGATCATAACGCACTAAACTGCCCAGCAGAAAAATCGCAAAGGCAATGTAAGGATAAAGACCGAATAATAAATGGTTAGCATAACTCATTGCAGTTCTCCTTATTGAGCCTGTGCTGCATTTTGATGTTTAGGTGCAGCATCTACAAACCCAATGGGTACATCGTTTTGTTTAGATTGTTTTGCGGTAGGACGTATGTCGGTGCCGCAGCTTTGATCGGGACCAAAGGTCACCATCTCTTCTTCCCACACTTTATCAAGTGCTTTTGGAGTGTCATCACGCTCTTCACTTTTGATTTGCGCTTGCACATCGGCCATATCAATTTCGGCTTGGGCAACATCAAGCAATGCAAGGAAAAGGTGTTGATAAACGCTGTCGCGTTTTTGTAAACGAGCGGCCAGTAATGCCAAAATGTGCGACACATCTTGGAGCCAACTACGCGCATTATCATCACCTTGGGTTGACAGAAACTCTAAAAACAGCGGAATGTAATCGGGTAATTCTTTGACTCCAATTTCAAGTCCGGCTTCTTTATAAGTTTGCTGCAAATCGATCATTGCTTGGCCACGATCGCGTGACTCACCGTGTATGTGTTCAAACAATAGCAGCGAAACAGCGCGTCCTCGTTCGAACAACCCATCGTAGTAAGATTGCCACTCAAGCAATTCTTGCTTGGCAAAGTGCTCAATAAATTCAACCAAACCATTTTTGGCGGTTTGACCAAGCAACGGATCGGTTTCGATCAGTTGCTTAATGTCATTCAAATGCTCATAAACGGTTTCGGTTGGATAGTCGAGCAAACGTGAAATTACTTTTAAGTTTTCCATCATTGCTCTCGCTTACATTTCGACTTTTACAGGAATAACTTGGCGTACGGTTTGTTTTTTACCACCAAACACATTCAAGTCACTGTTTCCATCTGAGCAACCGTTACCAAAACTAAAACCACAACCCGATTTCATATCGTAAGCGTTTTCAGCGTAAGCTTTATGGCTAGTTGGAATAACAAAGCGATCTTCGTAATTAGCCAATGCCATATAGCGGTACATGTCTTCCACTTGATTTTTAGATATACCAACTTGTTTTAATACTTCGATATCTTCTACACCATCAACGTGTTGAGAACGTTTGAAAGCTCGCATTGCAATCATACGCTCAAGCGCTCGAACCACTGGACGCTCATCACCACCGGTTAACATATTAGCTAAATATTTAAGCGGAATACGCAGTGATTTAAGATCAGGAATTTCACCGTTCATACCCACGTGCCCTGCTTCAACCGCTGATTGAATCGGGCTCAATGGTGGCACATACCAAACCATAGGTAATGTGCGGTACTCTGGGTGAAGTGGTAATGCTACTTTCCAATCCATCGCCATTTTATAAACCGGTGAATCAACCGCTGCGTCAAGCCATGCTTGAGGAATACCTTCTTTACGCGCTGCTTCGATCACTTCTGGATCGCTTGGATCTAAAAAGATATCGCATTGTGCTTCGTATAAGTCTTTTTCATCCGCAACCGATGCAGCCGCTTCGATGCGATCGGCATCGTATAGCAACACGCCTAAGTAACGAATACGACCGACACAGGTTTCAGAACAAACAGTGGGTTGTCCGGCTTCGATTCTTGGATAACAGAAAATGCATTTTTCTGATTTGCCTGTTTTCCAGTTGTAGTAAATCTTTTTGTACGGACAACCCGATACACACATACGCCAACCGCGACATTTGTCTTGGTCAATCAATACAATGCCGTCTTCTTCGCGCTTGTAAATAGCACCCGATGGACAAGAAGCCACACACGCATGATTCAAACAGTGTTCACACAAGCGTGGTAAATACATCAAAAAGGTGTTCTCAAATTGACCATAAATGTCAGCCTGAACCTGATCGAAGTTTTTATCTTTACGACGATTACTAAACTCAGT
>JBFHSP010000061.1:0-14328 GCA_041591085.1 Kangiellaceae bacterium | reverse complement strand
TATTTTCTTGTTCAGTATCAATTAGGATAATTGAGTCATTTTATGTGGAAGTTTTCTCAACCAACACTCGACAGACAATCACATCTGCGCGACTGCACAAAACATTTTAAACGTTGGCGTAATCAAGAAGAATCTTTTCTTTTACTGGTTAATGAAAAGTATCAAGTATTACTTCAGCCTGACGGGGTCCATGCTGTTAATGCCAAACATTTTATCGAAGCTGATGTCATCAAACATTGGGTTTATTTAGGTCATACAAAATTTAATAAACCTTGGTTTGCCACCCAAGTCAATTCTTGGGATTACGAGCTGCAATCACATCAACAATGGATGGATCTTCGTGTGGCCCTCGCTAATATTGCAGAACCTTATGCTTCAGCCATTGCGTACGCTAAAGCCATGATTTATTGGCATCGGCACCATCAGTTTTGTGGCAAGTGCGGTAGTAAAACAGCATTTCATAAAGCGGGTCATGAACGTTATTGTGAGCCGTGTGAGTTTACATTCTATCCGAGAACCGATCCTGCCATTATTGTTGGCGTTGAATATCAAGAAAACTTGTTATTAGCCCGTCAGGCAACATGGCCGATAAACCGGTATTCAGTTATAGCCGGTTTTGTTGAACCTGGAGAATCGTTTGAGCAAGCAGTTGCTCGAGAGGTTCTTGAAGAAGTCAATCTGAAAGTGGAAAAGACCCAATATATTGGTTCACAGCCATGGCCTTTTCCTTGCTCAGTGATGATTGGTTTTTCGGCACAAGCAAGTAGTCAATCGATTGAGCTTTTAGATGGAGAGCTAGAAAAAGCTATTTGGGTTTCACCTAATGAATTTTCTAAAAAAGTTTCATCGGGTGAACTAAAACTCTCAACTCGAGAGTCGATTTCATTTCATATTATTGACCGATGGGCTAAACGCCATAACATCAATATTGAGAAGTTGTTCGATGCTCAAAGGTAAACTTTCAGCTTTATTGCAACAAAAAAGCAAATTACTCAAGTCAATATTAAGCCAATTCATATTTATTGTATTTGGATTAATCGCACTTTATTTCTGGCAGAATTATAGAGCGATACCAGAATCTCACAACGCACCATCTTTTAATCTAGTTTCATTAAACGGATTAGCTTATAACAATAACAACAATGACAAACCCAATTTTTATTACTTTTTTGCACCATGGTGTAAGGTCTGTCATCTATCCATTGAAAATTTAAATACCATAAAAGACAAGATCGATAATACGGAAATTAATTTGTATATCATCGCCTTAGACTGGCGTCACCGAGAAGATGTGATCACCTTTGTTGAGTCTCATGATCTTCCAGCAGATGTGTTGTTAGGCACAGAGCAAACCAAAGCAGAGTTTTCTATTAAGGGCTATCCTACCTACTTTACTGCGGATAAAAACAATCAAATTTTATCTGCCTCAATTGGCTATTCCACCGCCGCTGGAATTAAAATGCGCGCACTTCTTCAGGAGTTATAACATGCAATACGATGTAGTTGTATTAACAGAAGATCGATATGAAAATCCAGTTAAAAAGACTTGGTATAATCTTCAAGTACAATTAGAAGATGAACTACTTTGTGAAGCCTTACGACAGCAAGGTCTGAGGGTTGAAAGGTTTTCTTGGTCAAATCCAAGCATTGACTGGAATCAAGTATCATCTGTTGTTTTTAGAACCACTTGGGACTATTTTCATCGGATCGATGAATTTAAAGCCTGGTTGAAAAATTTAAAGGCAAAAAAGTTTAATAGTGAACAGACACTTTGGTGGAATCTCGACAAAAAATACTTGCTTGATTTAAAAAACAAAGGTGTTCATGTAGTTGATACTCAAGTGCATCAAGCCAAATCGATTGAAGAAGCAAATAAATTTTTAACTCAATGCTTTGATTTTGCAAAAAACAATGAATGGATTATAAAGCCCGTAATTTCAGGCGCCGCACGTCATACTTATCGAATCAATAAATCTAATCTCACTGAATTAGTGCCAATATTGAGTGCTCTCCTCGTTCAAGAAGAATTTTTAATTCAACCCTTTCAAAAAAACGTTTGTGAACAAGGTGAAATATCCCTTATGGTGATGGGAGGACAATTCACTCATGCGGTTTTAAAAACTGCAAAAGCCGGTGATTTTCGTGTTCAAGATGATCATGGTGGAAAAGTACAACACTATGCTCCATCCCAAGACGAAATTGATTTTGCTGAACAAGCAATTGCCGCATGCGATCCGAAACCGATTTACGCAAGAGTTGATGTAGTAAGAGATAATCAAAACCAACTGTCTATTATGGAATTAGAGTTGATAGAACCTGAACTATTTTTTAGGTTTAATCCCGAGTCGGCAAGCATTTTAGCCAGAGCAATTAAACAGCAGCTTTAATTTAAACTATAGAACACAACGAAAACTAAAGCTGTGATTAAAGGTTAATCCAAACGGTTATTCATAACCGTTTGGATTGGACGATTGCCAACGCCAAGCATCAGTTAACATATCTTTTAAATTTTTCTTCGCAGACCAACCTAGTAGACTTTTAGCTAAGGTAGGATCTGCCCAGCATTCAGCGATATCTCCTGGTCGACGCTCACTAATTTGATAGTTAATTTTTATCCCTGTCACTTGCTCAAAAGTATTTACAATATCAAGTACCGAGTAACCATTTCCTGTTCCAAGATTAATAATATTCACGCCGGATAATTGGTCAATCTTTTCTGCCGCCTTAACATGAGCCGCAGCTAAATCTTCCACATGAATATAATCCCGAACGCCGGTACCATCGTGAGTTGGGTAATCGTTACCAAAAACAGATAACTGCTCAAGGCGACCAACCGCAACTTGAGTAACATAAGGTAAGAGATTATTTGGGATGTCTTTTGGATCTTCTCCTATGGTTCCACTTGAGTGAGCACCGATTGGATTAAAATAACGAAGTAATACTACCTTCCATTCGGGATCAGATTTTTGCAAGTCTGTAAGAATATGCTCCACTACTAGCTTACTCTCGCCATAAGGATTGGTCGTACTGGTTGGAAAAGACTCATTAATAGGCACAGAGGCTGGGTCACCATAAACCGTAGCTGACGAACTAAATACAATGTGTTTGCAACCATGTTGCTGCATCACTTTACATAAATTGACAGTACCCCACACATTATTTTCATAGTATTTTAATGGTAACTGAGTCGATTCACCGACGGCTTTTAATCCAGCAAAATGAACAACTGATTCAAATTGATACTGAGAAAATAAAACATCTAACGCTTGTTCATCACGAATATCTGTTTCAAAAAATTCAGGACGAACACCTGAAAGAGCTTCAATTTTATCGACTACTAATGATTTCGAGTTTGATAAGTTATCGATGATAACCACTTTAAAACCAGCAGCTTGCAACTGAATAACCGTATGGCTTGCAATATACCCGGTGCCGCCTGTAACTAACACAGTTTTCATGCTTGATACTCCTTTTTAAGCAAGGTGTTTAATCGATTAAAATGACAATTTGAATGTGATGAAGTTAACAACGGCGGAATTGTAGCAATTTTTAATTCTAAATGGAGGCTCTAATTCAACGTTTAATCAAAATAGGCAAAGTTCTATTAAAGACTGAAATTAAGGAACAGTAGTTTTTACTCGATACCGTCAATTCCCAAAATTTTACTGGGAGAGCCATCACCTTGAACAATGACCACCTCGACTCGACGGTTTTTTGCGCGACCTGCTGCTGTAGTATTATTATCTAGAGGGCGAGTGTCGGCATAACCGGTAATCACAAATCGATCTCGCTGTAATTTTGGATTCTTCAAAAGCTCTCTTACCACCGACCCAGCACGCCCACCGGATAGCTCCCAATTAGAACGGAATCGTTCAGTGTCTATGGGTAAGTTATCAGTATGTCCGGCTACCCTTACCTCGCCTTTGGTTTCTTCTAATATCTTACTAATTTTTCGAAGTACTGGTAAAAATTCGCTTTCAATCCGATCAGAACCAGAACCAAACGAACCAGATTCTCGGATTCTTATTACAACCAAATTATCTTTGGCTAACAGTTCTATTTGGCCTGAGTTAAGCTCTTCCGACATCATTTCGGCAATTTTCATTGCTAACCGCTCAACCTGTTCAGATATTTCTTTCTCACTGGTACTGGTTTTCTCACCTTGCCCAATATTGGTGTTTTGCCCTTCACCAGTGTCACTTTTATCACCATCACCTTCTTCAGGATCTTCCTCTACGGGTTCATCAAAGTCGAGTGATTCTTGGGTAATCTCTACCGTGTGTTGCATGATGGCTTCAATAACAGTAGGAGTCGGCTTTCCAGGAGAAAATTCTTGAGCAATAATGCTGGTACCTTTAGGAATATCTTTGACTTCTACTTTATTTTGTACACCGAATGCAAAATTCATCGAGCCTGCAATTTGCTTAAATTTAAGAACGTCCATTTCTGAAAACGATAATAACAGCACAAAGAAACACATCAGCAGTGCCATAAGATCTGCAAAGGTTCCCATGTAGGCAGGCAACCCGGGAGGAGGACAATTACATTCTTCTTCTTCAGCGCTCACATATCACCTCGAATGTAATTATTCTTCAGCCGAAGGACGTTTTCCTTCCGCAATGTATCCATGCAGTACTTGCTCAATAACCCGAGGATTTTGGCCGGCTTGAATACCTAGCAATCCGTCAATCATAAGGGTTTTGGAAATTTTCTCTTCGTCATTACGGAGTTTAAGTTTGTCAGAGATAGGCATAGCAATCATATTCGCAATAATTGCGCCATAAAGAGTGGTTAACAAGGCCACTGCCATAGCAGGACCTATCGATTTAGGATCATCCATGTTACCTAACATTGCCACAAGACCAACTAAAGTCCCAATCATACCCATGGCAGGAGCGACATCGGCTAAACTTTTAAAAACTGCAGCACCCGCTTCATGCCTTTTAGTTGCCATTTGCACATCTTTTTGCAAAATTGATTTAACCACTTCGCCATCATGCCCATCCACCAATAACCCTACGCCTTTTTTTAGGAAAGGATCGTCAATTTCTGCGCCTTCTAACGATAGTAAGCCTCCTTTTCGCGATAAATCGGCAAGCTCTACGATTTTTGCGATAGAGTCTTCAGGCGCCACTCCTTTAAAGGTGAGTACCTTTAAACCAGCTTTGGCCGCTCCGATAAAATCTGCTAAAGGATACTGGCCCATTACAACCAAATGACTACCAACCACTACGATTAATATTGAAGGAGGATCAATAAATTGCGCAAAGCCACCAGCTAATATCATCGCTAAAACTACGATACCTGCTGCGCCCAATAGTCCAATAAGGGTTGCTAAATCCACTCGCGAAGCCTCTTTTTATAAGCTTTGTTTTATTTATAAAGATTAGACAATATTGTTTAAGTTGCAAAGTTGATCTTATCTTGCAAGCTACAGTGTAGTCTATCTGCAATACTTTGTTTTGAAAGATTAATCTTTAAGTTTTAAAGGTTCCCATTGGTTCCAAATTATAAGAAAATAAGTATCCAAAAGGATGAAGACAACTTCTGAAAAAGGCCCAAATTATGAGTAAGTCAACAAAAGCACAAAGTTTTGAACAACAATTAACCGATTTAGAAAATGTTGTGAAAAACATGGAGTCTGGTGACTTAACCTTAGAAGAAGCACTGAAACAATTTGAACTTGGAGTGAAGTTAACGCAATCATGCCAAACAGCACTCGACTCTGCCAAGCTTAGAATCCAGCAACTCACCAAAGACCAAGAGCTTAAACCGTTTTCAAGCGCTGACAATCAAGAATAATTTATTATGAATATCGAACAATTTAAAACGCGTTTTTGTCAGCGCGTTGAGCAACTTATTGACATAGAGCTACCGCCAATAAGCATGCAACCTTATGATTTACACGAAGCGATGCGCTACAGCGCATTGAATCCTGGCAAAAGGACTCGTCCCCTTCTCGCTTATGCAACCGCCCTTATGTGCGGAGGAAAAGAGGAGCAAGTTGATGCCGCGGCTATGGCACTTGAACTGATCCACGCTTATTCGCTCATTCATGATGATTTACCGTGTATGGATGATGACGACTTAAGGCGTGGATTACCCACTTGCCACATCAAATTTGGCGAAGCTTTGGCTGTGCTGGCTGGTGATGCACTTCAAACCATTGCATTTAAAAAATTAAGTCATCTAAATCCACTGCTTCAGCCACTTTCACAGCTGAAAATCATCGAATTGATTGCACAATCGTCAGGCTCACTTGGAATGGGTGGAGGCCAAGCAATTGATTTAGCCGCTACCGGAAAAGACGTAACTTTAGAGCAGCTTGAGCATATGCATTTAATGAAAACGGGCGCACTGATCAATGCCTCAGTTTTAGCAGGTTATTACTCGGCAACCAGCAATAACGCGATCAATCAAGATCATGTTGAATCCTTGAATAAATACAGCAGAGCCATTGGCCTTGCGTTTCAAATTAAAGACGATATTTTAGATATTGAAAGTGATACTGAAACCCTAGGAAAACCACAAGGATCAGACCTTGAAGCCAATAAAAGCACCTATCCTAAGCTGTTAGGTCTAGATGGCGCAAAAGAACATGCAGAAAAACAATTGAATCTCGCATTAGAAGCCTTGCAAGAGTTGCCGTATAATACTGCGCTTCTTGAAGCCTTCGCTAAAGATATTGTCGCTCGCGTAAAATAGCTTTGTAATACCCAATAGAAATACCGATTAATTGGAGCCAGGTTGATCAATGAATGCAACCTTAAATCATTATCCTTTACTGATGACCATCAATTCGCCTGAAGACCTGCGAAAGCTGGAAACCTCCGAGCTTTCTAAAGTTGCAGACGAATTAAGGCAATACCTAATTGACACAATCAGTCGTTGTGGCGGCCATTTTGCAGCTGGTTTAGGTACAGTGGAACTGACCGTTGCGCTGCATTACTTGTTTAATACCCCAGATGACAAACTCGTTTGGGATGTCGGGCACCAAGCTTATCCCCATAAAGTATTAACTGGCAGGCGCGATAATTTGGAAACCATTCGGCAAACCGATGGATTACACCCTTTTCCAGTGCGCTCAGAAAGCCCATATGATTGTTTTGGCGTAGGCCATTCATCCACTTCAATCAGTGCTGCGCTTGGTATGGCTATTGGGGCAAAGTTACGTGGTGAAAATAAGCGCACCGTAGCTATTATTGGCGATGGTGCTTTGACCGCTGGCATGGCCTTTGAAGCGCTTAACCACGCCTCCGATGTTAAAGCCAACATGCTTGTGATTCTTAACGACAACGATATGTCAATTTCTGAAAACGTGGGTGGTTTAAATAACTATCTCGCAAAAATATTATCAGGCAAGTTCTACGCAACCATCAAACAAGGTGGCAAAAAGGTACTGCAAAATATGCCGGCAGTGTCCGAATGGGCACACCGAGTTGAAGAGCATATGAAAGGTATGATGCTACCCGGTACGCTTTTTGAGGAGTTAGGGTTCAACTATATTGGGCCTATCGATGGCCACAACCTTGATGTTTTGCTTGACACCCTTTCTAATATGAAAGCCTTAGATGGCCCACAGTTTTTACATGTAGTCACCAAAAAAGGCAAAGGATACGCGCCCGCTGAGAACGATCCGATTGCATATCATGGCGTGCCAATTTTCGATCCTAAAGATACTCAATTACCGGCTAGCAAGCCGAAAATCACCTACTCCAATGTATTTGGACAATGGTTACTCGATATGGCTGAGCAAGACGACCAATTGGTTGGGATAACGCCCGCTATGCGTGAAGGCTCCGATATGATTGAGTTTTCTCGTCAGTTTAGAGAACGATATTTTGATGTTGGCATTGCCGAACAACACGCTGTGACTCTTGCTGCCGGCATGGCTTGCGAAGGCGTTAAACCAGTGGTTGCGATTTACTCCTCCTTTTTACAGCGCGCTTATGATCAATTGATTCACGATGTAGCTCTGCAAGATTTAGATGTTTTATTTGCAATCGATCGTGGTGGTCTAGTTGGTGGTGACGGTGCGACTCATCATGGAGCTTATGATTTAAGCTTTTTACGCTCTATACCCAAAATGGTGATTATGGCGCCATCCGATGAAAATGAATGCCGACAAATGCTAACAACCGGATATTTATTTGAGGGCCCTGCGGCGGTGCGTTACCCGCGCGGGACTGGTCCTGGAGTCTCTATAGAAAAATCTCTCGAGAGCCTAACCATAGGTAAATCAAGAACAGTACGAGAAGGCGAAAAAATAGCGATTTTGTCATTCGGTTCAATGTTAACCGAAGGCCAAAAAGTAGCAGAACACTTTAATGCAACCTTAGTGGATATGCGCTTTATAAAACCGCTGGATACTCAAATTATCGATTCTCTTGTTAAAACTCACCATCGCCTCATCACTCTTGAAGAAAATGCGGTAATGGGTGGAGCAGGAAGTGCCGTTGCTGAATATTTAGCCGAAAAAAACCTATCGGTTCATATCAGTCACTTTGGAATTCCCGATAGATTTATTGAACATGGCGATCCAAAAGACTTATTAAAGCGCTGTGGGCTCGATGCAGAAAGTTTGATCGCCGCTATTGAGTCTCTGATTCAATAACCCTTTCAATTTAAAATCTATCTGCACAAAAAAGGCTCATTTAAGAGCCTTTTTTAACGACGGTTTAAAATTCAAAATCCGTCACCAGAGATGAGATAGTGACGATTTAACCAATGGTAACAACCGCTAATTTTTTCTTACCGGCTTGAATCACATACTTTCCTGCGCCAAGCATTAATGAAGGCTCTATTACATTCCAATCGACTTTTACCCGGCCATTTTTCAGCATATCTTTTGCCTGTGCTGAATTTGTGGCTAAATCGGCTTGATTTAACACTCGGCCAATCGGTAATTGCTCGGCACCTTCTAGCGATAACTCAACTCTAGGACAATCGTCTGGAATTTCACCGTCCACAACTAAATTACCAGCACCTTTATGTGCTGAGGCTGCGGCCTCTTCACCATGAAAACGAGCCACTAATTCACGTGCTAATTCAATTTTAATATCTCGCGGATTAGCGCCTTTCTCTACCGATTCTTTAAGCGCTTCGATTTCTGCTAAAGATTTGAAAGACAAAAGCTCAAAGTAGCGCCACATAATAGAGTCGGGGATAGATACTAGCTTTTGAAACATAGTACCCGGGGCTTCTGTTATTCCCACATAGTTGCCCAATGACTTAGACATTTTTTGTACGCCATCAAGCCCCTCAAGAAGCGGCATGGTAATGACGATTTGCGGCTTCTGACCGTGGTCTTTTTGCAATTCACGGCCCATTAAAAGGTTAAAGCGTTGATCAGTACCGCCAAGTTCTACATCACACTCCATTGCAACGGAATCGTAGCCTTGCACCAGCGGATACATAAATTCATGAATCGCGATAGACTGCCCAGAGGTATATCGCTTTTTAAAGTCGTCTCGCTCAAGCATACGCGCCACAGTTTGATGCGAAGCCAGCTTTAACATACCGGCTGCGCCTAACTTTTCACACCAAGTAGAATTAAATGCGACTTCGGTTTTTTCAGGATCGAGAATCTTAAAAATTTGCTCTTTGTAAGTTTTGGCATTGTCTTGAATTTGCTCAATGGTTAACGGCGGCCGTGTCGCGCTTTTTCCAGTGGGATCGCCTATCATGCCGGTGAAGTCACCAATCAAAAACACCACATGATGGCCCATTTGCTGAAACTGGCGCATCTTATTGATTAAAACGGTATGACCTAAATGTAAATCAGGCGCCGTTGGATCAAATCCAGCTTTAATTTTTAGCGGACGATCAAGCTTTAATAACTCAAGTAACTCTTCTTCCACCAATACTTCATCGGTTCCACGCTTGATCTCATTAAATGCCACAGTGACATCGGTCATTCTAAACTCCAAAAGAACAAAACCATTTCCACAAAATTTTTCATGGTAAAGCTTCGAAACTAGCCAAAATAAGGTAAACTGCACCTGCTAAAAAAAGGCCGCTTACAGGGTTGAACATATAAGGTCAGCTATTCTATCGTTAAGCGTGCCAAAGTTGTATGGCAAAAAAGGCTGTAAACTCAAAAAATATGATCAAACAAGATTATAAAACGAACAAAAATCGCATAGCACCTCACCATTTCTGGCTAGCGAAAGCCAAATTACACTGGGGAGAAACGATCGCCATTGCATTCGGTATCCTATTGCTCGGCGTCGCGCTGACTATCGGGGATGACTCTGAGGAGTTAGATTCCACGCCGGTCATTTCAATCACTCAAGAGCTAGAATTTGAAAATAACGAATTAGGAAATGTCAATTTAAGTCGCAAACCTCTTGAACTGCAATGGCAAAACTATCCAGATGCTATTGATCCGGAAAATCCCACAATTGATGACTTGACTGAGTCAAAAAAGGCCATTCAAGAAAACACAGTCCAAGTAAAATCGGGAGATACCCTTTCCTCTATTTTTTCAAAACAAGGGTTCTCTGCTCGTGATGTTTACGAAATCACTCAAGATCCTCTCGCAAAAGAATACCTCACCAGAATTCGTCCAGGAAAAGAGCTGATATTTAAGCTGGATGAGCAAGGCCAATTACTTAATGTCCATTACTTATTATCAATCAACGAAACGCTGCAAATAAAGAAAACTGCAAACGGCTATCACGGTGAACTAAAAACGCGCCCGATTGAAATACGCCAAGCTTTTGCTTCGGGCATTATTGATGACTCACTTTTTAATGCCGGAAAAAAACAAGGTCTATCCGATACCCTAATTGTAAAGCTGGCCAACATTTTTGGTTGGGATATCGATTTTGCCCTCGATGTCCGCAAAAACGACAGCTTTGCTATGATTTATGAGCAAAAATACTTAGATGATGAGCTAATTGGCGAAGGTGAAATTTTAGTCGCTCAATTTGTCAATCAAGGCGAAGTGTTCCAAGCGGTTCGCTACGTTGAAGCCTCTGGATCGAGCAATTATTACAGCCCTACTGGCGACAGCATGCGAAAGGCTTTTTTACGATCACCAGTAAACTTCATGTATATCAGCTCTAACTTTAATCCGAATCGTTATCACCCTATTTTAAAACGCTACAAAGCGCATAACGGTATTGATTACCGTGCCAAAACAGGGACTCCAGTGTATGCCGCCGGAGATGGCAAAGTGATTGCGTCAAGCTTTAATCAATACAACGGTAAATACATTTTTATTCAACACGGTAACAACATTACCACTAAGTATTTACATTTATCTAAACGTACGGTTGCCAATGGTAAGCGAGTTAAGCAAGGCCAAGTAATTGGCTATGTTGGGGCAACTGGCATGGCAGAAGCACCGCATTTACATTACGAGTTTGTGGTTAATGGAGCGCACCGAAATCCTAGAACCGTTAAACTGCCGCAAGCAGAACCTATTGCAAAATCTGAAAAAGATCGCTTTATAGCGTCAACTCAGCCATTATTATCGGGTTTAGAAGCACGAACGCGATTACTTCCTTAAGCAGTGGAACACACATGAGCAAAGACATTTACATTGGATTAATTTCTGGTACGTCTGCTGACGGTATCGATGCCGTAGCTGTATCATTAACCGAAAACAGCATTACCTTATTTGCTCAAAATACCTTCGAATACCCCGAAAAAATACGAGAAGAAGTGCTATTGCTGTCGCAACCGGCTGTTCATAACGGCGAACAAAGAATCGATAGAATGGGACATCTTGATCACGCGTTAGGCGATCTGTTTGCCGAAGCCGCTTTAAAAATAGCAAAGCAAGCAGGGCTTGAAATGTCGCAAGTAAAAGCCATTGGCTCACACGGACAAACCATACGTCATAGGCCACAAGGCAAAAATCGATTTTCCCTGCAAATTGCCGACCCCAACACCATTGCTTATAAAACCGGCGCTTTAACGGTTGCTGATTTTCGTCGTATGGATGTCGCCGCTGGCGGACAAGGCGCGCCTCTAGTACCACTTTTTCATCAATGGTTGTTCGGGGAAAAATCAATTAATCGCGTCATTTTAAATTTAGGTGGTATAGCTAACTTAACTTGGTTACCAAAAGACAACGGTCAAGTAGTCGGTTTTGATACTGGCCCGGCTAATGCGCTTATCGATCTATGGATCAAAAAGCATCAAGGACATTCGCACGATGAAAATGGAGACTGGGCTGCAGGAGGCTTTGTCCATAACGAACTCCTTAAACATATGTTTGCCGATCCATTTTTTATGATGCCTGCGCCCAAAAGCACCGGCCGAGAATATTTTGACGAACAATGGATTGAACAAAAACTGAAAGGTGCGGATCCCGCATCACCGCAAGATGTGCAGGCAACCCTGGTTGAACTAACTGCTAAAACCATTGTGAGTCAAATTCATAAGTTGCCCGATGTATGTGATGAATTATTAATTTGCGGAGGCGGCGCTCATAACGAGTTTTTAGTATCACGAATTAAACATCATCTCAGCAAACACACTCAAGTGCTACCGCTAGAGCAAAGTAATATTGATACCGACTATATAGAAGCCGCTACTTTTGCTTGGCTTGCAAAGCAACGCGTAGATGAACACAGGTTGGATTATCGAACGGTCACCGGTTCAAACAAACCGGTGTTATTAGGCAATTTATTTAAGGCGTAAAAACAGTTCGCACTATAAAAAAATCCCAACCGCTAAAGGCAGTTGGGATTTTTGTTTTGAGCTATTTAATTATTTTTTATTGTAATGATGAATAACCTCACCCACTTTTGCTTTATTCAACTCTAATTTTACAGGGCGATACAAATGAATAGTTCCTTTTACTTCGCTGTCACTATCAATCACTAATTGCGGCCAATCTTTTTCATCATTATCACTACCCCACTTCCAACCTTTTGATTTTTCAAAAGTGATATCCCCATGAACCACCGATGCCGTTAACTCCATATCACCATTAACGGTTTCTAAATCACCTTTAACCACAGCTTTTTCTAAAACGATATCGCCATTAACGGTGGTTACATGTTTTACGACTTCACCGCCAGCTTTCACTTCAATGCCGCCATTAACCGTTGATAAACTTTTGCGTACTTTAACTTTTTCACCGGCCTTAATAGAACCGTTTACCGTTGAAGCGGAATCAACCGACACATTCTCGCCCATTGAAATACCGCCATTCACTGTATCTACATCATCTGCAGATGCGCCATCAGCAATTGAAATTCCGCCATTAACCGTTGATAGATCGCCCATCTTTGCATCTTGCTCTACTGAAATTCCTCCTAAAACACGGCTGATACTATTGCCTTGCCCTGCGAGGGTAACGCCGCAGCCAAATAACATTAACGCCCCAACAATTACTGGCACGGATTTCATCGTTTTTGTTACGCTCATTATTTAGCTCTCCTTTATTAGCACTATCTTTGCGCGTTTGATTTAGAACACCTGGTTGGACGAGCACAGCTAGAAAAAGGTTGGAACACGCTTTGTTGATTTAGATCAGTTTCCGTTTCCTTATTTGCTAATAGCCTTACCTTTGGACAGCTATAAGCAACGCTATAGAATTTATGAATAGACAGAAGGAACCCAAAACGTGACTTCCTACATTGCACGCAAAGCCGATGAAACTGGCTTTATTCAATACTCTGAAGAGGAAAACCAGACATGGGCGTTTTTGTATGAGCGCCAAATGGGTGTTATTAAAGATCGCGCCTGTAATGAATACATTCAAGGATTAGCAACCCTTGGATTAACGGCAGAAAAAATACCTCAGCTCAACGAAGTAAGCGATGCATTAAAAAACGCAACTGGCTGGGAAGTAGCAGCAGTACCAGCTCTTATTCCTTTTGGAACCTTTTTCGAATTACTTTCAAATAAGAAGTTTCCTGCAGCTACGTTTATTCGAAGCAAAGATGAAATTGATTACTTGCAAGAGCCCGACATATTCCACGAAATATATGGCCATTGCCCCATGCTAACCCATCCTGTATTTGCTGATTTTTGTCATAACTATGGCAAGCTTGGCTTATCCGCAAGCAAACAAGAGCGTGTTTATTTGGCTCGACTTTTTTGGTTTACAGTTGAGTTTGGATTGATAAAAACCGAACAGGGACCACGGATTTATGGTGCGGGGATATTATCGAGCAAAGGCGAAACCATTTATGCGTTGGAAGACAAATCGGTTGAGATTCGACCTTTCGATTTAATGACGATTTTAAGAACACCTTATCGCATTGATATCTATCAACCTATTTATTACATGATTGAAAACTTTGAGCAGCTTTACAGTGTAATGAATGAATCGTTGTTAGATGCAATTTCACAAGCGATCGAACT